>CAZKXG010000042.1:0-8653 GCA_964556465.1 uncultured Cryomorphaceae bacterium | reverse complement strand
AGGCTCATTGGTTGGTTTCGCGTTTCTTCTACCACGGTTGAAACCTTAGTCTCCCAATCATCTATCGAGTTGGTTTTGAAAGATGGAAGTCGGTTTTTCTGGAGATATCCGGGTACGTGGTGCGCTACTATTCCCGAAAGCCTTCCCGTGGGGATTCCGTTCGTATCTCCCAAAACGGGGCTTCCCTGTAGGAAAATCATTTTGCCATTCACAAATTTGGCATTTCCGGTTTTTGCGATGTATAAAAGCAGCGCATTTTTAGCAGCATCGGTATGATGAGGCATCGACTCTTTGGTAATCGGAATGTACTTTGCTCCGCTGGTTGTTCCCGAAGTTTTTGAAAAGTAAATGGGTCGACCAGGCCATAAGATGTCTCCTTCACCGGCTACGACCCTATCAATATAAGGCTTGAGTGCTTCGTAATCGCGCAGAGATACGCGCTCCTTAAAGTCTTGGTAGTTATTGATTTCCGAAAACAAGTGGTCTTTTCCGAAGGCCGTGCTCTGCGCTTTTGACAACAAAGAAGACAGCGTTTCTTCTTGGCGCTTCAGGGCCTCTTTACTCCACTTCTCAACTTTTTTGGCAGCCTTGGCCGCTATTGGCTTGCTGAGCCATTCTTTCAGTCCCATAATTAAGAGGAAAATGCGATGTAATCTCTTGGATTAAGAGGGGTGCCGTTGTACCAGAGTTCAAAGTGCAAATGCGGACCATCAGTTAACTCTCCCGAGTTTCCGATAATCGCTATCGAATCCCCAGCTTCTACCCTATCGCCTACTTTTTTTAGCAGAATAGAATTGTGTTTGTAAACGGATACCAGATTGTTGGCGTGTTGGATTTGGATAACATTCCCTCCATCAGAGGTGAACGAAGCCATGACTACTGTTCCGTCCAGAATCGCTTTGATTGTCTCCCCCTCCTTGGCCGCCACATCGATACCATAATGACCAATCTTCTGATCAAAATCTGATGTTATCGTCCCGATGATCGGTGGAAACAGCAGCGTCCCGGGCAGCCCCAGCGTTTCAGACACAGACTGTGATTGGGGATTTAAGGCATACCTTTCCTCAGATTCGATTTCTTGGCGCAAGAGAGAATCTTGGTGAGATGCAGAAAAATCTAAATTATCATACTCTTCTGAATCTCCACCTAGGGCCATTTTTGACGTATCCGTCTCCACTTCGCCATTCAAAATTCGCTGAATATTTTCAAAATAGGAACTGTAAACGGCTTGAGCCTCTTCCAATGAATCGACCTTCACAGTAGCGTTTAATGCGCGTATACGGGTCTGGGTGTCACTATAGCCCGGAATGTACTCTTTTAAAGGAGTTAAGATTACTACAGAGAGAACAATAGCAGCTATGGATATGAACAAAAATGCGACCCCTGCTATCACGTTCAGAGGAGTAAGAAACGCCGAAAAACTTTCATCAAAAGTGGCATCGTTCATGACCACGAGTCGATACTTGCTCTTGAGCTTTCTTATGAGCTGTTTTCTGCGCTCTTTCTTTGTTTGTTTCTTATCCATCCGCTAGCGACAAATATCAGAAATCCTTTTTCAAAACTCTCATTCCAAAAAATGCAATAATTTTGCATAAATCGTGTTTAACGACTATTCCGAAAAGGTAACCTGTGAATTCCATTCGACCACATAAGATTCTGACTCTCCTATTCATCGTGTCCATCTTTGTATTGGCCGGATGTTCCAAAAAAAAATCGGGCTTTACCAATAGGCTTTATCACAACACAACGTCGCATTACAATTGGTATTTTAATGCTTCGGAAATTCTGCGCCTGACCGAAGAACAGCTTTGGGCAGGCAAGGAGGACGACTACTTGGAGCTCTTGCCTATTTATGTGGTACCAAGTGAGGACGAGCAAAAGAATCTCTATCCCCAGATGGATGAAATCATCGAGAAGTGCAGTACGGTGATTGATCGCCACAGCATGGAGATCAGTAAAAAAGAGTACAACAATTGGATTGATGAGTGCTACTTGATGATCGGTGTAGCCAATTTCTACAAGGGCCAATATGCCAAAACTGAGGAAATGACCTCTTACGTGGCAAAAAAATACAAAGGGCAAAGTTCCCGTTTTGATGCGGCCATTTGGCTTTCGCGCACCTACATCGAGCAAGAGCGCTATGGAAAAGCAGCCACCGTATTAAGTGTGGTCGAAGACGACAATTCCAAGGAAAAGCCAAAGGATTTTGCATGGCGTCTGGAGACCGTGAAGGCCGAAATGATGCTGAGACAAGATCGCTACAAAGATGCCATTCCTTACCTGGAAGATGCATCAGTACTTTGTGACGACAAGCAAATGAAAGCTCGCCTAACCTATATTCTGGCTCAGGTTTACAATATAGAAGGGCGTAATGCAAACGCGATTGACGCCTACGCAGCTGTGGTAGATATGAAACCCGATTACGAGATGGAGTTCTATGCTAAGATCTCGCAGGCATTGGCTTTTGATAGAAAACTCGATTCAAAAAAGATTAAGGAAATGCTTCTCAAAATGGCAAAAGACGAGAAGAATGAAGAATACTTTGATCAAATCTATTATGCTCTGGCCGACATTGAACTAGAAGAGCAAAACGTTCCTCAAGGAATTGATTATTTGCAAACTTCAATAAGGAAAAGTGTAAACAACCCCGTGCAAAAAGGTAAGAGTTACCTGCGCTTAGCTGAGATCAATTTTGCAGATAGAAATTACGTCTTGGCAAAAAACTACTATGACAGCACGGCCACCATCCTTCCCGAAGACTTTCCAAATTACAAAGCCATAGTTGCAAAAGCCAATTCCTTGAATGATTTGGTAACCAACATTGAGGTGGTTGAAACGAACGACAGTTTAATAGGTCTCGCCTCGCTTGACGAAAAGGAGCGAGACAAAAAGATCTTGAAAATCATGGCGCAGCTCGAGGCCGAAGCCGACCAAAAGCGTCAGGAAGAACTCGATGCGCTGGAAAGACTCCAAAACCGACCGAACTTTTCCTCAGGTGGTAGCTCGAGCTCCAGTAGAAAATGGTATTTCTACAATACCAATGCGCTCAGCTCAGGATTTACTGAATTCAAAAGTCGATGGGGAGATAGGCCGAACGAAGACAATTGGAGGCGATCGATGAAAACTGAAATAAACTTATCAGGGCCGTCTCAAAGTTCGGATACTGATACCCTTCTAGCAGATATCGGAACCGAGGAAGAAGAAAAAACTCTGGAAGACTATTTGAGTGAACTCCCGATTGGGGATAATGCGATGGCCGCGGCACACAACGAAATAATTGCCGCTTTATATGAAATCGGAACAATCTATAAGGAACGACTTCAAGATGATGACAATGCCATTGAGTCCTTTTTGCGGATAACCAATGAGTACGACACGAGCGCCACTTCGCTTCCTGCGCATTATCAGCTCTACCGCATTTATGTGGAGAAGGAAGAGTCAGGTGGTTTTGTGGGTACAGGTTTCAGGGACAACTCAGAATACTACAAGAATGTGATCCTGGCAGATTATCCAGATAGCGAATTTGCTAAACTCATCACAGACCCTGACTACATTACCGAAAAGAACCGAAATGTAGAAGAAGAGCGAAAAGCTTATGAGGAAACATACAAGAAATACAGCCGAAGGCAGTACAACGACGTGATGCTGACTTGCAACACCGTAATTCGCGACGAGCCAAATAATAATTACCTCTCTAAATACTACCTCATTAAAGCACTGACCATCGGTGCTCAAAAGCAGCCCGAAGCTTATGAGAATCTTTTGCGTGAAATCATCTCAAAATTCAGAGGCACCGAAGAAGGCGACAAAGCTGCAGAGCTGCTAGGTCAATTAAACGAACTCAAGGCTCAAATAGCCAGAGATGAGAAAAAAAACAACCCCGACTCGGATGCAGCTGATGCTGAAGAGCCAAGTGATGATACTCCGATCAATACTTCCATGTACAATGTGAATGATGATTCCGAGCATTTTTTCGCGCTCATCTTTCCAAAGGCAGAAGACAGTTCTACAGATTTGAAAGAGTCTATCGCCGACTTCAATACGGCCTCTTTCAGAAATGATAATTTGAGAATTACCAATAGCTTCATTGATCGCGATCACCAAATCATTATTGTAAGAAGCTTTAAGGATAAGGCCGATGCAATGAACTACTTCAATACCTTTGCCGTAAATAAAGCAGCTTTAAAAGAGATCAACGAAAAGGGTTACCAGACTTTTGTAATTACCACAAAAAACTTCACGACACTTTTTCGCAATAAAAATGCTGAAGTTTACCAGTCCTTCTTCGAGGAAAATTACCTCTAAGCAGCACACAACATAGATATCATGTTCAAGAGTTCAAACACCAAAGAAATGGCCAAAATGAGCGAATCTCAAACACCGGAAAAGTTAAACAGAATTGTATCAGGAACCAGCATCGAAGGTGAAATCAAAACGGATAGCAACATTCGCATTGATGGAACTGTGAAAGGTACCATCACTGCCAAAGGTCGTTTAGTGGTTGGTTCCTCCGGAATTATTGATGGAGAAGTGATTTGTGAAAATGCCGATATTGAAGGAAAAATTACCGGGCAAATATCCGTGAACGGGTTGCTTAGCCTCAAGTCTACCGCTCGATTAGAATGTGATATCACCACAAAAAAATTAGCCATCGAGCCTGGAGCTGTTTTTACAGGAAACTGTACGATGGGAGGAGGAGTGATCAAAGAATTCAAAAACACTACCAGTGAGCCCCAAAGCCAATCCCGACAAGAAGAATCCAAACAAGGACGAGGTTAACAGACCGGTAAACGACTTCTATAAATATTCAAGCATGGCCATTCAGATGGGTATTACCATCGCGGCCGCGGTTTACGGAGGTATAGCTCTAGATGAACGATTTCAATTGAAAACACCCTGGTTCACGTTGCTTCTCTCATTAATTGGCGTGGGTGCCTCCATATATATTATAATCAGAACTACCGGCAAATGAAGGCTACCGATTCCAAAAATAATTTTACCAGAGATATACTCCTCATTTCAGTTTTGGTCTGCGCAGGAGCTTGGGCTTCCGCCAATCTACTGCTTGATCAATCCGTCCCTTTGTCATTTTGGCTTTCTATTGCACTGCTTACCATAGCCTCGTTCTTCATTCACCGCTTTTTGGTCCGTGCAAATAGCAAGCGTCCCCAAATATTTGTGGCCAGCTTTATGGGCTCGCTTACCGCGAAATTATTCCTCTCAGCAATCATACTCGTTATGGTTGGTGTTTTAGATAATGAGAACTTGAAATTCACAGCCATCGGATACCTCATCGGTTACATGTTTTTCCTTGTAGCTGAGATAAAAAATCTTCTCCCTCTTATCCGCTCTTCATCACACTGATTTACAGAGGTATTGAGACGGTTTTCAACAGGTGTTAAAAAAACCTACTCTTTTGTTTCATTCTCCGTATTTAATCAATAGCTTTGCAGTCGATTTTTGAACGCCCTTTTGCGCCGAAAACACCGACAATGCTGATGAATACAGCCACTAGAAAAGCTCTTGCGAAGAGCATCCTATTTCTGACTCTTTTTGCTGGTTTTACGTTTGACGTCTCTGCTCAGCATGACCATGATGATCACGAAAGTGAGTCTCATTCCAATGAAGCGCATGCCGAAGAAGGTTCTTTCGACGCCGGTGAGATGATCATGCATCATATCTCTGATGCACACGAAATACACATCATAGGTGATTTTGCCATTTATCTTCCCATCATTATTTACACAGACGATGGGCTTGACGTTTTTTCAAGTTCTCACTTTTACCATAATGAGCAGCATGGTTCTTATGTTGACAACAGCGGTAAGGAGGTAGATTACCATTACTACACTTATGATGACTATGTGCTCTTTCACGAGCACATCTACTTTGATAAAGGGACTGAGGTACTTGAAATCAATCCTGAAACAGGTGAAGCTGTTAACGGGGCAGTCATGGATCTCTCGATCACTAAATCTGTAACAGGGGTTTTAATTACCTGTCTATTGCTAATATTGATTTTTAGCTCAGTGGCGCGCTCTTATAAAAAGAGAAAAGGACAGGCGCCGAAAGGACTTCAATCTTTTCTTGAGCCTTTGATTCTTTTCATTCGCGATGAGGTAGCCATTCCATCCATTGGTAGTGCAGCCAAAGCTGAAAAGTTCATGCCTTTCCTACTTACAACCTTTTTCTTTATTTGGATAGCCAATATGTTGGGGCTCATCCCATTTATTGGAGGATTTAACATTACGGGTACCCTCTCAGTGACGATGGTATTGGCAGCATTGGTTTTCATTATTATCACGATAAATGGAAACAAGCACTACTGGAGCCACATTTTATGGCCTGCAGGCGTGCCACTTCCGATTAAATTTATTCTCGTTCCGATTGAAATGGCCAGTATTTTCATCAAACCTCTGGTATTGATGGTTCGACTTACAGCAAACATTACCGCGGGACACATCATTATTTTGGCTTTCGTTTCTCTTGTTCTGATTTTCGGCGAGCAAAGTGCAACTGCGGGATATGGAGTTGGATTCGGAAGTGTATTATTTATGATTTTCATGTTCTTCATAGAGTTACTGGTAGCCTTCTTGCAAGCTTATGTGTTCACACTATTGGCAGCATTGTACTTTGGCGAAGCAACTCAAGAAGGCCATCATTAACAAGGCAATTATTAACCCACATAAACACAAAAGCTAAATGGAATTATTAGCTATTATTTTGCAAGCTGCGGCAGATGCTGGATTCGCAGGAATCGGAGCAGGACTAGCTGCTATTGGAGCAGGTATGGGTATCGGTAGAATCGGTGCTTCAGCCCTTGAATCAATGGCGCGTCAGCCAGAAGCTACAGGAGACATCCGTGCAAACATGATCGTTGCAGCAGCACTTGTTGAAGGTGTTGCGCTTTTCGCGGTGATCGTTTGTCTATTGGTTGTACTCTAAAACAAACACGATGAAGATGGCCCTAACGGTTGGTTAGGGCCCTTCATTCACTTTAAAAGAGCAAAATATGTTATCGGTAAGTATTGGAACGGTATTATGGTCCTCGATTGCATTCATCATCGTGGTCCTTATCCTCGCCAAATTGGCTTGGAAACCTATTTTGGCATCCATTCGTGAGCGTGAAGACTCGATAGACGATGCCCTCAAATCAGCTGAGAAAGCTAGAGAAGACTTAGCTAACCTCCAGTCGAGCAATGAGGAATTGCTCAAAGAGGCTAGAGCTGAACGAGATGCATTGCTAAAGGATGCCAGAGCAAGCAAAGACAAAATTATAGCTGACGCCAAAGAAAAAGCTGAGGCTGAATACGCTAAAATCGTTGCTTCAGCGAGAGAAGATATTCAAAACGAAAAACTCGCAGCTATTGCGGAGCTCAAGCATCAAGTAGCTGGCTTGAGCATTGAAATTGCAGAGAAGGTAATTCGCGAAGAGCTGAAGGCCGACGATAAGCAAAAAGCACTCATCGATAAATACATCGAAGAAGCCAAATTGAACTGATATGCATCAGAATTCTAAAGCCGCTCGCCGCTACGCAAAAGCACTCCTGGAATTTTCCTTGGAGCAAAAAGATGCTGAAAGCGTGTCTGCAGACATGAAAATGATCGCAGAGACGTGTAAATCGAGCAGTGACTTGGTGATTATGTTGAAAAGCCCCGTGGTAAAGGCTGATCAAAAAAGAATGGTCCTGAATAAAGTCTTCGCAGGTCATGTGGGAACCATTACCATGAAGTTTTTGGATATCATGACGAAAAACAATCGCGAAGATATCCTGCCTGAAATTGCCAACGTGTATGAGTTGATTTACCGGGAGCACCAGGGAATTGTTACAGCAGAGATTACCACGGCCATTCCTCTCACAGAGGATAGCCGCAAGAAAGCACTCGCATTCGTTTCGAATATTTACAATAAAGTAGAACTCACCGAAAAAGTGGACAAGTCACTGATTGGTGGTTTCATCATACGTGTGGGTGACAAGCAATACGACGAATCAGTAGCGCGTAAACTCAACTCTTTGAAAAGAGAATTTTCTAAAAATCCTTACATCGCAGAATTATAATTTTAAGATATCATGGCTGAAGTAAAACCCGCTGAAGTATCAGCAATACTCAGAGAGCAACTCGCAGGATTTAAATCAGATGCTGAACTCGAAGAAGTTGGTTCCGTCCTCCAGGTTGGAGATGGTATCGCACGAATTTATGGTCTATCTAGCGTTCAGGCAGGAGAGCTTATAGAATTCGAAACGGGTCTGATTGGAATGGTTCTGAACCTCGAAGAAGACAACGTCGGAGCAGTTCTACTTGGACATGCCAAGGGAATCAAAGAAGGCGACACAGTGAAGAGAACCGGAAGAATTTCTTCTGTAAAAGTTGGAGAAGGAATGCTGGGCCGTGTAGTGAACACACTCGGTGAGCCTATCGACGGCAAAGGTCCTCTGAAAGGAGAGCTATATGAAATGCCTATCGAAAGAAAAGCTCCCGGAGTTATCTACCGTCAACCGGTTAACGAGCCTCTGCAAACAGGTATCAAGGCAATTGACGCCATGATTCCAATCGGAAGAGGTCAGCGCGAGCTGATCATCGGTGACCGTCAGACTGGAAAGTCGACCGTTGCGATCGACACGATCATCAACCAAAAAGAATTTTACGATGC
>CAZKXG010000041.1:1396-20780 GCA_964556465.1 uncultured Cryomorphaceae bacterium | reverse complement strand
AAGCCCAGAGAGAAACTAGCAATAATTAATAGGTTTGATAAACTACCGATTTTATATGCCAGTCCGTAGATCCCGACATCTTCAAATTGACCGAAAATTTTGATGATCAACCTATCTGATAATGTGAGGAGCAACGCAGCAACTGTTGTGAAGATCAGCGGACCACTATACTTGTATATCTCAACACCGAAACTCTGGCTGAATTCAGGTCTTATGTTCCTGATTTGAATCGGCACGGTAGTAACAAGAAATACGAGATTTGAGTACATGATGGCTTTCACAGCTCCATAAACTCCTTGATCTTGGAAGACAACAAAGTACCATACGAAACTTACAAGAGCAATCAACTTTAGTGAAACGAGAAGTAGATAAGTCATGGACTTTTCTTTTAGTCTCATTAGTTGCAAGGGAATCAGTCCAAGTGCTTCGAAAATGATAGAGAAGGTTAATAGCTCAAGGTGAATTTTATAATCAGTGTTTGAAAAAATGAGCTGACTGAGTTGTTTCGCAAATGGAAAGGCTATAAAGGCGAAAACAAGGGAAAGAATACCGATCAGTCCGATTGATGTCGAGTAGAGTTTTTTTTGGTCTTCAATGTTTGGGATGTTAGTTCCTAGCCTGAGCAGAGCAGAAGGAATTTGGAAGGACACTATTCCTATTGCAAATTGCGCAATGACTTCAAGAATGACCAGTTGACCATAGTCATAAGTGCTCAGGCTTCCAGTGTAAAATGGGATTAATATTAGTCCTGCAGCCTTTATGGAGATGTTACTCATTCCATAAATAAGCGTCTGTTTAAAAGTGTTTTTAACGTCTCTAAGCATGGGCGCTGTTCACGACAATTGAAGCTGCTTTCATGATTCTACTAATATCATATGCTTTGTCTTAAATCAGGGTTACCCGAAGGACAAGTGATAAGAATAGCGGTAAATATAATGGATCGCCTGTTCATCTGGTTTTCATCTTTTCGACTTATGGAAAGTCGAGGAAGCAATAATTGTGATTGACTTTCCGCATGGGCTCTCTGATGATCAGAATTGTATTCGTGAGGTCTGGATGAGGTGAGTAAAGGATATGTATTAAATTTAGAAACTTTCAGGGATGGGTCTTTCAATCGTTTATATAGGATCTGATTGAAGCGTCGCTATGATGTGCTCTGAGAACGGATAATTTGTCATCTATTTTGTAACTTTCGCTAAGTGAGATTCAATAAAGTCTATATCGTTTTACTGCCACTTCTTCTCATAGCAGCAAGTTGTTTTGGCCAATTGGGGGATGGTTTATTGTTGCACTATGAACTCAATGGCGATTATGCTGATTCTTCTCCAAACGGGTATGACGGCCTACCTGTAGATGTCACATTTACTGATGATCAACTTAGCAACCCATCAAGCGCCATTTTATTAAACGGAAATACATCAAGAGTTGATTTTCCAAACATGCCTGAGTTAGAAGTTGATTTTCCCATGACATTTGCTGTAAAGGCAAGATTTGATGAACTCAGTGGGCAACAGATAATTTTTGCAACTGACTTTTCAGGCACGACGCATAGCGGTGTTTGGCTTCAGCTCTCATCTGCCGGACAAATTATAGTAAGTTATGGTAACGGTCAAGGTGGTTTTAGCGGTTCCCAGCGCCACGGTAAATTCGCATTTCTTCCGATTTCATCAGGCATTTGGTACAATATTGTAGTTGTGCTTCGGGGATTTCAGGACATGGATATTTACATAGATTGTGAATTAGTTGATGGTGATTATAATGGGACGGCAACTTCGATAGGGTACACGGGAGGGGCGGGAAATCTTGGTAGAAAGTGTGCAAATCCTATAGACTTTATTCCTCCTTATTTTTTCAATGGCGCAATTGATGACTTTTGGTATTGGGAAAGAGAATTAACAGAAGAGGAAATTTTAGGTTTTTGCGAAGTTACTGACCCTTGTCTGGGGAACCTCTCCGTCCCAGACGTTTCCGGCTGTGTTAATATGCCGATTGAAATGACATTCAACTTGGAAAATGATGAAACAGAAATCCAGTCATACCTTTGGGAGTTTGAAGATGGATCTTCATCCAATGCGGGGGATCTTACTTTGACCTATCCTTACGAAATCGTTCAAGGCTATACCTTGACCGTTATTTTGGAAAATGGCTGTGTCTATGAAGCTTCAGGTATAATGACAGTCGAGTCACCTCCAAGCTCATTTGTGGAAAATGAAGTCGACTTATGCGGGAGTGATGCGTTGAATTTCGATTTTTCTGATCTGCCTTTTGACGTTATAGATTCAGATGGTGTAGTCGTTGAATCAGTGCAAATATCTTCAGGTGGCACCTACATATTTACCGGTCAAAATGCTTGTTCGAGTTTTGAAGAGGTTGTTACAGTGAATGAAACGGTTATTGACCCTCCTTCTTTTGGAAATTTTGAAGTTCTCTGTCAAGGCCAAGACACTGTAGCCATTGGTTTTGGCTCATCCGATTATGACTACTTGTGGGAATCCGGCTCTCAAGAGCCAAGTATTCTTGTGGTTGAATCGGGGCAATATGAAGTTTTGGTGTCTGACACCACGGGTGTTTGTAGTGAGTCATTTGTCTTTCAGGTCAATGGCTTCCCTTATTCGGCACCTGAGATATTTGAATTTCAGGCAGTTGATATCTGTCTGGAGGGGCAAACGACTGTCAACTTTCCACCTCAATTCGGTCCCTATTCATTCTCCGACACACTCACAGGTTTGACATACACAGCTACCGAGACGGAGACCTTGTCATTCACCTATTCCGATGGATGTTACACCTATCAGGATACTCTTTTCATTTCCGTTGCCTCGTGCTTGTGCCCCGCATGGGTACCGAATGTTTTCACCCCTGATGAAGACGGTTTGAACGACTATTTTAAGCCTGTTGTAGATTGTGAAGTGTACGACTACCGAATGCTCATTTTTAATCGCTGGGGCCGCGAGATCTTTCAGTCAAATAACCTAGATGTACCGTGGCGAGGAGAATCGCGCAACTCAGATTTCTATGCCGGCACAGGCGTCTATGTTTACCTGATAGTGTTCAATCAAAAACTTGATGGATTGTCTGTCCCCCAGGAGCTGACGGGAACCGTCACCCTATTGAGGTAGATCTTATCTGGCTACCTGAAATTTCTTCACGATTTTCTTTCCACCTCGGTTTATTTCCAAAAGGTAAAGTCCTTCGTTGAAGGCGGAAATATCGAGCCAATTCTGATTCTCATAGATCCCTGCTTTGACAATTTTCCCTGTAATGTCTGTCACCCGATATTCAGCGCCGAATGGCAGGCCGGTCAGATTCAGTTGAGAAGATGCTGGGTTTGGGTAGAGCTTTATCTCTTCTCGATCAAGATCAACTGAACTCAAAAGGCTTGTTACCTGCACATTTTCGCAAAAGTTATCTCCTCCGCACTCGTTGTTTATGGCAAGACAAACCATGTAGGTTCCCGTGTTCTGGTAGGTATATGTCGGGTTTTGTGATTCACTGAAGCCTCCGTCGTCAAAATTCCAGATATAGCTGTATCCCTCTCCGCCTTCGGCAAAGAACGACACTTCGGCTCCATTCACTTCAAAGTCAAAATCACCACTTGGAGCAGGACATCTTTCGATAAAAATAGTGTAGAAAGCACCGCGATCGGTTCCGCCGTCGTCATCGCCCTCGGCGCTTACAACTATGTCAATTGTGCCGTCACCATTCAGGTCTCCTACGGTAGCTATTCTGGCAGCTAGTCGATCTTCTGTGGCGAGATCAAATGTGAAGTTTCCTTCAAACCGGTTGATTTTTTTCTCGTTGATCACCCATCCATCCGGGTGCATGAAAAGAATCCAAACCGAACCGATGTTCGTACCTCCATCATCGTCGCCCGGTGCACCTACTGCCAAGTCGATGGTTCCGTTTTCATCTAAATCTCCGATGGCTCTCACGCTTGAGCCAAATTCATCATCTACATTCAGGAATCCTCCAAAATCTCCTTCAAGCCGGGAAATCTTCTGAACGTTTGAGACCGTTTCATTTTCGCTTCCATAAAGAATATATACCGCACCAAAATTTGTGTCTTGGTCATCGTCACCCGGAGCTCCGCAGATAATATCCATATGACCATCTTGGTTCACGTCGGTCAGGCTCAACCCTCTACCAAATTGATCTCCAGCTTCCAGTCGGTTGCTTAAAAGAGGGTGATCTACATCTATGGTTTCAAGCAATGCCAGTCCTTCTGAAATATCTACTCCGAACCGATAGATAGTTCCCTCATTTTGTTGAGATGATGCATAAAGAACGCCTTCCTCATAAGTGAGATATTCCCCAAGTCGTTCTGAGCTCGTTTCTAATTCCATTGAGAGAATCAGCTCTTCCAACTGATAAGTACCTGACTGACTTACAAGAGCAAACAGTTTTCCGCCGCCAATCCCGGGAGCACCCACGATAAGCTCATTTAGATTATCTGAGTTGATATCTCCAATGTCTACTACAGCAGTACCAAATTCAGCATTGGTGAGCTCATCGAAATAGCTATAGTCTTGAGCGCTGACGAGCAGTTCAGACGATACTGAACCATCATCGTTCAATTCAATGGTTACGAATTCTCCGTTTTGATTGAATGGGGCTGCTGCAAAAATTCGGTTCTCATCCTGAGATTCCATTACAAAACCGAATCCTCCGTCAATAGATAAGGTGGATTGTAGGTTTCCCGCCTCAGCGGAAACTTTTTGAAAATCGGCAACTGTACCTGTTTGTCCGAATAAAATTTGGGCAGAAAAAAAAGCCCCTGTTAGGAGTAGAGCGTGTTTCATATTCTTGCAGGTTTGTAAAACGCGTTCAAGGGGGCTGATTGCTTTTACGCTGCGGCAAGCAGAAAGTTTCTACGAATTGTGATAAGGTTCGTTATTCAGGATGGTAAAAGCACGGTAGATTTGCTCAACTGTGAACAATCGGATCATTTGGTGCGAAAAGGTCATTTTTGAGAAGGCCAATCTCGATGGGAACTGCTCGTAGATTGATTGGTCGAAACCAAAGGCACCACCTACAACGAAAACCAGTCTTTTCGGGCCTGCATTCATTTTTTTCTGTAAGTATTTTGCAAATGCCTCACTGGTATATTGTTGTCCTTTCTCGTCAAGAAGAATCACCATGTCTGAGCTGTCCAGTTTCGATAGGAGTGCTTTGGCTTCCTGTCTTTTCCTTTCTTCAGCGCCTAACTTTTTCCATTTCTTTTCTTCCGAGATAAGCACTTCTTCAAAGGGTACGTAGCGCCTGATTCTGGCAGTGAAGATATTGAGGCCGGCCTCTAAATAGCCTTTATCCGTTTGGCCAATGATGGCAAGGGCAATTTTCATGGAACAAAAGTAAGGTGAATGAATGATAGGTTGAATTCTTATATTTGACTCAAGCGGCCCGCTTTTTGTACAGTCCGATTCGATTTATTCTACCATGAAAAAGCTGTTTTTATTTCTTTTTATCGTTTTGTCTACAACCGCAGTTGTAGGGCAAGAAGTCGAAAAAGATGCCATATCAGAAGCGATCAAGTCGGGAGACCCTCAAAAAATCGCCCTGTACTTTATGCCGTCGGTAGACCTCACGGTAGAATCGGCTGAAGGAGTGTACAGTAAAGATCAAGCTGAAATGATCATTCGAAGGTTTTTTGATGATCATGAACCCAAAGATTTCGCTCTAAAGCACCAAGGAAAGTCAAAGCTAGATGATTACTACTATATAGGAACTTTGGCCACTGAAAAACGGGAGTTTAGACTCACCTTCTTTTTAAAGAAAAGTGAAGATAGCTTTCGGATTAAGCAGATGCGAATTGAGAATACACCTTAATGCTTTTTTACCAAGAGGCGTTCGTACGTATTCAATTGATCGTCGATGAAATGTTGTCGACTAAATCTATTTCTTCCTTCCAAGGCATTTTTTGCCAAAACATTCAACTCTTCTCGGTTTACCAATAGCCGTTCCATGGCTGAACTCAAGTGCTGGACATCATAATTGGATAATACCAGTCCATCTATATCGTTTCGAACCACTTCTTTGCATCCTCTGCTGTTGATCGTAATCACCGGAACTCCCATTGAAAGAGACTCCATAAGGTTTACCGGAAGGCCTTCACGTTCACTTGGGAATACGTTTAAATCGGCAATGGCCAAGTAGTCTTGAACATTCTCTTTCCAGCCAACCCTTACAATGTCCCTATCTTCCTTCAGTGCTTTTTCAAAGCGCTGTTGTTTGGACGTAGGATGTATTCGGTCTTTCTCTCCAATGAGTAACAACTTGATATTCTCATGCTTCTCTTTTAATCGAAGAAAAGACAGAACTACTTTATCAAAACCCTTAAAATGTGTTTGTCTGCCGATGAATATGAAAACAAAATCTTCTCGTTTTACGCCATTTTCAACTCGAATCTTCTGCCTGATTTCTTCGCTAATGTTCATAGGGTCAAAGCGATCTAAGTCGCATCCCATTCCAAAAGAGTTCAAAACACTTACTGTCGCTTTTGGAGCTTTTTCTTCCAGGTATTCCTTATCGTCTTGCGTCAGAACAAACACTTCATCCACTCTTTCTGAGCTCCATCGCTCAGCTTGAGAAATAGCATATTTTCGCCAACCCTTGATCAATGGCGAGCCTAGTCCATGGATAGTACCGGTTGATGCGGGCCAGTTGTTCTTTTTCCCGAGCATAGTCGTAAACAAGGCTGCCGAAAAGTGAATGTTGATTAGGTCAGGTTTGATTTCTTGTACCAAGTCATTAACCTGTTTTCCTGCTGAAATGTGCTTGAGCGGGGCCAAAGCTCTAGGGAAATCGATATGGTGTACCTCGCATTCAATCCCTCTGCGGTAAGCATCGATTCGAGCAATATGCTTGCGAGAAGTAGCCAAATGAACTTCATGACCGCGAATGATTAGTTCATGGGTCAAATCTTCCAGAAATGTGAAGTAATTGGTAATGGAAGGGATGACAAAAAGGAGTTTCATTTGTGCGCGATCATAGCTGATACAAATATAGAAATCCGTTAATGTCTACAACTGATTCAATTTTAAAGGAAGGTTAATTTAGTCTTAACTGATCTCCTGGCTTGATTTGATAGTTTGGAGATAGTTCAGAGTGCTTCAAAATCTTCTTGATTTTGACTCCGTACATCTGTGATATACCGCGTAGTGTTTCCCCTTCTTTCACCGTGTGCGTATCATAATCGCGGTTTTTACCTCTTTTGGGTTGTAGATAAACAAGCTGACCTTCTTTGATGGTTTCATTATCCATCAAATCATTGTATTTCTTTATTTGCCATGGGCCCATATCCATGCGGTCCGCAAGCGCCTTTGGAGAGTAATTTGCATCTGCAATCACAAATTTTATGCGATTTGAACTCTGCTGTATTTGAAGACCTTGCTGAATTTCTATGACGATTTCTTCATTTGCTTCCGCTGCTTTGTTTGGAGGGGGAGGGTTTGAATTGCGTTTAGCTCCGGGTCTGTCGTACTGTGCCAGGTTGTTTTCTTCGATTAGCCTTATCAATAAGTCAGGATACTTAGGGTTGGTGGCGTACCCTGCCTTTTTCAAGCCCTTAGCCCACGACTTGTAATCAGTCACTTTATAATCGAACAAAAAGCTATAGCGACTTCTCTGGAGAAATATGCTGTGATCTTTAAAACTCTCTTGAGCATTTCGGTACTTTCTGAAGCACTCATTTCGCTTGTCATCGTCATGGTAAACTTTTTTTCCTTGCCAATCGTGGCATTTTATTCCGAAGTGATTATTGGCGCCTCGAGCCAATTCGCTATTGCCATCTCCACTTTCCAAAATTGCTTGCGCCAAAGTGATACTTGCGGGAATCCCGTATTTCTCCATTTGGGCGATGGCCACATCCTTCCATTCGGCAATATACTCTGCCCGAGTATTCCGTTTACTCGGATCTCCCTCGGCGATTGCCAAAGTAGAAATCAAGAAGGCTAGTAGAACAATAACTTGCTTTCTTAACATGTTATCAACAAGGTTTTTGGAGTGTATTTAAACAAGTTTTTCAAAGTTATCGGTACTTACAGGGTTCAACGGCTCTGTTATTCGTACTTATTCACAGAGAGCTGTTGAATTAACAATTCTAATAAATTTTTATTGCTTCCCGCTCTTCCATTGCGGGGATTCCTTGCATGCCTCCGCTGTGAATAAGTAACCAATTTTCCGTTTTTGAAAGGTCGAATTTTTTTGCGAAATCGAACAAAGCAAAAGCTGTCTTTGCCGTGTAAACCGGATCTAGTTTAACGCCTGTTTCTTCTGCGAAATTGCGCATGAATTCGATCAATTCAGGCTTAATTTTTGCGTAGCCTCCAAAATGAGAGTCGGTAATCAAGTGAATTTTGGAGAGAATATCTTCTTCGGTTTCAAGATCATTAAATGTTTTTTTCACGTAAGACTTGACCGTTTCAATGAGGAAATCACCTCCTCTCAATGCCGAAACACCGTAAATCTCGGCTCCGACTTTATTGGCTATAGCCATACCGCTCAAGGTAGTTGCAGTGCCACAAGCCACAAAAATTCTGTCGTAATCTTTTGTTAATTCCGACATGATTTCGCTACACCCTTGGACACCATAGTGGTTCTGACCTCCCTGAGGAATAAGGTAAAACGGACCAAAACGGTGCCGAAGTGATTCAATGTAATCACGATCTTCAATTTGCCTGAATTCTGATCGACTCACTCTATGAATCTCCATCCCGTTCATTCTTGCCTTTTTTAAGGTCGGATTGTTCAAGTCGACTTCTTCGCCTCTGATAATGCCAATAGAATGAAGTCCGTGCAACTGAGCGGCGGCGGAAGAAGCTGCAATATGATTGGAGTGTGCTCCACCAAAGGTTAAGATCGTTTTTCTTTCACTTTGCAATGCGTTGTCAATATTCCACTTTAGTTTGCGCCATTTATTTCCCGACACTTCATGGTGTATCAGGTCGTCTCTCTTGATAGTAAGGCGTATGCCTTTTTCATTCAAAAATGCCGAAAGTACATCTTGTTCGACTGATGGAAGCTGAAAATTATTCATTGCATCAAAGGTAGTTTCAATGCTTTATCTTCGCTTCGTGGCAAGGTTAAAATCTTTCTTTCAAAAAGGTCAAGTTGAAGCAGGGTGTGACGAAGCCGGGCGTGGATGTTTAGCCGGTCCGGTAGTAGCTGCAGCCGTTATTCTTCCCAAAAGATGGAATCATCCGCTTCTGAATGACTCCAAAAAGTTGACGGAGAGCCAAAGAATGAAAGTTAGAGAAGCCATTTTAAAAGAAGTCGAATACCACTCCGTAGGTGTATGCAGCCACGAGGAAATTGACGAAGTCAATATTCTGAATGCCTCTTTTTTAGCCATGCATCGAGCTTTAGATGGTTTGCCAAAACCGCCTGATTGCATATTAGTGGATGGAAATCGCTTTGCCCCTTATCAATCGATCAATCATTTTTGCATTATCAAAGGAGATGGTATCTACAAGAGTATTGCAGCCGCGTCGGTTTTGGCCAAAACGCACCGAGATGCCCTGATGATGGATCTGCATCGCGAGCACCCTGAATACGGATGGGATCGCAATAAGGGGTACCCTACAAAAAGTCATCGATTAGCTATTTCTGAGATCGGAGCCTCACCGTACCATCGCATGTCTTTTGCTCTGCTGCCGAAGGTGAATAGAAAAGCTCAATAATTACTGTTCACATTTACCTGTTTAAAGGGGGGGCGATATTATCCCATCATTGCATGAAGCCTACTTAACTTTACACCAAATGCTGTATTTGTGCTAAGAAAAATCTTAAACGTTTTAATATTAGGTGGACTTGTCGCTATCGCTTTTTACTGGTTTTATCGTGATTTTGAAAAGCCGGTGTCAGATGATTTTGATGCACTGTCCGCCATACCTCGAAGTGCTGCGGTGATTTTTGAATCTCAGGATTTGACTGAAGTGTGGCGTGATCTTTCTTCCAAGAGTTTGGTTTGGGGTGAATTGCAAGCTACTGACTACTTCTTTCGTTTGAATGAATTGGGGCAGAATTTGGACAGCTTGATCAGAAGCGACTCCAAATTGCGTGGACTCTTAGCCGCAAAACCGATAGCTGTTTCTGCTCATATGACCGGAGGTCAAGAGTATGGTTTTCTATTTGCGATGCAGCTGGATTTGGACATCGCACAAAGCGAGGTTCACGAAGCATTGGGCAGCACCTTTCGTACTACCGAATTTGAGTCAAGGGTATATGATGGAGAGAATGTCAACTCTTTTTTATCGCCATTTTTTGATGGAAGGATGTTTTATTTTATCAAGGATGAACTTCTGGTGTTCAGCCTGTCTGAAGTGCTGGCAGAGGAGTCTGTGAGAACCATGGTTCAGAATGCTTCTATTCTTAGTCAAGAGCAATTTACCGTTGTAAGAGAGACAATTGATGATGGCGCAAGAGCTCATTTATACGTAAATTATGAACAGTTTAAACCCATTTTAAGTCAATACGCTTCTCCACAAAGTCAACGAGTCGATTTTTTTAATCAGCCTTTTGCAGATTGGTCTGCACTTGACTTTTCAATTGAGAACGATGCGATATTCTTCAATGGATTTGTGGTTGCGAGCGATAGTTCTCGCGCTTGGCTGGATGCTTTTTCTCCGCAAGAGCCCCCAAGGATTGAGCTTTTGAAATTTCTTCCGTCAAATACGGCCTACTTTGCCTTTTTGGGATATGGAGATTACACTGCATACCGAATTGAGAAGCGAAAAAAACTTGAAAAAAATGGAAGTTTATTCAAACATGACAACTCAATTCAAAAGTTTAATACAGCTTGTAATTGCGATGCCGAGAATCTAGGGTCTTCATGGATAGCAGGGCAAGCCATTGCTTTTATTACCGAGCCCTCTTCCAAAGAATACAGCCAAAACATATTTGCCGTTTTTGAACCAGATGATTCTGAAAGTGCCGAAGAGATGCTTAAGGAGTTGGCCGCTGCAATGGCTGATACGGATGAATCAGAATTTGAAGGGATGAAATACTTTAGGCTTCCTGTTGGCAGTTTTTACGGAACCGTTGTCGGTAGCGCCTTTAGCGGCTTGGTAGATCCATACGTGGCGCGCATTGAAGAAGCCATTGTTATGGCCAACTCTGAGAACGCCATTAGAAATTACCTCTCCGCTCTTGAGTCAGGGCGCTCATTCCTCGAAACGGAAGAATATGACGATTTGCATGAACACCTGTTTACGGATGCACACTTCATTTTGTACAGTTCGCTGGCAAAAAGTCCTTCAATCTTTGGAAATATTTTGGATGAGAAATTTGCCGGAGATATTGAAAGTCAAACAGAGGTGTTAAGAAACTTCAGATCATTTGCTTATCAAATTAGTCATTCTACGGGCGACTTATTTTACAACAACATTTACCTCAAGCAGGGTTCTGATTACAAAAAAGAGACAGGAACATTGTGGGAGGTGAAACTGAAGGCGGAAGTCAAAGGCAAAACACACTTGGTGAAAAACCACTATACAGGTGTTTTGGAAACCTTGGTTCAAGATGCGAACAATAGAATCTACCTTATTTCCAGTAATGGAAAGGTTGTGTGGGAAACCACCTTGGATGGTCCAATCCAAGGAGGTATAAAGCAAGTGGATGTGTATAAGAACAAGAAACTCCAAATGCTTTTTAACACCCCAAATAGGGTGTATTTGCTCGATCGAAATGGAAATGCAGTTGAGTCATTTCCTGTAGAGTTAATAACTCCTGCTACCGCGGAAGTAAGTGTTGCAGATTATGACAATAGTCGTGATTACAGAATTTTTGTCCCGACTGAAGGCGAAAAGATTCTCTGCTTTGACTCTTACGGTAGAAATGTAGAAGGGTGGAATTATTCAGGTGGATCAGGTGATGCCATTCTTCCGGTTGAACACTTGAGAATTAAACGCAAAGACTACCTATTCACCTTGACTGAGAATGGGGATGTTTTGCTTATGAACAGGAAAGGAGAGCCCAGACATAAGGTTTCTCAAAAAGCTGAGGGCTTTACGATGGGTGGCTATAAGCTCGATATTGGTTCAAAGATTACTAATTCCTCGTTGTATTTTTCCGATTCATTAGGAACAGCAATCAAGCTTGGATTTGGCGATAGCTCGGAGAAATTGCGGCCGCGACCTCAAAACTCTTCTGCCTATTTCTTTGCCAAAGTTGATGATGACGAGTTCATGGATTTTGGACTTCTCTACCATGAGTCCTTCGCTGCCTTCAGCTTCCAGGGTGATATTTTGTTTGATACTGACTTGCCTCAAAGCAATTTTGACCAAATGGACATTCATCGATCAGGAGGTAACAACTTCTTTAGCGTTCTCAATTCCGGTGAAAATCAAGTTTACCTCTTTGATGGGAACGGTCAGGTTATTCCAGGATTTCCTGTATACGGTTCCTCCGTTCCTTCTTTGGGAGATATCAACTTAGACGGGTTTGCCAATATGGTAACTACAGGAAAAGAAGGCTATGTCTACGCCTATTCGATAGAGCAGGATTAATCCTTAACTCGTTCGTTGTATTCTCCTTTACGCGTGTCAACTTTGATTTTATCCCCGATATCGATGAAAAGAGGTACACGAATTTCTGCTCCTGTATCAATTGTAGCAGGCTTCATAGTATTGGTGGCCGTATCACCTTTTATACCGGGCTCAGTGTAAGTTACTGTTGCTTCGATAAAAGATGGAAGCTCAACTGATAAAGGAGTTTCATCATCGGCATTGAAAATAACAGTCACGACCATTTCCTCCTGTAGATACTCAGGCTGCTCCAACATGTGCTTGTTTAAGAATATTTGCTCAAACGTATCGGTATGCATGAAATGATACCCATTCTCCTCTTCATACAAGTACTGGTACGGTCTGTGCTCAATTCTGACCGGATCAATGCTATGTCCCGCAGAGAAGGTGTGATCTACTACCTTTCCATTTTCGAGATTTTTAAGCTTCGTCCGAACGAATGCAGGACCCTTACCGGGCTTTACATGCTGAAATTCTACTATGAAGAACAATTTGCCATTGTGTCGGATGCAAAGTCCGTTTCTTATATCAGAGGTATTCGCCATTTGTCTTGTATTTGAGCCAAAAATAGAAAATTAGATAGGCTTGAATTTCTCAATTTCAATTTTTTCATCACAAAAGAAGTATTCGTCCTCTTGTTGATTCGATGCTACGAGTATTATTCTGTCCATCCGGAATTCTTCAATAGTGCTTCGGTACCAATCAATTGCTTTTCGGTCTAAGTTACTGGTAGGCTCATCAAGGTAGATGGCTTTTACGTCGCTCATAAGGGCTAAACCGATTCTAACCCGTTGCTTCATTCCCGATGAAAAGTATTTGACGGGCTTGTCAGCGGCCCTTTTGAGATCAATTAGTTCTGAGAAATTCGAAATTGAAACTTGCGGAAGAGCCGGCTTGAGTGAAAAATGAAATTTGGCCAATTCATCGAGTGTAAGCTCTTCATAAAGCTCCAAGTAAGGAGCGCAGATGCTGAAATGTTTGTAAGCTTCTGATTGTCTTATGTTCTTGCCGTCAAAATGATAAGTGATTTCTCCCGCGCTTAACGGGGCGTAGCCAAAAACAGATCTGAGTGCCGTACTTTTTCCCGATCCGTTTCCTCCTAAAATGACTGTTGCACTTCCCGATTGAAATGTCGCGCTGAGATTTTTAAAAATCCACTCGCTGTTGTAGCGCTTTCCAGCCTTGTTGAGATCAATCTCAAACATCTTGAAGTCCTTTCATAATCCCTTTGTCGGAAGAGCGTATGAAGGAGATAATTTGTTTTACCTCGTCAATTTCAGGTACTTGTTCTTCTACCATTTCAATACCGCGACTCATATTGCGGTTTTGAATATAGATTAAGCGGTAAGTGTCTTGTATAGCACTGATGACCTTTTCATCAAACCCTCGTCGCTGTAGCCCGATCGAGTTAACTCCGGCATAGGACAATGGCTCCCGAGCTGCTTTAACAAATGGAGGTACATTTTTTCGCACCAGAGATCCTCCTGCAATAAAGCTATGTGCGCCAATGGTGATAAACTGTTGAACGGCTACCACGCCTTCCAGAATGGCAAAGTCTTCAATGGTGACGTGGCCTGCAATGTTGGCCGAATTGGCTAAAATGCAATTGTTTCCAACGATTACGTCATGACCCAAGTGCGTGTAAGCCATCAAAAGAGAGTTATTTCCTACAACGGTTTTTCCTCGGTCTACCGTCCCCCTGTTTATGGTGCAGCATTCTCGGATAGTTGTATTGTTACCAATCTCTGTTGTAGTAATCTCACCCTTGTACTTTAAGTCCTGTGGGCGAGCAGAAATAACAGCTCCGGGAAAAATCTCACAGTTCTTTCCTATTCTGGCGCCATCCATTATGGTAACGTTGGAATGAATGATTGTCCCGTCGCCTATTTCAACATCTCCATGAATCGCCGTAAATGGACTAATCTGTACGTTCTCGCCAATGCGAGCGTCAGGATGGATACTTGTCAATTCGTGAATCATTTGTCTTTGATAATCTGAGCCATAAGTTCCCCTTCACTCACCACTTGGCCGTTTACGTAGGCAGTTCCCTTCATTTGTACAATTCCTCTTCGTATAGGAGAGGTAAGCTTGAGATGAAAAACTACTGTATCGCCGGGACCTACCTTACGCTTGAATTTCACCGCATCAATTTTCATGAAATATGTGCTCCATCTTTCGGGCTCATCGACATTGTGCAAAGCCAATACCCCCCCCGCTTGAGCCATGGCTTCAATTTGAAGTACGCCCGGCATTACAGGATTTCCAGGGAAGTGGCCTTGAAAGAAGGGCTCATTGATGGTCACGTTTTTAACCCCCACTACCTCGTTCTCATTGAGATCAATGATTTTATCGATCAATAAAAAAGGATATCGATGAGGTAAAATGCCCATAATCTGATTCACATCGTAAACCGGGTTTTTGGTCAGGTCGAATTCAGGGCCCTTTTTCTTTTCCTCTTTGATCAGGTTTTTAATGATTTTACCGAAAGAAACATTTCCTGCATGGCCTGGTCTGGCAGCAAGAATATGACCTTGAATGGGTTTGCCTACCAAGGCTAAATCGCCAACTATGTCTAGCAATTTGTGGCGGGCAGGTTCATTTTCAAATTGAAGTTTAATCGTATTCAAAACACCGATTCCCTCTACTTTCACATCCAGGTCTTCTTTGCCAAGCATTCGCGCTATTTCCTGATATTCCTCTTGAGTGCGCTCTTGCTCTACCAGTACGATGGCGTTATCGAGATCGCCTCCTTTGATAAGATTGTTCTTTGCCAAAAACTCCAACTCTCTTAAAAAAACAAATGTGCGGCAGGATGCTATTTCTTTTTGAAATTCACCGATTTCGTACATCGAAGCGTGCTGCGTGCCGAGTACAGGAGAATTATAATCCACCATCACCGTGATTCGAAATTCACTCCCCGGTGTTGGCACGGCGAGCATTTCCACATAACCCTTTTCATCCTCATAGTAGAGGTTTTCCTTTAAGGTGAAATAGTCTTTTTCGGCCTCCTGGTCTACAATTCCTATGCGCTGTATTCCTTCTACGAAATCTTTAGCGCTTCCATCCATAATGGGCACTTCAGTGCCGTTAAGCTCTATCAAGGCATTATCAATTTCACTGCCGTAGAGCGCTGCTAAAACATGTTCCGTGGTGTTTACGAGTACATCATCCTTCCCGATGGTGGTGCCGCGATTAGTTGACACTACATGGTCGAGATCTGCTTTAATCGTTGGTTGCCCTTCTACGTCTACTCGTTTAAAAGCGTAGCCGTGATTGTCGGGCGCCGGATGAATGGTCATCTCGACCTTTTCTCCTGTATGTAGTCCTATTCCTTTAAACTCGAGTTTGCCAGCAAGGGTCTTTTGCTTAGTGCTCATTCGTGGGTTGTTGCTTTGAGGTTTTTAATTTCTTCTTTGAGTGCCTTAATTTCCTTCATCAAGTCCGGAAGGTTTTTAAATCCGATGTACGATCGTTTAAAGTCACCGATTCCGATAGCAGGTGAGCCTTGGATAATCTTGCCTTCCTCTTTAATATTAGTGGCTATTCCGCTTTGAGCGGCAATTTTAACTCCATCAGCTATGATCAAATGACCTACAATTCCCACTTGACCGCCTATCATGCAGTTCCTTCCAATTTTGGTCGATCCCGCAATTCCCGATTGGGCAGCAATCACCGTATTCTCGCCTATTTCTACATTGTGAGCTATCTGGATGAGGTTGTCAATTTTTGCACCCTTTCTGACAATAGTATGGCCAAGAGTAGCTCTGTCTATTGTTGTGCCGGCCCCCACTTCTACATGATCTTCAATGATCACATTTCCTATCTGTGCTACTTTTTGGTAGTTGTTTTCACTGTTTGGCGCAAAGCCGAATCCATCGCCACCTATAATCACACCCGAATGGATCACACAATGTGAACCAATTTCACAATCAGCTAAAATTCTTGCAGCAGGATGAATCAATGTGTTTTCGCCTAAGCGAGCATTTTGACCCACATAAGCTTGAGGAAAAATCTTTGTTCCATCACCGATTTTTGCACCAGACTCCACTACCACACCGTGGCCGATATATACGTCCTTACCTATATTGGCAGAAGGATCGATAAAAGCGTTTTCCGAAATACCTTTTCTGTCGTACTTAAATTCGTTGTAGAGATCGAGAAGCTTTGCAAAACTCCCGTAAGCGTCATCGACCTTCACCAAAGTAAGCCCTTCCGGTAAATTTTTCTCAGGTTCAAAGTCCTTGGAAACGATTACCAGTGTGGCTTTTGTGGTGTAGATAAACTCCTTGTAAGCAGGATTAGCCAGAAAAGAAAGTGTGTCTTTCTTGCCGTCGTCGATTTTACTCAATCCTGATACTTCTGCGTTAATATCTCCAATAACTTCTCCTTCAAGAAGTTGGGCAATTTGTGAGGCCGAAAATTTCATCGGATCAAATATATAAATTAACCTCTTAGCTTTTTCTCTATAGACTTTAAGCAGAAGAGTACGTTCTTTTTCACTGTTTTTGTCTGTGCTATCAGCGCTCGATTGTCTGAGGCTTCTGCCAAATCAATGGTATTACCACTCTTTTGAAGAATCAAAATGCGATTGGACTCATTGTCGTAAGCGCTGTTTACCAATTCATCTACCTCCAAATAATAATGGAGTTCATCCGCTTCGATCTCAAGCTGGTCCAAAGTTGCTTTTTTTAGCGCTTCAATATACTCTGGATCAAAAGGTTCATTGCTTAGTTTTACACGAAAGAGTTTGCGATTGATCAATCTTTGGCAAAGGTCCGAAAGAATTAAATCTTCGTTGTCACTCCACACTTTGATCGCCCCCATAATGTCGTAATCATCAAGCTTTACGAAGTTGTTGATCACATCAGGATTGTTTTTAAAATCTTCGACTCCGTAGTCTTGATCCAGAAAAAACTTGAGCGAAGGAGAAGCAAAAATCGCTGTGCCTTGTTTGGACAGTTTCTTGGCTCGGCTCAAAATGTTGATCAGCAGCTTCTCTGCCGAAACAACCGTTTTGTGCAAATAGACTTGCCAATACATTAGCCTTCTTGCCACGATAAATTTCTCTATAGAATAGATTCCTTTCTCTTCTACTACCAAACGATCATTTACTACATCGAGCATCTTGATGATTCGCTGATTGCTGACTACTCCCTCCGAAACCCCTGTAAAGAAGCTATCTCTTGACAGGTAATCGAGTCGATCCATATCTAGCTGACTGCTCACGAGCTGGTGAAGAAAATGTTTTGGGTAGAGATCGCGGAAAATCTCAATCCCCGTAGATAGAGCTCCGTCAAAAAGGTCATTGAGTTTTTCCATCAGTAAGCTGGAAATGTGCTCGTGCGTTACATTTTTGACCAAGCTGAATTCAAGGCTATGCGAGTATGGGCCGTGCCCGATGTCGTGAAGCAAAATAGCTACCATGGCACCTTGAGCTTCTTTATCGGTAATTTCAATGCCCTTGTCACGCAGCGACAAAATGGCTTCGCGCATTAAGTGCATGGCGCCCAAGGCATGATGGAATCTGGTGTGGTTCGCCCCGGGGTACACTAAATGTGACATTCCCACCTGCTTAATTCTTCTGAGTCTCTGAAAATAAGGATGCTCTACGATATCGTGCAAAAGAGGATCTGAAATCGTAATGAATCCGTAAACAGGATCATTGAGAATTTTTCGTTTGCCCGGATTTGAATCGCGATCTTTGTCGCTCATGGATTAATACTGCTAGTGCACACTAAAAGCGGTGCGTTTTTTGTTTATTAGACCAAATGTAAAGCAAATTGGCTGAAGCCAATAAAATCAAAACCTGCAACACTATATGTCTTCAAGAATACTCTGGGCCGATGATGAAATCGAATTGCTCAAACCTCATGTCCTGTTTCTCCGAGAAAAGGGATACGACGTTACAACGGTTAATAGCGGTTCTGACGCCGTGGATATGGTTCAAGAACAAAATTTTGATATCATTTTCCTAGATGAAAACATGCCCGGTATGTCGGGGCTCGAAGCGTTGAGCGAAATAAAATCCTCTAAGCCTTCCATTCCGGTGGTTATGATCACCAAAAGTGAAGAGGAGTCAATAATGGAAGATGCGATCGGGTCAAAAATTTCTGATTACCTGATTAAGCCGGTCAACCCGAATCAGATTTTGCTTTCGCTAAAAAAGAATCTGGACAACAAGAAACTCATCAACGAAAAAACGACCAGCAACTATCAGATGGCTTTTCGAAATATCGGGATGACTCTGGGAGATCGCCTCAGCATTGAGGAATGGAAGGAGGTATACAAGAAATTGGTTTTTTGGGAATTGGAGCTCGAGAGTGGAAGCGACGGAGTAATGGAAGAGGTTCTTACCATGCAAAAAACTGAAGCCAATCGTTCTTTTGGAAAGTTTGTGATGGACAATTACTTAGACTGGTTGGACGAAAACTCAAACGAAGCTCCCATCATGTCTCACACGGCATTTAAAGAATACGTCGTTCCTGAAATAGATGAGTCTCCACTTTTCTTGATTTTAATCGATAATCTTCGATACGACCAATGGAAGACAATCGAGCCAGCCATCACAGAGTTCTTTCACGTAAATAAAGAGGATATTTATTTCAGCATTTTACCAACTGCTACGCAGTATTCGCGGAATGCCTTCTTTGCCGGATTGATGCCTGGTGATATCCAGAAAATCTATCCGAACCTCTGGAAAAACGATGAGGATGATGGAGGAAAAAATCTGCACGAAGAAGAACTACTGGGAAACCAACTAAAGCGTTTGGGCAAAGAGGTCAAATACAGTTACAATAAGATAACCAAGCATGAATACGGTCGAAAGTTGGCGGATAATATGTCCAACCTGATGAATAATCAGC
>CAZKXG010000041.1:0-1377 GCA_964556465.1 uncultured Cryomorphaceae bacterium | reverse complement strand
TGTCTACAACTTTGTCGATATGCTCTCACATGCCCGTACCGATATGGAAGTTATTCGCGAACTAGTAGAAGATGACTCTGCTTATCGATCGCTTACCATGAGTTGGTTTGAGCATTCTCCATTGCGAGATATCATGCGAGCCATTGCCGAAAAAGGCGGAAGAATGGTCATTACAACCGATCATGGTACTATTCAGGTAAACGATGATGTAAAGGTAGTTGGAGATAGAAATACCAGCACAAACCTACGCTACAAGCATGGTCGAAACTTGAACTACAACGACAAGAATGTCTTTGCCGTAGCAAGACCCGAAGATGCACGTTTGCCAAAAAGCAATATGAGTTCGAGTTATATCTTTGCCCGCGAAAGACAGTATTTCGTGTATCCAAATAACTACAATCACTTTCAACGATTCTATCGGGATACGCTACAACACGGAGGAATCTCCCTGGAGGAGATGCTGATTCCCATAGTATCGCTAAGTGCCAAATGACACCCACCATTGCTGATCAATTGATTACCGAGGCGGGAGAGCATAGGCTCTTTGCCTTTTATGGAAGTATGGGAGCTGGTAAAACCACTTTGATCAATTCAATTTTAAAAGTTTTGGGCGTGGAGGAAAGCGGAAGTAGTCCTACTTTCTCGCTGGTGAATGAATACCAAGGAAGAGTGGGTGAGCCCGTTTATCACTTTGATTTCTATCGGATAGAAAATGTAGAAGAGGTGTACGATATCGGCTACGAGGATTATTTCTTTAGTACTAACTATTGCTTCATCGAATGGCCCGAAAAAGTAGAGGAATTACTCCCTGAAGATGTGGTTAAAGTTCAGATAAGAGTAGAAGGTGATCATCGCGAAATACTGCTTGATGTCGACAATTGAACCAATTTTCGTACTTTCAGGATTGCAAGGAAATCAATAGCTGAATGATTAGTTCCAAAGAAGCTCTGAGAGCATTGGCCCAAGAGGTATCTCTGCAGCCACAAGAAGAAATGCTGGAAGTAGGCAGACGACAAAAACGATTGCAGATCGGTTTGCCCCGGGAAACATCCTACCAAGAAAATCGAGTCGGGTTAGTTCCTGATTCTGTCGCTGTTTTGGTGGCAAATGGTCACGAGGTAGTAGTGGAAACCAATGCAGGTAAAAATGCCGATTTTCAAGATCAAGCTTACAGTGAAGCAGGTGCGAAAATAGCCTACGACCGAAAAGAAGTTTTTGAATGCGATCTTGTTTTAAAGGTAGCTCCTCCAAGCACGGAAGAGATTGCCATGATGAACCACAAGAGCACCTTGTTTTCTGCGCTCCAGTTGAGTGTCCAGCCAAGAGACACCCTGAAAAAATTGATGGCAAAAAGAATTTCTGCAGTGGCATGGGATT
>CAZKXG010000040.1:17349-20812 GCA_964556465.1 uncultured Cryomorphaceae bacterium | reverse complement strand
GATCTCGTTCCAAAAGGTATCAGGCACAACGGCATTGATACCACCGTCGCCCAAAATGGCCAACTTATGGTCTTCAAAGCTCACGTAAAATAATACCCCGTTTCGAAGTTCTGTCTTGTGCATTTCCAGTTTTTCAAATAGAAATGCAGCCCTGTCCAATACCTCTTCGGAACATTTTCTCTCAATGTGAAGCCTGATCTCACCACTCGTTTTATTCTCAGCGGCAGTTATGGCTTCCACGATTTTGGCCTTTTGCTCTTCGGTAAAAAAGTCTTGAGCCATCCTTAAAATTCTACTTGTGGAGCATTCTCTGTTCCTGCATCACTTTCGAAATATCCTTTCTCATCAAAGTCGAACATACCCGCCGTGATATTCCTTGGAAATTTCTTTATCGAAGTGTTGTAAGTCCCTACAGCCTCGTTAAAGCGGTCGCGAGCCACGCTAATGCGGTTTTCAGTGCCCTCAAGCTGCGCTTGGAGTTGACTGAATTGCTGATTGGCTTTGAGGTCAGGATAGCGCTCAACCGTTACGAGTAGTCGGGAAAGCGCTCCTGATAGTTGACCCTGGGCTTGTTGAAACTTTGCAATCGCTTCGGGAGATAGATTATCCGCATCTACAGTTACGCCTGTTGCTCTTGATCGGGCTTCCATGACTTGCGTCAAAGTTTCTTGCTCAAAATCGGCATACCCTTTTACGGTATTCACCAAATTCGGAATCAAGTCGCTCCGCCTCTGGTATTGGGTTTCAACTTTTGCCCATGCCTTGGCCACATTTTCTTGCTCCTCTACTAAGGAGTTGTAACCACAAGAGCTTAAGGTTAGTGCTCCTATGAGCACAATGAAAAATTTCTTCATGTTTAGTTTGATTAGGATTTCATTAAATCAACACTGCGTTGAATAAACTTACTCATCGCTTCTCCCTTGAGCATATTTTGCGAGAGCAAAGCCAAGTCAATTAATTGACCTACGGTTTCTTTTTGCTTAGCCTCGTCTTCCTCAATGAGATTGGTGATAAGTGGGTGGTTCGCATTGACCACCATATTGTACGTCTCGGGCATCATACCAAACATTTGAGCTCCTCCTCCCGACATTTGCTGCTCCTTCATTCGGCGCATAAACTCACTCTGAGTGATGATGATCGGACGGTCATTTTCGCTCATGCTCTCAAATTGAACATGGAATTTTTCTTTTTCAACCGATCCTTCAATCACCGGCTTCAACTTCTCTTTTTCCTCTTCAGATAACTTCGAAGGAATTTCTTCCTCCTTCTGAATCAATTTATCGATCGTATCAGCATCCACCCGTGCAAAGGACAGTTTGTCTTCTTTTTGCTCTAGCTTGCTGATCAAATGACTGGAAATAGGTGTGTCTAAAACCACTACATCATACGAACGGTCTTTTGCCGTCTGAATAAAGCTGTACTGCTCTTTTTCATCTTGAGCATAGAGCACCACCGTCTTGTCATTCTTGTCCGTCTGTGTGTCCTTGATTTTGTCTTTGTACTCCTCTATGGTGTAGTACTTTCCGTCTACCGATTTAAACAGATAAAACTTGGAAGCTTTATCGTAAAATTTCTCATCAGTGAGCATTCCGAATTCGATAAATACTTTGATGTCTTCCCATTTCTTCTCGAAATCCTCCCGGTCATTTTTGAACATCGAGTTCAACTTGTCCGCTACCTTCTTAGTGATGTGAGACGAAATCTTCTTCACCGCTGCATCTTCCTGAAGGTAAGATCGAGATACATTCAATGGAATGTCAGGCGAGTCGATTACCCCGTGCAGAAGTGTCAGGAATTCAGGTACAATATTCTCGACATTGTCCGTGATGAATACCTGATTGCTGTAAAGGCTAATCTTGTTTTTCTGAAGTTCCAGATTGTTCTTGAGCTTTGGGAAGTAAAGAACACCCGTAAGATTGAAAGGGAAGTCTACATTCAAATGAATGTGAAACAATGGATCTTCGAAAGTCATCGGGTACAATTCCCGATAGAAGTTCTTGTAGTCCTCGTCGCTCAATTCTGATGGAATTTTCGTCCAAGCAGGGTCGGTATTATTGACGATGTTGTCTTCTACGATTTTTGTCTCTTTTCCACCTTCTACTTCTTTGCCTTCGGCATCACGCTCTTTTTCAGTTCGCTCGTTCGTTCCGAATTTGATCGGCACGGGAAGGAACTTACAGTACTTGTTAAGTATACCACTGATGCGTGATTCTTCTAAAAACTCAGTCGAATCATCGGCTATATGCAGAATGATATCTGTTCCTTTTGTCTTTTTCTTGGTCTCCTCCATTGTGTAATTGGGGCTACCATCACAAGTCCACTTTACGGGAACACTATTCGGCTTTTGAGATTTTGAAATAATCTCTACTTCCTTGGCTACCATGAAAGCACTGTAGAAACCTAGACCAAAATGTCCGATTATGGCATTTTTGCTGTCAGTGTCCTTGTATTTCTGAACAAACTCTTCGGCTCCCGAAAAGGCAATTTGGTTGATGTATTTATCAACTTCTTCTGCCGTCATCCCGATTCCATTGTCGCGAATGATCAGTTGTTTTTTATCCTTATCGAGAATGACCTCAACTTTGAGACCCTCTGTTTTGGCTTTAAGCTCACCCAACCCTGAAAGGGTTTTTAACTTTTGAGTTGCGTCAACGGCATTGGAAACCAACTCTCTCAAGAAAATTTCATGGTCTGAGTAAAGAAATTTCTTAATGATCGGGAATATGTTCTCCGTTTGAACATTAATACTTCCTTGCTGCATAATTTTATTCGTTTTTTAATCCTCCAATGTCAAGGCTTATGCCAATTGAGTTTTGCTGACAATTTGTCGCATGAAAAATGCCGATGTCAGAATCACAAGTGCAGAATCACCACCAAATACAAGATTTTGGAATGAACTTGCTTACGCTAAAGTCGAACTTCGATTGCGCTGCATAAGTGTAAAAGAAAAAAGCGACGCAGGATTTCCTGCGTCGCTTTCTCTACGTCATAAATGACTCACTTTTAAAATCTACTCTTATTGCATCAAAAGCCTTACTGACTCGCGGCTCTCACCTTTTAGTACTTCTACGATGTAAATGCCGTTTTCTAACTCATTCAAGTTCAAATTAACCTTGTTCAAGCCTTTGGTGAAAGTCATGACTCTCTCTAAAGCTAGTTTTCCTTGAGCGTCGAAGACTTGAATCAACCCTTGTCCTTCTTCAGTTGAATTATAAGAAAGGTTTACATTGTCTTGTGCAGGGTTTGGAGCTACCCGAACCCATGATTCATCAGATGTCATTGAGAAAAGCTCGCCGATAACACTTGAACCGAGATTCGTATTTGCCCACTGGATATCGCTATTCACTTGAGCAAGTGGTGTGTCTGAATAAGCTGTTCCCGTTTCTTCTGTAATTCCCGGTGGAAGGTAGAATACTGCGGCATAATCCGTGTAGGCTCCGGCGATGATCGGGTTTTGTTGACA
>CAZKXG010000040.1:16413-17339 GCA_964556465.1 uncultured Cryomorphaceae bacterium | reverse complement strand
ACCACATCTTACTCTGAAATTATAAGTAGTAAATGGAACCAATTGGCCTGCAGGTGCTGTAAATGAACTGGCATTCGCACCTCCAACAACTTTAGTTGCTTGCTGTGGTCCTTCACCGACAACTATATTTATTTGACAACCGATTTGTCCTTCAATGGGTTCCCATTCGAAGCGTAGTTTTCCGTTTGGAAGAACTGTTCCTGTTAAGCTATTGAAGTCTACAGATGGATAAGGGTTTTCGCAAGGTGGAGCGGCTGGACACGCCTCGCAAGAAGCAAAGCATACTAGACCAACGGAAAGATCAGCCGATGGCATTGTCAATACTCGATTAAACCCTCCGAAACCATCGTCCTGTCCACAAGCCTCAGGCACTGTCTCGGCAGCCGAGAAATCCGTGCTATTCAAGAATTTGTAAAGAACTTGGGTTCCCTCTGCTACCATCACTGAAAAGGAATAAACCCCATCTCCATCGTCATTCATTGCCGTAGGAGAAAATCCATTAAAGGTTCCCGCTACGTGAATGCCTCCTTCCGGATTAATGGCATCGAGATCAGAGGCGTCTACTGATAAGGTAAGCATGTAATCATCCGGTGCGACTTCGCAAGCTACACATTGGGCAAAACAAACAGGTCCTGCGGTTGTATCTGCTGAAGGCATCGTCAATACTCTGTTGAAACCTCCGAAACCATCATCGGCTCCGCAAGCTCCTGGCACAGATTCTACTTCATCACCAAATGTAGCTCCGTTGATATACTTCCAAAGTACGGTTGAACCTTCTTCAACAGTTACAGAAAGCGAGTAAACTCCTCCACCTATGTCGGTCATCTGAGCAGGTGAGAAGCCATTGAAAGTTCCGGCTGCATGGAGACCGGTATCACTTATAGCAGCCAATTGCGATGCATCAACTAAAAGAGTCAACTCATAGG
>CAZKXG010000040.1:10673-16396 GCA_964556465.1 uncultured Cryomorphaceae bacterium | reverse complement strand
CTCTACACCACTAAAATCCGAGCTATTGGTATACTTGTACAGAACGGTAGCGTTACTTGGAACTAAGGCGATGAATGTGTAGACGCCGCCACCGGCATCAGTCATGGGCTCAGGCGAGAAACCGTTAAACGTTCCCGCAATATGAATACCCGCTGGGTCGATACTCCCAAGTTGAGAAGCGTCTACGGAAAATGTAACGTTTACATCTCCTCCTCCTGTAGTTGGACACTCTTCGCAACTTCCAAAACACACAAGGTCGGTTGTCACACCTCCTGTTACTACATCTACTCCTCGGTTTCCATTCACTGAGCATTCTCCGGGAACTCCTTCAGGGTTTTCGCTCCAATCATTTCCGTTTATAAACTTGTATTCATAAGATCCTGCAGGTACTTGAACGGTTAGTTCATAAACCCCGTCTTCGTCAGCGTCGTCCATCTGATTTGCACCGGGTACCCAATCTGCATCTCCATTCGCTTCACTTTGCCAGCTACCTGCTACGTGAATACCATTCGGACTCAAAGATGAAATGTTGTTCGCATCTACTCGAAAAGTGAGTGATTCATTCTGTGCTTGTAAGGCTCCATAAAAAAAGAGCACAAGCGAAAAGGCAAGTAATTTTTTCATTGGTTTAAATTTTTGGTTTGATTGATCGATAGTGTAAAAAGTACACTAACGCACCGAAGGTATGCAAAAGTCACCAATGATGCAATCACTAAAATGTTTTTTATACATCTGAAAGTAAGTGTATATTTTCCAAAATGAGACGTATACATAGTTGAAATTGAGCATTTAACGAGGTTTTTTTTGAATTTTTGATCAATGGTTTTATAAACAAAAAAGCCTACCCTGAACAGGGTAGGCTTAAAAAATAAATCCTTCAGTTTCTTACTTTGAAATCATGAATTTCTCAGTTTTTACTTCAGACTCAGTAGTCAATCGATAAATGTAAATTCCGTTTGGCAAAGCGGTACCGTTGAATTCAAAACGATAGTCACTTCCGGGTTGAGCGATCCCGCTAAATAGCGCCTCTACCATTTTACCGGTCATATCGTACACTTCGAGCGTAGTCATTTCTGACTGACTAACACTGAAGTTTACGAATGACTGACCGTTTGTCGGGTTCGGACTAGATGTAATGGAGATTCCTGATCCCGTTGAAAATGACTGCCAAGCTGAGAATGGTCCTGCTACTAATGGTGTTTGAGAACAACCGCAGCGCACCCGCCATTCGTAATCTGTTCCAGGGTTTAGAACTCCTCCGGGGATAACAAATGAGTCTGCATTCACTCCACCTATTATTTTAGCGCCTAATAATGAGCCGGCTCCGGCAAGTCTAACTTGAATTTGACAACCGATTTGTCCATCTACTTCTTCCCATTCAGTAAGTACTGCATTTGAAAGAATGGTAGTACTCAAACTTGCAGGATTAACGGCTGGAAATGGGTTTTCGCAAACCGGTGTTTCGCAAGACGACGCTAAGATATCAGCAGAAGTTCTTGGAAGCAACTGATAACCGTCAGTAAATGGATTGGAGAAATCAAACTGACCTCCAATTCCAACTACATCAAATTCACCTTCAGGTGCGGGCTCGTTGTACAAGTCTGTATTGTTGTCAACGCGAACGGTAATGGTATCCGTTCCATTTGAAACTTGAACGTTGAAACCTGATCCTGAATTTGTCCAGTCCGTGGGGTCAAGTATTGTAGCACATTCGAAAACCACCAAGCGTGACTCAGTAAGCTCTCCCAATTGGTCTACATCAACCGGATTAGGAATTGCGTTTCCTTGAGAAATAAGTGAGATCGATGAAGGCGCGATTTGAGTCAACCCGTTAAACTGATTTATTGTTCCCGCTATCAACACTTCGTCACCTTCAGTAACAATATATTCTGAAACGATCGATCCACTGAAAACACCAATTCCACCTGAAGCATCAACTACGGTAAATTGTTGTCCCGTGCTTGAGAGGTTCACTCCTAATACCACTCCGAGAATGTTGTACTCTTGGCCGTTATTAATAGCTACACCATCAACATCAGTTTCCGCAGCGATAGCAATATCTGTAAGGGTAACTTCGTCATCCAAAATGGTCAAAGTAAATGCATCAGGAAGAAGAAGGGCTCCATTGGTGGCATTCGCCAATCCAAATGTGATCGTTTTGTCCTCGTTTTCCGTTCCGTTGTTGATGATGGTCACCGAAAAGCTTTGAGGTGTTGTACTCGATCCTGCGAATGTCAAAGCAACAGGGCCGCTAAACGTGTAGTCAACTCCGGCAGCAGCGGTGCCTCCTGTAACAACTACATCTACGTCAGTAGCTGAGATTGATGGATTTACAATATTAACATCGAAACTTACAGAACCTTCATTTTCCAGAACATCCGCTTCAGTAGAGGCAAAGCCAACGACCAATTGGTCGTTTCCTGTATCCTCAATATCATCAGCGTCGCGAGGCAATAATTTGAAATTACCAAAACTGAAAAAGCCAACTCCTACCGCATCGTACTCGGCAAACTGTGTGGGCACAAATGCAAATAGTGCATCGTCAGCCAGGTAGTCACCTGAACCATCATTGAGTACATACTCACCAAATCCGGCATCAGCGTTTACACAAATAGCTCCACTTACGGAAAGCAACACTGATTCGAATTCCTCAACACCTGCAGCACCTGTAGAGACCGAAGTAGCCGAAGGGAGAGGGTTGCCGGATGATGTTATGGCCACCGAAGTAGCAGAAATACGAGTTAGGCCATTGCTTTCTTGAACTGCGCCCGTAACGGTAACATTGTCGCCTTGCATGGCAATGGTTGAAGCGTCCAGGACAAAAATTCCTGTCCAAGCTCCTGTACCGTCTTGAATCCAAAACCCGCCGTTTCCAACGGCTGTAACGATTCCTGAAGTTTCAACAGTTTCACCCACTCTTGGTGAATCTCCTGAAGGGTCGGTAGTTTCTTGAATTTCGCTAATGGTGTATGGAGTTATTGTTGATCCACCCTCTGGATCAAACGTTCCTACAGGAACGGGCTGTGAGGCAGAAGCGTTTGTTGTTTCACCATCAAGAGCATCCGGACCCGGAATGGTCCAATCGCCTGCATTGAAAGTAGTGGTAGGAGTAGAGCCGTTTGCTCTATATGCCCATGAATCAGCATATTCCCAAGATTGTCCGGAACCATCCACATTGATATCTCCGAAAACGTCTACTGATACGCCACCTTGGAAAAGCTCAACTGCATCATCTCCGTTTATTGAAAGCGCTCCCGAAACATAGTCTGAGTCAAATCCGAAAAATTCGTTAAAACGTGCACTATCGGAAGAAACATAAATAAAGTCGCCTTCCGTTGCAGACACGGCGGGAAAAGTAAATTCTTCACCATCAGATCCGCCTCCATTGTTAGCAGAACCGATTCCGTAAACACTCAAATCTGCAACATCGTTGAGAACGTAAATTTCAGCTCCCTTGGGCGTTCCTCCCGAAAGTGTGGCATCAAATACCGCTGTAATAATAAGATCACTCTGCCCGAATGTCAGAGTAGAAAAAAGTAAGGCTGCAGACAACATCGTTGCTCTGAACAGTCGAATTTTGGTCATAATGATTTGTTTTTTAAGTTACCCTGCAAGATTACTTCAAATTCTTCATTTTTGCACGCTTAAAGAATTATCGAATTGTTAAGAAATTCAGTTCGTCGATAATAATCGGTGGTTCGTCGAAGGTGTGTTGAAAAATATTGTAAGTCCTACTTTTGCACCACATGAAATCTGATCTGAAAAAGGTGCTAAAAGGGCACGCGGCGTCTGTTTATTGTCTCTGTATAGATTCAAGTTCATCGAGACTCTTCTCAGGGTCCTCAGATAAAATGATAGGGGTGTGGTCTTTAGAGGAGTTTGTTCCTGACAGTTTCTCCATCAGATTGGATGCTCCCGTGTACTCAATAAAGAAGCTGGACCAATATCTATTCGTCGGCCAAGGCCTGGGAGGGGTGCACATCATAGATCTGACCACCAAAAAGGAAATTCGACACCTGAAGTATCATACTCGTCCTATTTTTAGAATTGTTGCCAATCCATCAAAGCCTTTTTTGTATTTCCTCGGAGGGGATGGGGTTTTGTCTATTGTGGATTCCACTGACTTTTCGCTCAGTTGGTCTTTGCCTCTTTCAGATGATAAATTGCGTTCTTCCCTTACTGATTCTGAAGGGGGTAGACTATTTGTAGGAGGAAGTGATGGCTATATCCGCATTCTCGAGACAGAATACTATAATGTGATTTATGAATGGCAAGCACATGAAGGTGGGGTATACGATATGGCATGGCTAAGCCTCGAAAAACTATTGACCGTAGGAAGAGATGGCCATATCAGACTCTGGGATTATAAGCATGGTGAGGTCTTCGAAAGAGAGGCCATTCCCGCACATAACTTTGCTATTTATTCACTGGAAATTTCTCCTTCGGGAAAATATTTTGCCACAGGTAGTCGAGACAAGACTGTGAAAATCTGGAACCCCGATGACCTGAAAAATCCGTTGAGAATTGCCCGAAAGGGACCTCTAGGGCATACGCATTCAGTAAATGTGGTAAAGTGGATAAACGATGAATCTCTTGTAAGTGCAGGAGATGATCGCGACCTCTATTTTTGGACTATTTCAAACTCATAATGGTCAACCCACTTCTTAGTTTGGGTTCTATAAAGGTACTTTTTGGTGGCATAGTGCTCGCCTCATCTGATATAGCATAAAGTTCCTCTGCCGTAACCTCGCATAAAGTAAAAAGAGCTTTTGCATGGCCGCGTTCAATTGAGCTTTCGTAAGGTGCTAAACTCAAATTTCCCGGAATAAACTGAATTCTTTTATCTGTCTTCTGGTCTGTAATTCCTAAAATTGGCTCTAGTATTGTTTCGGTGAGAATAACAGAATCTAAATGACTCAAAGCGGATTCATCTCCTTCAAATTCCTTGAGTGAAAGTACATACCATCCACTTTTCAGCCGAAGTCCGTATTGCCTCTTTGATTGCGGAAGGTATTCACTATTGACTTTTTTAATATCAAATAGCAGACGAACTTTCTGCAGCAATTCATCTTCTGTAATTTCCATTCCTTTTCCAATCAGCCGATGAAAGGGAGAAATTCTTAGAGTCTCTCCCGGCATTACCAAAGCCATGGTAAAGTTATAATCCTCCAATCCGGTATGGTGTGGATTCTCAGCTGCTTTCTTTTCGGCAAGAAGTGCCGAACTTGCCATTCTATGATGTCCATCTGCTATGTAGAGGGCATCCACTTTTTGGAACGCTGCTTTTATTCTATCAATATCCTCGTCATCGGATATTATCCACATACGGTGAGTAGTCCGGTCTGTAGTCGTGAATTCATACTCAGGCCTTTCCAATCTCTTTGTGGCTTTGAATGCATCGATAGCAGAGATGTTTTCCCGGTAAGTAAGTAAAACAGGCTCAGCATTGAATCCACAAACATCCAAGTATTCGCAAAACATCTTTTCTCTTTTAGTAAGAGTCTGTTCATGTTTTTTAATGCGTCCGTTGCGGTAATCTGAGGTCGAAACGCCTCCAATGAAACCAATAAAGCTTGCTTCTGGTGAAGACTGTTCATAGAGGTAGAAAGCTTTATGGTTATCAGGCAGAAGATTTCTTTCTCTGATATCCTGGATGTGTTGATTGAATTGGAAGAGCAGATTAAACGGAAACTGGAATTTTGTTATATATTCAAATCCTTATG
>CAZKXG010000040.1:0-10663 GCA_964556465.1 uncultured Cryomorphaceae bacterium | reverse complement strand
CTTGCAGGGCTGTTTTTCTTTGGTTTTTCCCTGGTCGAAAACTCCGGGTTAATAATGTGAATGAAAGAGTAGGGGTTTTCAGAAAGCTTTCTGTTTAATGCAGCGGGAGTATAGGATACATACGATCGTGAAGCGACTAAGTGAGCTTTATCGCGAGGAGGTCTTACAGCCTTAAAAGGAACTAAGTTGATCATGATGAACAGATGGTGGAGCGCGAAAATACGTGATAGATTCTTACAAATAAAAAAAGCCGTCTACCAAAGGCAGACGGCTTTCTCAAATAATTAATGAAAGCTTATCTCGCAATCATAAATTTATCGTTGATTACTTCGTTTTCAGTAGTCAAACGGTAAATGTACACTCCGCTAGGAAGTGAAGAACCGTCAAATTCGAAGCGGTACTCGTTATTCGGTTGAGTATTACCTGTAAAGATAGCATCAACTAAACGACCGCTCATGTCAAATACTTCAAGAGTCGTATATCCTTCTTCTACAACGGTGAACGTCACATTAGACTGACCTTCTGTTGGGTTTGGTAAAGAAGAGATAGCCGAACCGGGAGTAGTGAACTGTTGCCATGAGCTGTAAGGACCCGCTACTAAAGGATCAACTGAACAACCACAACGTACTCTCCATTCGTAATCTGTGCTGAACTCCAAAAGGTAACCAGGAATTTCAGTACTGCTTACGTCTTCGCCAAATAGAGTAGTTTTAGCTATTCCTTCTCCTGCCACAGAACGCAGTTGTAACTGACATCCAATCTGTCCTTCGACCGCATCCCACTCCACTAGGTAAGCATTTCCTACCAACGTAGTGCTTAAGCTTTCCTCGTCAACAGCAGGGAATGGATCTGCGCAAGCGCTTTCGCATGCTAGGCTCATAGTGAGCGTGCCTGAACCACTGAAGTCATAAACCTGCACGTAGTACACACCGGCGGCAGGAGCTATAAGCTCTACTGTTTCAACACCTCCTGTGAAGGTATCGTCAGAACATCCAACTTCTACCAATTCTTCACAAGTACCTGAGTAAACATATAATACTCCATCAAATGATGGTCCACCTGCAGAGGAAACTGTGTAATCGTCTGTTCCGTTAGCTTCAAAGCTGTACCATACATCCAATTGAGCAGTAGCACTGAAGCCACAGCCTGATGGAGAATTAGTAAACGGATTAGCGCCTTCGGTAGTTCCGGCTAAAGAATCTCCGCATGCCAAAGCAGTTGCTCCATCACAATTGTCGTTTGACGGTACTACAACTCCACCGCCACAAGAGCAGTCTTCTTGAATAGTTTCTCCTTCTGTCAATGGGTCACCATCATCACAAGGATCGCCGATGTTTCCATCAGGACAGTCAGTACCACAAGTGAGGCACTGAACAGTTGTTTCAACACAAGTTGCAGCTTGACCACAAGCTCCGTCTGTATTCCAATGTGCAAAGAGGTCTGAACCACTCGCGCCTGAAACAGTCACAGGTGATGTTCCTTGTGCTACAACTGCTCCGTTTGCAGAGTCAGATCTTACTGTAATGTAACCTCCTTCTACAATAGCGAACTCAATGTCTTCACCGGCAGAAACACCTGTGATTGTCGAGTACTCTTCTTGGTATGAGCAAGTACTGATACTTATTAGTGCATTAGCAGCTTCGCTCAAATCAGCCGAACCAAAGGCTGTTGCGTTCAAGCAGTCACCTGTAAGTGGTTGACCTGCACATACGCAGTCTTCACCAATTACGTCTCCAACGGTGTTTTCGTCACCATCATCGCAAGCATCTCCGATGTTACCATCAGGACATTCTGTTGCACATGTAGCACATTGTACTGTAGTAACCACACAAGATGCTGCCGTGTTACAAGCGTCATCTACCGTCCAATGGGGGTATAGGTCAGCTCCACTGGCTGCAGAAACGGTAACAGGGCTAAAGCCTTCTGCCACAACAGCTCCGTTTGAAGAGTCAGATCTTACAGTGATGTAACCACCACTTGACAACGTAAACTCAATGTCTTCGCCGGCAGGAACTCCTGTAATCGTAGAAAACTCCTCTTCGTAAGAGCAAGTAGAGATAGTGATTAATTGACCGTTTGGTCCTTCAACGCTAATGTCAGCGCTACCGAAGCCAGCCGTGTTTTCGCATCCGCCTTGAGCGAAAGCTGTTGACGAAATAACTGCTCCAAAGAGTATGGCGCAACAGACTGACAACATTTTTGTAAAATGCATCTTCATAAAAATTGTTTTTGGTTAATAATTTGGTTAAAAAAATGTGGAGATGTTTACTCCACGTTAACTTATATTTCGGCTAACCGTCAAATAAAATCGACTAATAGCTTGACTGAGCTCACAAGTTACATTAGTTTTTCAAGGAATCAAAATGCATACGTTATGAATCGCATCGTTGAAATGCAGGTGGCAGGTTCTGTAAAGGAAACTTCTGTGCAGATGCTAGACAATTTAAATTATAAAGAATCGTACCTTTTAGTATCACTTGGAATCGATTAGTAGTAGTAGCCAAAAACAAAAAAGCCATCTACCCAAAAGGCAGATGGCTTTTAAATAAGGTATTATCGACTGCTTACTTTGCAATCATGAATTTGTCATTTACTACTTCAGTTTCAGTAGTCAAACGGTAGATGTACACTCCGTTAGGAAGTGACGAACCATCAAACTCGAAACGATAGTCATTGTTTGGCTGGGCAACCCCTGTAAAGATTGCATCAACTAAACGACCACTCATGTCAAATACTTCTAGCGTAGTGTATCCTTCTTCAGCAACAGTGAAAGTCACATTAGACTGACCTTCTGTTGGGTTTGGTAAAGAAGAGATAGCTGCTCCGCCAGGAGTACTGAAGGGCTGCCAAGTAGTGAATGGACCTGCTACTAGTGGAGTTTGAGAGCATCCACATCTCACTTGCCATTCGTAGTCTGTACCAGGCTGTAGAACTCCACCAGGGATGTTGAATGAGCTTGCGCCCGCTCCACCGATTATCTGAGCACCAAGAATGCTGCCAGCACCTGCTAGTCTAACTCTGATTTGACATCCAATCTGACCAGGAACAGCATCCCACTCAGTTAAGAATGAATTACCAGTGAAAGTAGTACTAAGGCTTGCTTCATCAACTGCAGGGAATGGATTCGCACAACTCGACTCACAATCCAATGAGATAGAGAAAGTATCAAAACCGCTGTAGTCATGTACTAAAACATAGTAGATACCTGCAGCAGGAGCGATTAATTCAACAGCTTCTGAACCTCCACTGAAAGATGTGTCAGAACACGCTTCTTCAACGAGGCTTCCACAAGCGCCGGAGTATACATATAACACACCATCCCAAGAAAGAGATGTTGCACCTGCGTCAACAGTCACAGTGTAGTTGTCAGTACCATTTGCTTGGAAAGCGTACCACAAAGTTGGTGATCCAAGATAAGAAAATCCACAACCTGATGGAGCTACGTCTTCACCTGAAGCACCTTCTGTAGTTGCTTCAATTGTTTGACCACAAGCCAATAGGCTATTAACGTCATCACAGCTGTCGTTAGATGGCGGTACAATTCCTCCACCACAAGTACAGTCAGGCTGAATAGTCTCTCCCTCAGTTAAAGGATCTCCATCATCGCAAGGGTCACCAATGTTTCCATTAGGACAGTCATCAGGACATGTAGTACATTGAACAGTTGTTTCAACGCAAACGAAGTCCTGCTGGCAAGCACCGTTAGTATTCCAATGTGCAAATAAATCGTTGTCTGCCGGTGCAGAGAAAGTAAGAGGTGAAGGACCTTGTGCAACAACAGGACCATTTAAAGAATCGAATCTTACGGTAATGTACCCACCTTCAACGATAGAAAACTGGTATGTCTGACCACCGGAAATTCCGGATATTACAGAATACTCAGATTGGTATGAACAAGTACTAACAGTAACCAATCCAGAACCCGCTGTAGAAAGATCGGCTGATCCAAATGCTGAAGTGTTCAAGCAATCTCCTGTAGCAGGAACTCCTGCACAAACACAGTCTTCACCAATCACATCTCCAACAGTAGTTTCGTCACCATCATCACAAGCGTCACCGATGTTTCCATCAGGGCACTCCGTAGCGCAAGAAACGCATTGAACGGTAGTCACTACACAAGAGGCAAGTGTACCACAAGCATCATCTGTATTCCAATGTGGGAAAAGGTCTGCACCACTAGTTCCTGAAACGGTAAGCGGGCTGAAACCTTCAGCTACTATCGCACCAGCCGCTGAATCGCGACGTACAGTAATGTAACCACCATCTCCGTCGGCATCAAGAGTGAATTCAAGGTCTTCTCCAACGGGAACACCTGTAATTGTAGAATACTCTTCTTCATACGAACAAGTAGAAATACCTATCAATTGTCCATTCGGACCTTCAACAGTAACATCGGCGCCACCGAAAGCAGCAGTGTTTAAACAACCACCTTGGGCCATTACGTTAGATGTCATGAAAGCACCAAATACGATGGCGCAACAGACTGTAAACATTTTTGTAAAATGCATCTTCATAAGAATTGTTTTTGGTTAATAATTTGGTTAAAATTCAAGGAGAACTCTCCTTGTTTGATTTTTGCTAATTCCCAACCGCCTTTTTTTTTAGACAAACTGGTAATTTTGCCCTGCCAATGTAGTAGGTTATTTCAATGAATCAAAATTTTCGCCAAAAAAAATCGGTATTAGACAAAAAAAGCCGCACTCTATTGAATGCGGCTTTTAATCTAATATGAATAAACAGAAAAGGACTTAAGACTCTTCCTCTTTGTCTTCTTTTGATTTCTTAGCAGCTTTAGCTGTAGCTGCTTTTTCGTCTTTCTCCATTTCGTTTTTGAGACCGGCAAGAACATCTAAATCTCCAAGAGTTGTTTTCTCTTGACCTTTTTGAATATTCTGAACTGCCTTGGAAGCTGCTTTCGAAGATGCCTTTCTCTCAGCCGCTTCTTTTGCTTTGTTCAACTTCGGATCTTCTTCAAAAGTGCGAGTATGAGAAACCATGATGCGCCTTTGGTTCTTGTTGAATTCAAGAACGACAAACTCCGCGCGTTCATCTACTTTAATACTGCTTCCATCTGCTTTGAGCAAGTGCTTTGCAGGCGCTACTGCTTCTACCCCGTAAGGCATTGCAATGGTTGCCGTATTGTTTTCGATACTCGTAACCGTTCCTTCGTGTGTCGATCCTTCTAAGAATACTGACTCGAAAACATCCCAAGGATTCTCTTCAAGTTGTTTGTGACCGAGGCTCAAACGACGGTTGTCTTGATCTACTTCCAAAACTACCACTTCCATCTCATCTCCGACATTGCAGAATTCAGATGGATGCTTGATTTTCTTAGACCAGCTTAGATCAGAAATGTGAACCAACCCATCAATTCCCTCTTCCAATTCTACGAAGATTCCAAAGTTGGTGAAGTTTCTCACAGAAGCTTTGTGCTTGCTTCCTACAGGATACTTCTCAACAATGCTTGCCCATGGATCAGGCATTAATTGTTTGATTCCAAGTGACATTTTTCTTTCCTCTCTGTCGATGGATAGAACTACTGTATCAATCTCGTCACCTACGTTCAAGAAGTCTTGAGCACTTCTCAAGTGTTGTGACCAAGACATTTCACTTACGTGAACAAGCCCTTCAACACCTGGAGCGATTTCTACAAAAGCACCGTAGTCTGCTATCACAACTACTTTTCCTTTCACCTTGCTACCTACTTGAACTTCATCACTAATGGTATCCCAAGGATGATCAGTCAATTGTTTCAAGCCCAAAGCAATTCTTTTCTTGTCGTCGTCAAAGTCGAGTATAACCACATTGATTTTCTGGTCAAGCTCAACCACCTCTTCAGGGTGATTAATGCGTCCCCAGCTCAAATCGGTAATGTGAATCAAACCGTCTACTCCCCCAAGGTCGATGAATACACCATAAGATGTGATGTTCTTCACGGTACCTTCGAGTACCTGACCTTTTTCGAGGCCACCGATGATTTGCTTTTTCTGTTCTTCGAGTTCTGCTTCGATCAACGCTTTGTGAGATACCACTACGTTTTTGAACTCATGGTTGATTTTCACAACTTTGAATTCCATTTTCTTGCCTACGTACATGTCGTAGTCGCGAATTGGTTTTACATCGATCTGAGATCCCGGAAGGAAGGCTTCCAATCCAAAAACATCTGCGATCAATCCACCTTTTGTGCGGCATTTAATATTTCCTGTGATGATTGTATCATCTTCAAGAGCTGCATTCACCTTACGCCATGCTTCGTGCATGCGAGCAGTCTTATGTGATATGTCAAGTTGTCCGTTTTTGTCTTCAAGACTTTCAACGTATACATCTACCGTATCTCCAATCTTCAGGTCTTCGTTGTAGCGAAATTCATTCGCTGTTACAATCCCTTCAGATTTGTAGTTGATGTTAACTACAACTTCTTTTTTTGTGATGTCTACAACGCTACCTTTTACCACTTCTCCCTGCTGAACTGCGTTCAAAGTGTCATCGTACATTTCATCGAGGCTAGCTCTTTCTGTCTCGTTATAGTCTTCAGCTCCGTGTTCAAATTTCTCCCAGTCGAAGTTGGCAGGGTCGAATTCCTCTCGTCCTTCATAAAGGTTAAGTTCATCACCGTCTTCATCATCACGTCCAACTTCTTCTTCCTTTTGACGAGTTACAATGTCGTTACCGTCAGGATCTGCATCTGTATCTTCAGTCGGCGCTTCAGCGGTTGTTTCTTCCGCTTCCTCTTCGGTCGCAGGAGCAGCTTCCGTTTTAGGAGTCTTTTCAGCAACCTCAGCTTTTGGCTCTTCTGCTTTTGCAGTTTTCTCAGTGCTTTCCGTTACTTTTTCTTGGGTTTCAGCAGGCTTAGATTCAGCAGCTGCTTGAGTGTTTTCGGTTTCTTCAGAAACCTTTTTGTCTTCATTTGCCATAGAAAAGGCAGTTCTTTGTATCACAACTTCATGGCAGATGTGAGTAGTGTTATTGAAGAGGTAACCATGACACCTCATTTTTTAGGAGGCGCGAAGGTAATGTTTTTCAATAACTAACACGAACTTATTCCACTCTTATTTCGATTACTTTACCTACTATATCATTTTTAGGGTAAGGGATATCTCCTTGTGGAAATGGTGTTGTGGGCCACCAATGTCCATAATGGAACTCTTGGCTCACTACAGGATTCATAGCGTTGTTGGGAATTTTGGTAATCGAAGAGTCCATAAAACAAATTCGCTGCATTGTTTCCTTGGTTTCCCCGACCCTCCATGTAAGGCTGGTGGGCTTCCAATCTATTTCGTACCACATCGGTTGACCAACGGTGTTGTCATGCGGGTGGGGATTCTTGGAGGTGAGCGCCTTGTACCAATCGCCCCATCGGTGGGTGTAATACGTATTGTCACCTTCATTAAAGGCTTTCACCCCTACGCCGAACTGACTCGGATCCTTACAAGCCAAATCCCAGTTGGTACAAGCTATGATCAAATCGCGATTTGAAGAGGGATCATCAAAATCTACCGTATCGGCATGACCTGAGTAAGATAGAGGTGGCCAGTGCTTGGCGGCCTTAACAATTTCGATATCTATTTCACTGTATGTCGATCTTGGTCCTCTCTTGACCTTGTCTTGTCCCAAATACTCCAGCGCATATCCTTCACCTGTCTTACACTCATCTCTGGTATTCCATTCATCTAGGGAAAGGAACTTTAACCAAAAAGCACAGGTCACTCCATTCCAAACATTCTCCTGGCTCAAAAGCTCCGGAAACTCAATTCGTGCCTTGAACTTTCCGAATGTAAATCCGAATCTACCTTCAATTCCACCATTTTCTTTTCTGTATGGTTTCTCCGAATTTCCTGGGTTCTTAACAAGTATCACATTCTGATCGGCATCGTGCGATGCGTTTTTGCAGGGTTTGTTTGCCAGCGATACGAATGAATTTTGGTTCCTCTCTAAATTTTCGGCCCAATCCCTGAACTGTTTCAATGTCATACTTTCAGTCACATTCAACACCTGGTCTATATTGTTGAGAGAGGAGTCGAGTACAGGAGTGTTAATGTACTGAATGAAATGAGCACTTTCAAAGGCAGTCGTGTCGTTCCCACAATTAGATCCCGAATAGGCTTCTTTGAAATCAAATTGATCATAATAGAGACCGTAGTCAGGTTTTAGAATGGCATAAGTTCTTAAGTGTTGGTCACTCTTTTGCACGATAAGATTCGATTTTTTCTCAGCTTCGGGAAAGAAATAAAAGGGATTGGATCTAACTCCGGTTTCAGGATTTGTTAACTCATGATTGAAAGCATATTCAGGAATTGATTCGATCAAAGATTCTCTACCAATCACCAACATGAATTCATATAAACCAACCCTCGGGTTATTGCGGAAACGGAGATTGGTGGTGTCTTTTGACTGAGTATTTCTTAAAGTCCAAATGGCATCAAATCGCAATTGATCTTCCAGACTCTGGTTGGAAGCCAAAGCTTTGTCTTCTACAGTGCTCAGCCAATCGGGATTGCTTTGAATGATTTTGATCATCTTCACCACGTCGGTGCCGTCAAACTGATTTGACCTTGGATCAGGTCCGAAAAAACGAGGTTCGTTAAACGGATTTCCCATTATCCTGATCGAATCCTTAACCTCTATTCGCTCGTTTTCTTTGATTGTTTTTGTGAGTTTAAATCGGGGAACATCGATGCCAGACCACGATCCGTAAAAATTTTCGGAAGATTTCGGGTTGAATTCTCCTTCAACATAATCAGCATGCTTGTAGGAAATATTCCGGTAATAAATCTTGTAGAAAAAACGTTCGGTAGCGCCTTTGTTTTGGATGTCGAAATTTAAATGGAAGTAATCTCTTGAACCGGTTGCTGAGTCTGATGGTAGCGTTATTCCCTTAAAGGGACCTCGGCTTAAATCCATCTCGAGAGTCAAAGTATCCGATGAGAGGGAATAGTTTGAGAACATCTCGAATTTCTCAACGGTCATATCAGCATCAGGCTTAAAACAGCCGCACAGTATGATGAGCAACAATAAATACGAACCTTTCATTTTTTTCAACTTAAAGGGTGGGAAAATAGAGATTAATGATTTGTAGGAGAAACTTTACCCTAATTTTGCTGTTGAACAGACTAATTGTTGTTACATGAAAAGCTTCGAAGTTCCGGATTTCTATCGTTCACCCATTATCGCAAAGGTAAAGGAGTCTCGAAAGATTACTGACCCGAGGAAAAAAGATTTTTCACCTTCCATTCTTGATTTTGGTCCGGTTCAGTTTTTGGTTCCACGTCATTTTGGCTTTTGCTACGGTGTAGAAAATGCCATTGAGATTTCATATCGAGCTATAGAAGAAAACCCTGACAAAAGGATTTTCTTACTTAGTCAAATGATTCATAACCCTACAGTAAATGCCGATTTGGAAAGCAAAGGGATTAAATTTATCATGGACACCCACGGGAATCAATTTGTGGATTGGGATGAACTTAGAGCTGATGATATTGTCATTATCCCTGCTTTTGGAACGACCGTGGAGATAATGGAATTGCTCTCTTCGAAAGACATTCAGGTCGAGAAATACAATACTACTTGCCCTTTTGTGGAGAAAGTTTGGAAGCGATCAGATCAGTTGGGGAAAGATGATTTTTCTGTAATAATCCACGGTAAGATCAAGCACGAAGAAACAAGGGCAACCTTTTCTCACAGCTACCAAGGAGCTCCATCGGTTGTAATTTTAAACATGGATGAAGCATTAACTCTGGGGCAATTTATTCGGAAAGAACGACCGATAAGTGAGTTTTATGAAGTATTTGCAGGGAAGTACAGCGAAGGTTTTGATCCTTCTAAAGACCTGGACAGGGTAGGGGTGGTCAATCAAACCACTATGCTAGCGACAGAAACACAGGGAATAGCAGATTACTTTAAACAAACAATGATAGATCTTTACGGAGAGGCGGAGTATAAAGATCACTTTGCCGATACCAGAGACACCTTGTGCTACGCTACCAATGATAATCAAAGAGCCACTTTGGGTGTCCTAAAAGAAGGAGCAGATCTGGCCTTGGTGGTAGGTGGATACAATAGTTCCAATACTTCTCATATTGTGGAGCTTTGTGAAGAAAAGATGCCGACTTATTTCATTAGTTCTAAGGACGAAATAAAGAGTGATGAGGAGATTCACCACTTTAATTATCCCGAGAAGAAGATGGAAGTTTCGAAGAACTGGTTAATTTCAAAATCTCCTTTGCGTATCGTTTTGACGAGTGGCGCTTCATGTCCTGATGCTACAGTCGATGCTGTTATGCAGACAGTACTATCCTTTTTTGATAGAACCAGAAATCTAGAAGAAGTACTTGAGGAAGCGCTTGCTATGACTTGATAATACTTTTAGCCCAAGCCATAACCAAATCTAATTGCTCTTCTTGAGTGATGGCTGTATTGTCCAGCACTCTGGCATCATAACGGAAAAGCATCTCGTCTTTTTCCACCCACTGCCCCGGTCTTACCAGCAGGTCTTTTAAAATGCCGTCCATCGGCGCAAAGATATGGTGGGGCTGATCCGGAACCACACGGACCGGAGCTGTTACCGATGATGTGACCGGCAGCGCCAGAAAAACCAGCAGCACTGCATTTATGATGACCAGCACCACCTCGATTACAGAGACCATGTATCGGTCATGGATACTGC
>CAZKXG010000039.1:0-20946 GCA_964556465.1 uncultured Cryomorphaceae bacterium | reverse complement strand
GCTGCATCGCAGGGTAGCTACGTGCGGATGAGATAAGCGCTGAAAGCATCTAAGCGCGAAACTCACCTCAAGATGAGATTTCTTTTAAGGGTCGTTAAAGACGATGACGTTGATAGGTTGCAGGTGTAAAGGCAGTAATGTCAAAGCCGAGCAATACTAATTACCCATAGACTTTGAATTCTGAAATTAACCAATACGTCAATCTTATTAGGTATGGTCTAATAATGATTAGATCGGTGAGCGGAATGTCGCTCCCCAGCCTTTCAGCTTTAGGTGACTATTGCAATGAGGTCCACCTCTTCCCATTCCGAACAGAGAAGTTAAGCTCATTAGCGCAGATGGTACTGGTTTTTCCGGGAGAGTATGTCGTCGCCAATTTTTATTATGAACCCCGTAGTTACGACTACGGGGTTTTTTTGTGATCAATTTTAGAATGGGAATAAAAGGAGTTCAACGGACAGAGAAGGTAATCCTCTTCAGGGAGAGTAGATGGTACTTCCAGCCGACCATTGGAAGGAGAGTCTGCCTGCCGATAGTTGGGGATAGCCTCTGTTTCACCCGTTTCGCCAATTTATTCACCACCTGATTTCGATTTTGGGGTTCTTATGTTTAGTGTGATTACATGTGTAGTCTGGAAGCAGATAAGATCGATTGATGCCAAGCAAAGTACGTATGAAGGACAGAATTTTTGGTTCTATAAGAACCCCAAATCTTTTTACGACTCAATCATGATAATGAAGTATATCTTTTTTTTGGAAATCGACGGATTAGGAGATATTTAGATTTTTCAGCTTTTTATTTATTTCAACGCGAGCTGAGAGACTTAGGGTTATTCACTTGCTGAATCTAAGATCTATTCGAGCCGTGTAGTTGAACCAAATACGGTTTAGAGGTTGATCAAGTCGAGTAGCATACGGAATGGTGCCTAAGAGTTAAAGTGGGGACTGATTTTTTAAGTAGATACTGCATTTCTAGACTGGCTGCTTTATCGAACTCGCTTTTAGATAAAGCTGCGCCTAGACTGAATAAGAATTCAACGCGAAGGAATAATCCATTTGATTCAGATGAGATTTATATGCTCAACTGATCTTGAAATATCTATTTAGGATACAAATGATTTTTAGGTTTCTTTAAGCTTAGTGGGTTATTAAAGATCAACCTCTATATATCTTAATATAATTCCTGAATGCTCTTGCAGTGTAGAGGATTACTACAGAGACTGGCAAAGTTATTTCTGATATAGACCACAAAGGACCAGATTAGGTACCGAGAATGCAATAAGTGAATGTAAAATGCTGAATCCACAGCATAAAAGACCTGAGGGTCAATCCCTCCTCTCCATAAATAAGTGGAGGCTTCTCGAAATAATTGGTTCGATAGATCTTCTATTTAAATCAAATAACGGCTATTCGATCATTTTTGAATCTTTCGATGAAAGCCATGCACAAATTGTCCGCCGAATTTCTGAGGGAATTCTTCAACTCCAGGGAAACCTAATTTGATCTGACCATCTTCAGGATTTGGAATAGATGCCGTCCCGAAGATATAATCCCAAAGGCTCAAAGAAATACCATAATTTATTCCATTCGGGTGCCCCTCAGGTAGGTGATATACGTGATGCCATAGATGCATTACCGGATTATTGAAAATATACTTCAATGGTCCATAGGTCAGCTTAATATTAGCGTGATTTAAATGGCCAATGGTTATAGCCGCAAAGTGCACGATGTAAGCTTGCTCTGGCTCAAATCCCCCCAAAAGCATTACGCCAATAGTTTTAAGCGGCTTGTAAAGAATATTTTCCATCCAGTGATACCTCAAGTGAGCAGCAAATCCCATTTCAGCTACAGAATGGTGAACTTTGTGGAACTCCCAGAGAAAAGGATATCGATGAAGAAGAATGTGTGTAAACCACTGAACGAAATCGAGAATAACAAAAAATATAAGCAGTTGCCAAACCATTGCCAATCCACTTAAATCAATCACAGTAATCGATTCCATGGTCACGCCAAAATCTGCAAAGACCTTTTCGAGTACAGAATAGACTCCGCTGATGACAATGGCAAAGACAAAAAAGTTAAAGAACATGTAGAAAAAATCCAGCCAGAAGTCTTTTCTAAATATGCCTTGAGACTTACGCCATGGGAAGGCTATTTCCAATCCCCAAACGACTAGCGAAATTGCAATCAGTCCCCAGAAGTAATTGGTATACCAAGGAACTTGAAAGATAATTGAGTTCCACGTCCATTGGGCGGTACCCAAAAATGATTGTATGAAAATATCTATGTATTCGCTCATAATATTATCTCGTTAGGGCTCTCGCTTACGCTGTCAGCTGTTGTTTGATTTCTGTACGACCACTCAATCCAAGATCCATCGTAATTGTAAACGTGTTTATAGTTTAATATTTCTCTTAGTACCATCAGCGTATGGGCCGATCTGACTCCCGATTGGCAGTAAACCAAGATGGTATCATCTGGTTGAGCAAAGTCAGAATAAACCATGAAAAGTTCTGCGGGTGGCTTTACTTTTAGATTTCCTCCCTGTTTTGTTTCAACCGTATTGCTGTAACAAATGTTCACGGCTCCGTCGATATGACCCGCCAAATAGGCTCCATCCTTGATGTACTCTCCATTGTACTCAGCGGCTGACCTACAATCTAATACCTTCACGGTCGGATGTGCCCTCATTCTTTCGAATTCATTGTAATCGACCGCCCAGTCAGTCGGCGCTTTGTTTGTGAATTTAAATTCTCCGCTTTCTCTTGGAGTATAATTCACTTCCAGATCTTTTTCGAACAGATAGAGATCCCCGTTTAGGATTTTCACTTTTTCGTGACCATATGTCTTCATCAACCACCAAAATCGAGAAGCCTCAACTCCTCCTTTCTCGTCGTAAAGAATCAGCCAGTCATCTGAAGATATACCTTTATTGCCCAGTAAAAGAGCTAATTTATCTCGCTCCATTGCCATTCCCGAAAACTCAGCATCTTTTTTACGTATGTCACTTCGGGTAAGATTGATGGCTCCGGGAAGATGTCCTTGATTGTATAATTCCGGTGATCTAAGATCTATGTACACGAATGGCTCCGTCTCTTCATGATCAGCTGCCCAAGTCTTGGTATCGATCAAAACAGGGTGATTGACATAAGGCCCTGAAGGTTCGGTCGTGCATGCGGCTAGGCCAAATATCAATAGGGCGATAATGGCGAATCTATTCCAAAACATACCACTCGTCCTTTTTAAGGTTCAGATTTCTTCTTCTACCCTCATTTTCAGGAGCGTAGTTTTTCGCCAAATACGCTATTATCTTGGATTCATCCTTCCCGAGATCCCATAAGTTCTGTTTTTCCTGCATCCATTCTATGATGCTTTTCCAGCCATCAGCGGTTTGCCGATTTTGGGTGATCAATTTGGGTGCATGACAACTGGTACAGTTGTTCACCACGAGTTCAAAGTTTTGATCTGCGATCAGTCCGGTGGGTGTGTGAATACCGTCCACTACTTCGCTCATCAAAGGTGAAGCTTTTACTTCTTTTGTCTTAGAGGCTACTTGAGGCAATGGCTGATCCTCGTCGGCAGTGACAGAAATAATCAATGCTATGACCGTCATCGCGAACATTAGAAAAATGAAATTTTTTGAATGTTTGTCTGCTGTCATATTATTCAACCTTTACGGCTATTCGATGAGTAGCATTGTTCAAGTATCCGCGGGGATTCCATCCAGGTACCACCATAGGTTGTGACTTACCGTTTTCGTCAGTCGCTCTCACCCAAATCTCATAATAGCCGGGCTCTTTCAACACCACAGATGTATTGAAATCCTGCCACGACAATCGATTTAGAGGTTCCTTTAAACTCGCGTCTTCCCAAGTTTGACCGTAGTCAGTAGAGATTTCAACTTTTACCACTTTCAAATCTCCCGCCCAAGCATGTCCACGAACGTTTATTTCCTGCCCGCTTTTCACCATAGCACCCGTCTTGGGATACGTGATCACTGACTTCACGGGCATTGACTCGATGATCATCATGTCCTCTTTAGCAACTTCCGTCCCCGGAGGCACAGGATGCTTTGGGACACTGTAAGATGGCGCTTCCATTTTTGGCCCGTCGTGTACTTTATTTCGAACCACTAATTTATTCAACCACTTTCCGCTCGCTGATGCAGGCCAGCCGCCAACTACAAGCCGGAGCGGATAACCATGCACAATCGGAATCTCTTCACCGTTTAGCGCAAAGGCGATCAATGTCTCGTCTTCCATCGCTTTTTCCATCGGTACACCTCTTGAAATCACAACTTTTTTCGGATCTCCACTTAAGTGCTTATCTGTACCGTAATAACCTACGTAAACCGCATCATCGCTGATGCCGACATCTTCCAGCACGTCGCGCAGCCGAATACCTGTCCACTTTCCGCAATTAACTGCTCCATAGCCCCATTGATTTCCCGTGGCGGGTGGGTTCATTTCGCTTCGGCCATTTCCACCGCATTCCAGTACTAAGGCATAGGTGTAGTGTTTAAACTTACTTTTCAAATCTGCCAATGTGTAAGTTTTCGGATTTGGAACGGATTCACCTTCAATGGTGAGGGTCCATTCCTCAGCGTTTAAATCCGTTGGCATAAGCCCGTTGTTTCGAACAAACATTTTATCGGTCGGTGTGAATGGATCGTCCAACAAGTGCACGGGCGTTTCGATATTCCAAGGCCTGTCGTTGTGAACGATCATTTCGGGATTCTTCCAATCAGTTGGCGCTTCATTTGCATCGTATTGTCCAAAAAGCAACGGTGTAGAAAAAATCATCAGCACAAGAAACAGCGCATTCAGAAGGAAACTACTTTTTATGAATTTCATAGATAAACCCGTTTTAGATTGATTTCAAAAGTAGATTTTTCACAATAATCATAGCGTGACTGAGGTTACCCAGACTTGCTCTCTAGACCCATTTGATGGGTTTGGAAATTTAATTATGGAGGAAGTGTTTTTTTAGTGGGCGAAAATTTCCGCTATCTTGAAAAGCAAAATTTGCTATGAGAACTATTTTTCCAAGTACCAGAAAACGAGCAGTCCTGAGGGTCTTGAGAAAACTTAATCTGGTTCTTTTTGGATTTGTTTTTATTCCTTCTGTTTCTTCTGCGCAGCTCTATTTGGACTTACCAGTCCAATTTGATTTTTATAGAACGGCTCAGAAGGATCTTGACTTTTCCAGACGCGGCGTAATTGTTAATCCTACAATAGGTTTTACAATTAATGATCTAGACTCTTCAAAGTTTGATTTGAGCATTGGCTTAGGGTTTTTCTACAGTAAGTTTTCCCAAAAAGTAGCAGATCGAGATTTTGATTACAATCGTTATGGCCTGTTGGTATCATTTCAGGCCTACTATAATGTTACAAATACGCTTCGAGTTGGTTTAGGGCTTTCTCAAAGTTTACACTTTACCCAAATAGGAGATCCAATAAAGCTGGATGTTTACTCTGGAAATGAGCGTGACGACCGTTTAGGAAGTGGGTTTAGACCTTACAACATTGGGAATAGTCTTGAAATAAGGTACGAGTTTTACAGAAATGCTTCGATTGGATCAAAGTTTACCTATTGGTATATTCCACAGTTGAATTATCGAGTTATTGGTGATTTTGGCAAGTTTTTGGATCCTCGAACTGATTTGTATTTTTCTCGGCTTGAGTTTTCGGTTAGGGTTGATTTTAATAAATAGGCAATGAAATATTTAAAGTGCGTATATCTATTGCTTGGTTTGGCCATGGCAGCATGTGGTTATAAGGATCATTCTTTTATTTATGATCCTTATGATCCCAGAATGCCGCAGTATTCAGAAGAGGGAGCAAATACGGCTGGTGCTTATGTCAATGAAGTTGTTTGGACAAGTCAAAAAGTGTTATTCTTCAATGAATCCGACCAATTAACGGGGAGAAGAGGGGATGTGACTATTTACGAATCAGAGGAGAAAGAGGGTACCTTTATCGCATTTGAAGGAGGTGAACTTCAAATTGAACAGAGTTACTCAAGTTCTTCTACAATTTCTTTTTTTCTTAAAGATGTCCTTCTTCGTTCGGAAGAGGATATTCGAAGTATTGAAGGTAGGAGCTTTGACCTCAATCAGAGCCAAAACTTTGCTCAATACATTTCTAGGAGAGATTTTCGAATTGATGATTCAGGACAAAGCAATGAAGGAACTCTTTTTATAAGAAAGGTTGGAACAAATAGTTATGGAGAATTCTTCTTCTCAGGAACTTTTGGCTTTAAGATTTCACCAGACTCGACTCAATTCCAAGTTTTGTCAGGGAGATTTGATTATGAGCTGAATGATTTCAATTTTCAATCTATCTGAGCCCAGTTCTTTCGTGAACTCACCATCTTATTGTCAATTCAGAATATCAGGTCTTCTGATGTTTCTTCTTTGCCGCGGGAAACAGAATATTGTTCAAGATCAGCCTATACCCAGGGCTATTCGGGTGAAGATTTAAATCAGTCGGTGGATCACCCACTCGGTGCTGATAATCTTCCGGATCATGTCCGCCGTAAAAAGTCCACTGACCTTTGCCCATCGTTCCGTGAATGTATTTCACGGTTCCCTGGGCTTTGCTCTCGCCCATAATCAGGATGTCGCTTTTGACGTATTGCTTTTTAAAAGCCGTGGTCTGTCCCATAAAACCTTTCACCACCTTTCGGTGATTTTGAGTCAACATGGTAGGGACTACGTCCCATTTTGCAGAGAAGTCAAATAAGGTGAAGAAGTCTTGCGTTTGAGGAACTTTGCCATGGATATTTGTGGCATCAATACTCGAAAACTCGTAAACTAAAGGATCTTTCTCCAACTGAAAGTCGTGGAATGCGAAAGTTTGCGTAAAGTCCAGTTTTGATTGAGCGGCAGGATCAGCGCCGTCGCCATCGTACATGCTTTCGCAAATGTCCGTATTCTGAGCAGCTAGTGCTATGTCATAAGAATCTGTGCCCGAGCACATCGTGAAGAGGTACCCACCACCAGCAATGTACTCCTTGATTTTTTGCGCCACGGCTAGCTTTAGTTGTGATACTTTGTCAAATCCCATTTCGGCTGCATCAGCTTCAGCATCGCGCACCTGTTCTTGGTACCAAGCGGCATTTTTGTAGCTGCGGTAAAACTTACCGTACTGCCCTGTAAAGTCTTCGTGATGTAAGTGAAGCCAATCGTATTTCGGCAGACTTAAATTTAGAATCTCTTTGTCGTAAATGACGTCATAGGGAATTTCGGCGTATGCCATAACGAGGGTCACCGCGTCGTCCCAAGGTTGTTTGGTTTTTGGAGAATAAACGGCAATTTTGGGAGCCTTTTCTAGTTTGACCACCTCCATGTTTGCCTCAGGGTCGGCAATCTCTCTTAGAATACTGTTAGCTTGAACGTCCGCAATTACTTGAAAAGACACGCCTCGTATCACACACTCTTCTTCGATGGCCTTGTATTGATCAATCATGAAACTTCCGCCTCTGTAATTGAGCAACCACTGCACTTCTATGTCATTTTGCAGAATCCAATAGGCAATGCCGTATGCCTTCATGTGATTCTTTTGCGAGTCATCCATCTGGATGAGAATTTTAGCCGCAGAACTGCTCAAGGCAAAACATAGAAATGCTATGAAGAGTATTCCTTTTTTAAAATGGTGAATCTTGGTCATTGTCTTTTTTGAAAAAATCATCTTCGCTGTTATCATTCATGCGCGATTGCATAGTGATGGTTTGGAAGCGATCAAAATCCGAGCCACTCGGAAGGGCACCCTGATCGTCGTATGTTGTCTCCAAGTTTTCAAATTTAGCGAAGTCCTTAACAAACTTCAGCGATACCGTGTCCAGCGCTCCGTTTCTGTGTTTAGCTATAATCACCTGACCGATTCCCAGCAATGAATTTCCTTCTTCATCTTGGTCCAGATCGTAATACTCCGGGCGGTAAATGAATGACACGATGTCCGCATCTTGTTCAATCGCTCCTGACTCACGCAAATCTGAAAGCATCGGTTTCTTGTCGCCACCTCTGGTTTCTACCGCACGGCTTAATTGCGAAAGCGCGATAATCGGAATGTTCAATTCCTTCGCAATCGTTTTGATAGAACGTGAAATCGTCGAGATTTCTTGCTCTCGATTTCCTTTATCACTTCCCGCCGTCATCAACTGAAGGTAATCGACGATGATGAGCTGAATGTCATGCTTCGATTTCAGTCGACGGGCTTTTGCGCGCAATTCGAAGACGGAAAGAGAAGGCGTATCATCCACATAGATCGGCGCTGTGCTCAGTTTTTTAATTCTCGTATGCAGCTGAGTGAACTCGTGATCTTCTAAATTTCCTTTTCGGATTTTCTCACCTTTTATTCCCGTTTCAGAAGAAATCAAACGGTTGACGAGCTGAATAGAACTCATCTCCAAGCTAAAAATGGCAACCGGTAGATTGAAATCGACGGCAATATTTCGAGCCATAGAAACAACGAAGGCAGTTTTTCCCATACCCGGACGGGCAGCTACAATAATCATGTCTGATTTTTGCCATCCCGATGTGACCCTATCCAACGCATGGAAACCTGAAGGCACTCCACTCACTCCGTCTACATTTTTCTTGGCTGCTTCAATGTTTTCGATCGCTTGTTTTATGACGTCACTCATTGTGTCGTACTCCTTTCGAATATTCCCTTGAGCCACTGTAAAGAGATCTCTCTCAGCTTTGTCCAAAAGGTCGAATACATCCGTGCTTTCCTCGTAGGCTTCTTTTATCGTTTCCGAAGAAATCCGAATCAATTCCCGCAGAATGTGCTTTTGAGAAATGATCCGAGAGTGAAACTGAATATTCGCAGAACTCGCTACTCGATTCGTCAGGAAGCTGATGTAGTAAGCTCCTCCTACTATTTCCAGGTCTCCAGACTTTCGCAATTCTGAGGTAACAGTCAAAATATCGATCGGCTCTGAGCGCTGAAAAAGATCGTGTATTGCTGAAAAAATCTTCTGATGACTTTCTTTGTAGAACGACTCGGGCTTGAGAATATCAATAACTTCGTTCACAGCTTCGCGCTCTAACATCAATGCACCCAATACAGCTTCCTCAAGATCAGTAGCCTGGGGAGGGATTTTGCCTAAGTCATTGTTTTGTATTGGGGATCTGTTTGCGGTTTTCCGCCAATTGTCAGATTTTTTTTGCGAAATTTCTTCCATTGTTCAAAGATACAATCTCTATTGCGCCTTCACTATTTATTGGCATTTCAGGATATGAAAAGTTTTAAGAAGTACTTCTCAACATTTGTTCATACCGGACTGGCCACTTTTGTACTGCTCTCGCTCTCATCGTGTAAGGGCGATGAAGATGAAAACCCGCCTCGCATCACCATCGAATCCCCTTTTGAAAATCAGACTTTTTCTTCCACAGATACCATTGAGGCAAGTGCAGTAATAACGGATAATGAGCAAATAACTTCTGTAGAACTCGAAATTCTCGACTTGGAGTTCAATCAAGTGGCTACCAAACGGAGCTACCCCGCGTCAGGCTCCACGTTTAATTTTGGACAGCTATTTCCAATCGGCGCTCCGGAATTGTCCACGGGAGATTACTATTTGGCTTTTAGAGCCAATGACGGAAGAAACGTCGGGTCAGCATTTGTAAAAATCCGAATAAACGCTATCCCCAGAGAATTGGAAGGCGTCCTCGTTTTGACTAGTCAAGACAATCAGTCTTACCTATACTACCGCGAGGAGGATGAAACCGAGTTTGAGGTGGAGCATAATTTTTTCTCTGATGCTGTTGGAGGTGGATTGAACTATCGACAGAATATTTTTGCGACCGCAGGAGGAGAAGCCGGAAATGCCGATTTTTTTGAAATAGATAAATTCAGCATTGTCAATTCCCTCCCCGGATTCGGTAGTATCGGACTTCCTTTCTATTTGTTCATAACCTTTGATGATGATTTGGAGCAATTCGTCGTCACTCAACGAGATGGGCGAATAAGGGTGTTGGACAAATCGGCTTTTGCTTTGATTGGTTTTGATGGGTTGGTCAATCACCTTCCTTTGAAAGTCTTCGGAAATCAAGACGGATATTTTCTTTGTGAAAAAGAAATAGATGGACCCATCTATTCCCTCACTTTTTACTCTTTTCAAGGCCTGCTTTTAGACAATTACCCGGTGGCAGGAGAGGTTAGGGGAGTTTTTGATCTAAGTCTCAACGAGAAATTTGTTTGGGTCGATGATCCCGACGGCCTGGAGTTAAGAATACTCAATGTGTCCACTGAGTTTCTTTCTCTGCCTTACCAAAGAATTGGTTCCAGGCTTTCCGACGTTATTCGCACAGGAAATAATGCTTTCATTATAAGCACGTCTGAAGGTTTGCTTCGCTACAATTACTCAAATGGTGGTACGGTAATTTTCAATAGTTCTGCCCCCGAAGGAAATCTATATTTTGACGATCTGAATCAATTGATATACCTCGTAAGCGGTCAAGAAGCCACGATATACGGCATGAATGGATCCGAATTAGGAGGATTTTCCTTCCCTCGCGACATCGTTTATATCGGATTTGATTACAACCGTTAGGAGGTCACGCCCATTTTAGAGAACTTATTGATTCGAGCGCTCACCAATTTGTCGGAAGGCAAACTCTCTAATTTTTCCAAGTTGGTCAAAATGGCATCTTTCACATTTTTGAAAGTCGTTTCCCGATCAACATGTGCACCTCCAAGTGGTTCCTTTATGATTCCATCAATGAGCTTGTTCTTAAGCATATTGTTGGGAGTTAGCTTGAGTGCTTCGGCGGCCTCGATCTTATGATCCCAGTTGCGCCAAAGAATAGTGGAGCAGTTTTCAGGAGAAATAACTGAATACCAAGAGTTCTCTAGCATAAGCACTTTATCTCCGACACCTATTCCCAAAGCTCCGCCAGAGGCGCCTTCGCCAATGATGATGCATACGATGGGCACTTTAAGTTTGGCCATTTCGTAGAGGTTTCTGGCAATTGCTTCTCCTTGTCCGCGTTCCTCAGCTTCCAAACCAGGAAATGCACCGGGAGTGTCGATCAAAGTCACAACAGGAATATTGAACTTTTCTGCCAATTTCATCAGTCGAAGGGCCTTTCTATAGCCTTCAGGATTTGGCATACCGAAGTTCCTGAATTGGCGCATTTTGGTATTGATACCTTTTTGCTGACCGATGAACATAACCGGCTTACCATCTACTTTTCCTAAGCCACCTACCATCGCTTTGTCGTCTTTCACATTACGATCGCCGTGTAATTCAATAAACGTATTATCGGTTAAGTACTCGATGTAATGGAGGGTGTATGGTCTTTCAGGATGTCTCGAAACCTGAACCCTTTGCCAAGGGGTGAGGTTTTGATAAATCTCTTTTCGTTTTTTTTGAATCTTCTTTTCTAAATCCCGAATGGATTTGGACATATCCACTTCACCCTTGTCGGAGATTTCTTTTGTTTTCTCCAATTGTTCCATCAATTCGCCGATAGGCTCTTCAAAGTCGAGTAATACTGCCATAATCTCTTTCTTGTTAATTCGAAAGTACTATTTAAATCAAAAGGCAAAGTTAAGAAGGTTTTTCAGCGTGAAACCGACATATTTGCGTCATGGTTCTTTTTCCCAATGCAAAAATCAATTTTGGACTGGAAATTCTGCGCAAGCGCGATGATGGATTTCACGATATAGACTCTGTCTTTTACCCAATACCTCTTCTCGACGCACTCGAATTAGTGACTGATTCACAATCCGGTAAAGATCAGTGGCACTACTCGGGATTGAGTATTCCGGGTAGTAGTCGGGACAATCTCTGCACACGGGCTTTGGATCTTCTTCGGGAACGAAAAGAAATTCCAAACCTGTCAACATTTTTACACAAAGCCATCCCCATGGGAGCAGGGCTCGGCGGTGGATCTGCCGATGCTTCTTTTTTCATTAAAGGTTTGAATGATCTGTTCGGTCTACAACTCAATGATGAAGAAATGGAAGGAATGGCACTTTCTTTAGGCAGTGATTGTCCGTTTTTTATCAAAAATCTTCCTGCCCGAGCTCAAGGGAGAGGTGAAATTCTTAATCCTGTTGAGCTTGATTTGGAAGGTAAGCATTTGGTTCTCATCTGTCCCGATATTCACGTTTCGACCAAGGAGGCTTACTCTGTGATTAAGCCCGATGACTCCTATGAATCTCCTGCGGATATAGTCAGGAAACCTATAGAACAATGGCGAGGGAATCTCAGAAACCGATTTGAGGAATACGCTTTTAAAGTGCATCCTCAGCTGGCGGGAATAAAAGAGAAACTTTACAACACGGGTGCTCTTTATGCATCGATGTCTGGGAGTGGGTCAGCTATCTATGGCGTTTTTGGAGAAGCTGTAAACAGTAGTCTGTTTTCCGAAGTTGATTCAGTTTTTTCTTTTAAGCTATAAGCCTATTTCTGAGCCCGCCTTAGCACGAGCACCGCTATTCCCGCAAAGAAAATATTTGGCAGCCAGACGGCCAGAATGGGATTCAGTCCCGCATTGGTAGCGGCTACGGTAGTCACCTTCATGGCGAAAATGTAAACCACGGCTATCAAAACACCCGTGGCCATATGCACGCCTATTCCTCCTCGGGTTTTGCGTCCTGCTAATGATACAGCGATTACCGTGAGGATGTAAGTAGCAAATGGGTAAGAAGTTCTTTGATGCTTTTCAATCTCAAAAAACACCGTTTGATCTGATCCTTTCTGACGCTCTGCTTCGATGAAATTCGTCAATTCCTGATACCCCATTGTTGAGGCTATATTGAGCTTGACGCCAAAGTCAGTTGGCCTCATATTAAGAAGCGTATCCAGTTTGGTTCCTTTCGAAATTTTTTCACCTTCATCGGTGAATTCGCGTACACGGTATCCTTGAATCTCCCATTTGCCTGAAGCAGTATCATATTTGGCCCGATCAGCCATAAGTTTATACTCCAGCTTGCCTTCATCATTCCATCTTTCCAAAGAGAACTTGTACCCGATATTATTGATCGTACTGAACGTTTCAAAATAAGCCAAGGTGTTCTCTTCTATTTCCCGATGGAGATTGTCATCCTTTATTTTGAACTTTTTGTTCATGTACTGCTCCTCAAATTCAATCCGAACCCGATTGGCAATGGGCAACTGATAGTGCGTAAAGTAGAGCGAAATACCTACCAAGATAGTAGCAGCAATAAAGTAAGGCCTTAATAGTCTCCTGAAGGAAATACCTCCTGCAAAAATGGCTATGATTTCAGACCGCTGCGCGAGCTGGCTTGTAAAGAGCAGAACACTCAAAAAGATGAGGAGTGAGCTGAAAAGATTTCCAAAGTAAAAGACAAAGTTGAGGTAATACTTGAATATGATCTGATCGAGAGGCGCATCGTATTTGATAAATCGCTCGAGTTGCTCAGACACATCAAATACGATGGCGATGGACATTATGAGTGCCAGCATAAAAAAGAAGGTTCCCAAGAACCGCTTTATGATGTATAGGTCGAGTATTTTCATGCCTTAGAGGCGGCTTTCGAGCTTAGTTACCATTTGGTTTTTCCAACCGGCAAAGGTACCCTCTTGAATTTTCTTTCGGGCTTCGCCGACCAACCACAAATAAAAGGCCAAGTTGTGAATACTCGCAATTTGTGCTCCAAGCATCTCCTTACTTATGATCAAATGCCTCAGGAAGGCCTTTGAATAAGCGTGATCGACGTAGGAGGTTCCATTTGGGTCAATAGGTGAAAAATCATCAATCCACTTTGCATTTCGAATGTTGATGATACCCTCCGAAGTGAATAGCATTCCGTTTCTGGCATTTCGAGTGGGCATAACGCAGTCGAACATGTCAATGCCTAGAGCAATGTTTTCCAAAAGGTTGGCGGGTGTTCCGACTCCCATCAAGTACCTTGGTTTATCCTTTGGTAGAATTTGGCAGACCACATCGGTCATAGCATACATTTCTTCAGCTGGTTCTCCTACAGAAAGTCCACCTATGGCATTTCCTTCGCGACCTTGTGCGGCTATGAATTCCGCAGATTGCTTTCGCAAATCGGGATATACACTTCCTTGCACAATGGGGAAGAAGGTTTGACGGTATCCGTATTTGTCTGGTGTATTATCAAAGCGATCACAGCAGCGTTTTAACCAGCGGTGGGTCATGTGCATACTTTTCTCAGCATAATCGTACTCGCAGGGATAGGGGGTGCATTCATCAAAAGCCATGATGATGTCTGCACCGATCGTACGCTGAACGTCTACCGCTCTTTCAGGAGTGAAAAAATGCTTGGCTCCGTCGATGTGCGACTTGAAGCTCACACCACTTTCCGTTATTTTTCGATTGTTCGAAAGGGAGTAAACTTGGTAGCCACCGCTATCAGTAAGTTGGGGTTTGTTCCATCCATTAAAGGCATGTAGGCCACCGGCCCTGCCAATGGTGTCAATTCCCGGCCGAAGGTAGAGGTGGTAGGTATTCCCCAAAATGATCTGGGCCTTAATGTCTTGATCTAGTTCTCGGTGGTGTACGCCTTTCACAGCAGCAGCTGTGCCTACAGGCATAAAAATGGGTGTTTCGATCGTGCCGTGATCGGTTTCCAGCTCACCTGCTCTCGCATTCGACTTCGGGTCTTCGGCTATAAGTTTAAATTCCAATGCTTCTTGTAAAACTTTGTTGATAAATCGAGGGCCGGCAAAGATAAGAGGAATAGAAATAGGGAATCGAAAAAGTAATTTTAGCCCGCTCTATGGAAATCAATATTTCATCAGAATCGGCTATCGTTTTTTGGAAAGCCCTTCTCTTGGTCAGTTCTGCTGTCCAATTCGGATTTCTGTTTTTGATCAATGGCCGCTTGGCATTTCTCAAAAACCCAAAGAAGTCGAATGCCAAGCCTCCCATCAGCATCATCATTGCGGCGCGCAATGAAGAGGAGAATCTTTTGTCCAATATGCCGATCATTTTGGAGCAGGACTATCCCGAATTTGAAGTGATCGTGATCAATGACAGTTCGGTAGATGATTCCATCACTGTGCTAAAGGCATATGAAGAGAAGTATCCGAAGCTTAGAGTGATCAATATTCATGAAAATGATCGCTACGAAGGCGGGAAGAAATACGCCATCACTTTGGGTGTAAAAGGCGCAAAGCACGAGAGGCTGATTTTTACAGATGCCGATTGTCGACCCGTTTCACGAAAGTGGATTGCAAAGATGGTGGAGTCGTCTCCGATAGATGGTGCGATCGTTTTAGGCTACAGCCCTTACAGCGTTCAGTCGGGATTCCTGAATAAGGTCATTCGTTATGATGCTTTCAGCACAGGTTTAAATTATCTGAGCTTTGCCCTTTGTGGAATCCCCTATATGGGAGTGGGGAGGAACTTATCATATTCAAAGTCGTCGTTTTTTTCAGTCGGAGGGTTTAAGTCTCATTATCGCCTTTTATCGGGAGATGATGATTTACTCATCAATCAGATTGCCCGAAAAGACAATACATTCATTTGTGTGGATAAAGATGCTGAAGTCCAAAGTATACCAGAGCAAGACTGGCAGAGCTATTGGATGCAAAAGAGAAGACACTTGACCACTGGTTCAAGTTATCGATTTCTTCACCGCTTTTTACTTCTTCTTCAGCCGGTCAGTTTGCTCTTTTTTTGGCTGTCAAGCATAGTCTTATTAGTTTCTCACAATTGGTTGGAGATTACTTTGATCGTTGTGTTGAGCCGTGTTCTGGCTCAAATCCTTATTTTTAGGCGTTCATCGCGTTGGTTAGGTCAATCAGACCTCACTATATTAGCACCGTTATTTGAAATTTTCATTCTAGTTTTCACCACTTGCGCACATGCGGCGAATGCCGTTTCAAAAAGAGTTACATGGAAGACGTAGTATCAAAACTCTCACCAAAGGCCCAGCACGACTACAAACTCGTGAGAAGGGCAGTAGATGATCAAGATCAAGCAGCCTATGCCGAATTGATGGAGCGCTACCGCGAGAGCATTTACTATATGCTTTTGAAAATGGTGAATAATCCCGATGATGCAGACGATCTTACAATTGAAGCTTTTGGTAAAGCTTTTAGCAGATTAAAACAATACCAGCCCAATTATGCATTTAGCACCTGGATGTTCAAAATTGCTTCAAACAACTGTATCGACTTCATAAGAAAAGAGCGCAAGAAGCGAACGATGTCTATTGATACAGGTCTGCGAAATGAAGACGGCGACAATGTGACCTATGACATCGAATCTGATGTGAGAGACCCCGAAGAGGAAATGGTGCGCGACCAAAGAATGGCGGCCATGCGCCAAGTGGTCGACAAGCTGAAGCCACGCTACAAGCAGCTTGTAATCTTGCGTTATTTCAAAGAATACTCCTACGACGAAATTGCTCAAGAACTCGACCTGCCGCTTGGTACCGTCAAGGCACAACTGTTTCGAGCGCGAGATTTTCTTTCTACCCTGCTGAAGAATACAAAAGACACGATCTAATTGAATGGTTGAGCTTCTGACTCAATACTTTCCCCAAACTTCTCAAGAGAAACTGGAGAAATTTGCCGCACTCCAACCGCTCTATGAAGAGTGGAATGCCAAGATCAATGTTATCAGTCGCAAGGACATGGATCAATTTGAAGAGCGGCATCTTTTGCACTCGCTCTGTCTCACTTTTTTTTGGCAACCCAAGTCAGGGCAGAAAATTTTGGATATCGGCACGGGAGGAGGTTTTCCGGGAATTCCACTAGCTATTCTCTACCCTGATGTAGAGTTTCTTTTGATCGATTCCACTGCCAAGAAAATAAAAGTTGTGAATGAGGTTGCTGAAGCGCTTGAACTCAAAAACGTCACGGCCATTCAAGAGCGTGCCGAAAATATAAAAGGCACGTTTGACTCCGTAGTAAGCAGAGCAGTAGCTCGGCTGGCAGTCCTCACGGAATACTGCGTACATTCCAAAATGAAAACTAAGGAATTGATCTGCTTAAAAGGTGGTGATTTGCGCGAAGAGCAAGAAGAAGTTGACTGTTATCCTTCGGTTATTTACAAGTTGGACTCCAAGATTGATCGACCATTTTTTGAGACGAAAAAAGTGGTGAAAGTAACTTACCGCTAATCAATAAGGTTCACTTGCTGCATTTGCTGCAGCTTGGTGTATAACCCGTCATTATTTGCCATTAAGTCAGCGTGGCTGCCCGATTCAACGATTTCTCCGTCTTCTACAACGATGATTTTGCTGGCGTTTCTGATGGTGCTTAATCGATGTGCAATCACGATAGAAGTTCTGCCTTTCATCAATTCTTCCAAGGCATCTTGAACCAGCTTTTCTGATTTGCTGTCGAGAGATGAAGTAGCTTCATCCAAAATCAATACACATGGATCTCTCAATACGGCTCTGGCAATAGCAATGCGTTGGCGCTGACCACCGCTTAGTTGAACCCCTCTTTCTCCAACCAGCGTTTCCATGCCTTCAGGGAAATTGGAAATGAATTCCATGGCATTTGCCTTTTCAGCTGCCTTAACGATTTCGTCTTCTGAGGCCTCAGGATTTCCGTAGCCGATATTCTCTTTGATCGATCCGTTAAAGAGGATAACTTCTTGGGGCACAATTCCGAATAAGGAGCGGTAAGTAGAAAGGTCGTAGTCAGAAGCTGCCTTTCCATCGAGAAAAATCCCTCCACTCGTCGGTTCGTAGAATCGCAGTAGCAAAGAAGTGATGGTTGACTTTCCCGCTCCTGATGTTCCCACTATTCCCAAGAGTTCACCCGAATTGACTTCGAAATTAATTTCTTTTAGTACAGGAAGATTTTCGCGAGAAGCGTAGCTGAAATTCACTTCTTTAAACTGAATATCGCCTTTCGTCTTAGACCTTAGATCGGACTTTTTATTTTGGATATTTTCCGATTCGCCGTCGATGATGTCCATTAGGTTTTCGGTAGCTCCCACGGCTTTTTGAATGCCCGCATAGAGATCGGGCAAACTCCCGATGGACGCCCCAAGGAAAATGGTGTACATAATAAAGGAGATGAACGACGACTGCAACATGTTTCCTTCCTGAGTGAGCAAAACTCCTTGCCAAATCACAAAAACAATGGACCCAAATAAGCAGAGTATAATGAACGAAACGAATAGTCCACGCCAGATGGCTCCTTTCATGGCCAAGGTTCTGATCTCGTCTACCCGCACACCGTAACGTCGCATTTCAAAAGCCTCGTTGGTAAAGGCTTTTACATTTTGGATACCCTGCAGAGCTTCTTCTAAAATGCTGTTGGACTGAGCGCTGGCGTCTTGTGTTTGTTTGGATAATTTGCGGATAAACCGACCGAAGAAAACCGCGATGAGTGCAACCGCCGGAATAACACTGAGCATGATCAATGACAGTTTCGGCGAAAGCCAAACCAAGGCTGCGATTCCCACCACGATGGTGATGACCTGTCTTACGAACTCGGCGATGGTGGTGGTAAATGTCGTTTGCAATTGGCTGATGTCCGTGGCGATGCGACTGGTTAACTCTCCGATTTTGTTGCGGTTGAAGAATTCGAGCGGAGACATAATCAATTTTGAAAAAGCGTCTCGTCTGATATCTGCCAGTGTGTATTCAGTGACTCGGGTGAAGAGCAGAATTCTGAAAAAGGAAAAGATGGCTTGGGAGGTAAATACTACGGCGAGTGCCAGAATGATGTCTTCGAGTCCGTCGAAGTTGAGCATTTGACCCGCCACGCCTTCGGTACCGTCGTTTCCAATAAGCTGACCGATAAAGTATGGAAAGAGCATTGCCGTAAGGCTACTCAATATGAGGAAAACAAAACCGACGGTAAAAATGCCCGAGTACGGTTTGAGGTAGCGGAATACACGACTCGCTTCTTTAAATGAAATCTTTTGTTTCTTTTCTTTCTCTTCGGCCATAAGCGGGGGCAAAGGTAACATCCTTAACCCAATGCATTGGTCATTGTTTTGTCAGAATAAAATTGTCGATTGCAAAGCCTTGATGAATCCTCTCGCAAGTCTCTGATGCGGGTTACACCGCCTACCTCGAGGCGGTAATCTACCCCTAAGGGATCCTCTTCTTCATCATTTAGAAAACCTATCACCACTGTTTGAACAGACTGATCTGTAAAAGGTACGATATGAAGATTACCATCAGGGCTAGTTTGAAACTCGGAGTATGTTCCGGCAAATTGCCCGATGGCTTCTTGAAAAGTCAATCTAAGTTGAGGAAGACTATCCTGTCTACGCACTACGTCCAGTGTTCTTTTTGGCCGCCTGGTCTTGGTCCATCTGGCTCCTACACCCATTACACCGTCTCCATGCATTCGGGCTATTTCTACACCGTCGTAGTCTGTGCGGGAAAGGGGATTAGATGTATTAACAACTTGAGTGCCACCTCCGGCACCGGTAAAAAGAAAACGCAGTACATCGGGTCCCGGAGAAGACTCATTATCAGCCCAACCTATTACAGCATCTGTCACATCCGTTCCTCCCGGTCCGACTTTCGGACCTACATACATCATGTCACTGTTGTGGGTGAAAATAATTCCCGGTCTCATCCAATCCCTGTAGCCGAGTTGTTGCGGTCCATTCGCATTGTTATTAAATCCATTGAGGTGAAGAAGCGAAAAGGGTACATCCGATACCAGACCCGTACCGAAAAAAGACGGCGTAAGGCTAAGGCCTAAATGGCCATCATAGTCTATGTTGTAACCATCAATAGTCGCTGTGCCCGTTTCCATCAGCCGCATGCGGTTGATGTTGTTGGTGCGAAAATCGAGGTCTTGGGCACCATTCCATCCAAGAAACGATCCTGGGAATGGATTATTATTATCAATTGTTACCTGCCCCAATAGACATGTGGATTCGGTAAATAGTAGAAAAAGAAAAATGAATTTTAATACTCTCATAATTTTAGAAATTTATTTGAGACTACTCTCCCTTTTAATGATTCTGCATAAATAAAATATGTACCGGATGGCAAGCCTTTTATCTCTATAGTAGATGATCCAGAGAGTTGTGACTTTCTTAGGACTACCCTGCCAGTAATATCATAGATTTGGACTGTCCATAATTCTTTGGAACCAAGATCAAAGTTTATGGTCTCTGAAGTTGGATTTGGATGTACCCTGAGTTTTTCTGGTAAAAAGAAATGGTTTGTGGAAAGAATTGAGTTGCAATCGTCTGCATTTACTGATATACAAATGTTATCAATATAAACTGCTGAAATGCAATTACCTTGATTATTCAATTCTAAAGTGTTAGTGTTTGCGTCTGTATAAAAATTGCCAAACACTATCCAGTTATACTCCTCATCTACTGTAAACGAACCTTGAATTAGGTTCCAGTTTGATGAGTCTGAAAACATCTCGTTAAACTCAAAATCTGCTTGATTATCAGGAAAAATTGATACTGCAGGAGGTGATACTAATTCAGGATCATTAATGAACTTAACTCCAAATTTATCTGATGCGCACCTCCAATCGTTGAATTCTCCACCATCGTAATGAGATATGTGGAAGTAAATAGTGTACTCTATACCAGGTAAGAGAGGATTTGTGAGTTCACAACCTATATATTCTCGTTCGTTCTGTTGTGTACTAGCATAAAGAATCAAACCCGCATAGCCCGATCCGCTGACTGGTGCCTGAGTTCCTAACGCATTGTTAGGTACTCCCGCAGTTCCGAGCCCGTCGTTGTTGCACACGTTAAAAATATCAGGCGTAATTGAAAAAGAATTCCAATTCTCAACCAAATCGCCAAATTCAGCAAGACTTAAAGGGCACTCTGATATGATTTCAAAACTCGGATTAGGCACTAAGTTTTGTGCGTTACTTATAAGCACAGAAATAAAGGAAATAAAAAAGAGAAAGAGTTTCATACTCGTTTATTAATTGAATAAGGTCATGGCCCTTAGAACAAGGGAAAGTCAGCCTGGAAAACTATTCCATGACATCTCAGGCTTTCGTACCTTTGCTACTTCATATATACCTCCTTTCT
>CAZKXG010000038.1:8785-21183 GCA_964556465.1 uncultured Cryomorphaceae bacterium | reverse complement strand
AGCTATTTCTGAATTGCAAAATCGGGACTGATTAATGTTAAATAAAATGCGAGTTCTACCCTGTTTTGAAGATATTCAGTTCCAAAATTCATTTCTTCCAACGCTCCTATTATAGTGCTGCGGGTTTCAGCGCTCATATCGCCATAACATAGGCGCATATCCAACTCATTTACCAATACCTCCGGACTCTTGGCAAGATCTTTCAGGTCATCTTGTTTCAGTGGTACGAAATACTCCAAGTCGAATATAGAGAAGATGCTTTGCTGCTGCCGTGCCCATATGTCTGCCTGATTGGCAAAACCAAGTGATGTTACCGAGTTGTGTATTTCGAACTCAGGCGCATACAATTCTTGATCGTAAATATCGCCGTTTGGTTGATGATCAGGTAGATAGAAGTTAAATACCGATGGAGATGATAAGGGCAACTGATAAGTTTCATTTTCAAAAGTATACCCGGATGTCCAATATTTTGAAGCATTCTCTCGGTCTACAAAATCTCGTGCCATTTGAATGTATCTTCCTACCGGCGATTTAAGCTTGCCATTCGTTGGTTCCTCTTTCCATAAGCAATCTCTGGCTTCTTCATGTAGCAGTATTTCCTTTACAACAGCTGCTAGATCTCCACGAACGCCATCTCCATTGTTATTGAAAGTTTGAGCCACATCCAATACATATGAAGGACTCGGATTAGATTTTACCAATTGTTGAATCAGTCTTCTAGCTATGAATGGAGCTACATTGGGATGATTGAATAAATAGTCCAATGCCATATCAATATCTTCTTCTCCTGTCTGACCTTCGGGAATCTCTTTATCTCCTAGAATAACCTTCTCACCCTCTTCGTGGTACTCATCGTACATGACTAATGGTACGGTGTAGTCGAGAATATTGGCAGTAGAGTTGAAATTCAATTCTCTACCATCCTCTACACCCTCGTCTGTAATTGCTCCGGCACCCAAGCCTGTCATCACTTTTGCCATGTTCCTTATGTCTTCCGCGTCGTAGGTAGGTATGGGGAGGCCGTTAGAGTTCAGCTTCAGCGTACCATTTTGCTCAAGTTCGAACAAACCGACTGAAAACAATTGCATGATTTCTCTGGCGTAATTTTCATCGGGATAAACATTATTCTCAGGATCCGTCGCTCTGTTTCGGAAGTGGCTGAGGTAAATTCCCATTGCGGGATGATAAGTCACATCTTCTATCAGTTCACGATAGTTTCCAAATGCATTGGACATGAGCATATTGTAGTAAGATGCTACGCCGTCACCATCATTTCTGATATCCGAGTCTGTAGAAATAACAAATATTTCGCTTAGAGCGAAAGCAACTCTTTGCCTAAGCACATCCTGTCTGGACAGCGCAGCTTGCCACCATGCAAATTGAAAGTGGACTTCGTTATAAGCGTACTCTGTTGAAGTGCCGTTTACATCTTCATGTCGTTGTAGCGCAGCCAAGTAAGTTTGACGGGTTAAGGAGAGAAAATTGGTTTGCGGCAGTTCCATCTGTTCATCAATCCATTCCTCAAAATCGAGGGTAGCAGATAGACCTTCTATATCTACTTTTCGACCACCAAGAGCAGCTTGATAAAGAAATCTGGCAGCCTCTGCTTTTCTTCCGTCCAAACCCTCGCCATTGATGGTTTTTAACGGTACCGAATTATCGGCCCAATCGGGGTCAGAGTAGCTACTGCTTGAACTGATGATGATATCTTGTGAATGACCACCACCTACATAATCGTCATAAACTTCAAGCTGTGAGTAGCCGAGGCTGACGTAAAAAATGCCTAGAATGGCAGAAGAAAATTTGATATAAGACATAAGGGAGTTTACAGTGGTAGGTTGACATACGAGAAATATCGGTGGTAGTTTCACAGAATTTCTCTTTATTCTTGCTTGAATTCCTGACTTGGTAGATAGAATCGATGTTCCACGCAATCTCCAGGATAGATATTCAGATAAAATGATGTAACCTTGGAGAGCAGATCGGTTTTGGTTAAAAAGAACTGCCTGCCAATATAGAATTTATTGTGAAAGTATGCTTGATTAATACAAACCGAAAGTGGGGTGGAGGCGAAAAATGGCATTTCCAAACTGCACTTAAACTTGCCAAAAAAGGATACGAGGTCACTATGATTGCCTATCCCGATTCACCCTTAGGTCGGGCTTTGTGGAATTCAGTGGAAGTTTTGGAACTGAAGATAGGGAGGCTATCTTTTCTTAATCCTCAGATTAATAATCGACTAAGAAAACTGTTCAAAACTCGACAATTCGATACTATTATCATGAATTTGCCAAGTGATGTGAAGGCATTTTCGAAACCTGCCGCTGCAGCGGGAATCGAAAAAATCATCTACCGAAGAGGTATGAATCACCCGATCAAGCCTTCAGCAGCGAATAGGTACTTTTATAAGAATTTTGTCACTGATATTATTGCCAACTCTGAAGAGGTGAAAAGGAGTGTTTACAAGTTTATTCCCGAATTGGAGAATAAAATTACGGTTATCCCAAATGGAATAGATGTTTCCAAAGAAGTAGATAAAAGTCCTCCTCGTGGTGAAAAGCTATTTATTGGAAACCTGGGTAGACTAGTTGAACAAAAGGGGCAATCAGATCTCATTGAGCTTGGTTCTCGACTTCAATCGGAAGGTGTGGATTTCCATATTTATATAGCTGGAGAAGGCCCCTTAAGAACTGACTTGGAAAATAAGATCGAACAATCAGAACTTCAAAACCACATCACACTATTGGGAGAAGTGAAACCTACTGATTTTTTTCCGCTCATCGACTATTTCGTTTTCCCCTCTCGGTTTGAAGGATTGTCCAATGCCATGCTGGAGTCTTTACAACATGGAAAGCCCATCATTTGCTATGATGTAGCTTCCAATTCAGAGATCGTGGAAAATGGAGTCAATGGGTACTTGATAAATCCTTATGAGATCGAAAGCATAAAAAACCGATTGTTGGAATTAAAGGAAAATCCCGGGGAATACAATTCGATGCAAAATAAGGGGTGGGAAATCTTGGAAAAAAAGTTTGATGAGAATGAGCTTTTTGAACAGCTTGAAAAGCTGATTCAACCAATCAACTAGAGTACTTGTCCATCCATCCAAACTTTGAACTTAGAGGCTTTTTCTCTACTGACTATAACCTCTTCATTCGTTGCAGGCTTAAGGTCAATTTTTAGCTTTCCTTTAAAATAGCGGTGTATTAAACCAATGGACTCTTCAGAGGCTAAGAACTGCCTGTTCAATCGAAAGAACTGATTTGGGTTGAGTTGCTTTTCCAACTCGTCCAGTGGTTGATCTATGATATACCGCTTGCCCGAATTATGGATCATTTCGGTTGCACCATCCTTGTAGCAAAAGTAGGCCACATCATCCGTTTTTACGGGGATGAGTCTATCTCCCAGTCGCACCAAAAACCTTTTGCGAAATCGATTTTCACCGCTTTCTAAAGCCTCCAAAAGTTTTTCTACTTGCTTTCCTGAATCGGTATTTTCCTGTAGCCCGAATCGTTTGAATTTTTCAAGGCTGCGTGACAATTCTGATTCTTGAATCGGTTTGAGCAAATAATCAATCCCGTTGGTTTGAAAGGCGTTGAGCATGTATTCGTCAAAGGCGGTAGTGAAGATGATAGGACAGTGTATTTCGACCTGTTTGTAGATTTCAAAACTTAGTCCATCGGAGAGCTGAATGTCGCTGAAGATTAAATCAGGTATATGGTGATTATTGAGCCATTTTACCGAATCAGAAATCGAATCGATAACGTCTACGATTTCAAAATCAAAATCTTGATTGCGCAATAAATTATCCAGTCTCCTATATGCCGGTGCTTCATCTTCTATGATCAAAATTCGAATCATAGGTTTACTTCTTCATAAATTCCTTCGTCATCTAAAACGAGCTCCACGAGGGGTAGCGCTACCATAAAATGACTTTGCGTTTTGATGATATCCACCTCTCTATTCGTAAGGAGCGCATACCTCGATTGAATATTTTCCAATCCCGTATGCGTCGACTTTCCATCGGCAGGTTTGTGCTGAAGGTTATTTTTCACAATCAGCGATTTACCGTTTTCCGAATAGATTTTTATGTGAAGTGGTTGATTTTTTGAAACCACATTGTGCTTAACCGCATTTTCAATGAGCATTTGAATGGTAAGCGGAGCCACGTATTTATCCTCATCTGCTTTCTCCAACTCAATTTCAATTTCCAAGCCTTCTTCAAAGCGCATTTTCAGAAGGTATATGAACGCCTTGGAGAATTTGATTTCCGTGCTCAATCTTACCAATTCCTTGTCTTTAAATTGCAAGATATATCGATAGACTTCAGAAAGTTTTTCCGTGAATTTGGCCGCCTGGTCTTGGTTTTCGTGTATCAAAGTCACCAGCGTATTCAAACTATTGAAAAGGAAATGAGGGGAGATTTGATTTTTTAGAACGCTCAATTCAGATCGCAACTGCTGACTGCGCAGCTGCTCCATTTCTATGGTTTGCTTTTTCCATTTTGAGAAGAAATAGCCCGCTTCATATAGCGTGCCGACAATAGCTGTGAGCAAAAGGTTTTTTGCGATGTTGGCGCCTGCTTCAACTCCCCAATACTCTTGGGTCTCCTCGGCTGTATTAAAAAGGTAGCACAGCGCGTAGTCCGCAAGAATATTGTAAACGCATACGGCCAATATTGTAGTTAGAATCCGCTTGTGTGTGGCATCAAGTGAAGGCCACCTTTTCCTAAAAAACTTAATAATGAAGTAGTCTCCATTCCACATTACCACAGTAAATACGGTAGCCTGCAGAAAGCTTTCGAACTGGATGGGCCAACCATTGTGTAGCAAAGCCGCAACTACCCCGAGAATTGGAATACCAATAATTCGCGGCCATGGCTCTTTTATGAGAAAGGAAATTTTCATTGCGTTCAAATTACGACTTTCCCTTTCAAAAGAGAATACTAAGGTGGGCTGAGGCTAAACTTTTTACTTCTGAAACAGCAAAAATTGGATATGAAACGGAGCGCGGCTTACTTGTCGAATTGTTCTCAGTTCAGTTGAATTATTTCGGGTTTCACATTACTCGTTTGCCGCTTCCCGACAACTTCCTTTTCAGAGCCCTATGTCCAAAATAGATTTGGCCTCAAACAAATATTCTCGTTATGAAAACGCTTTTACAAATTGCCTTATTTCTTTTTTCAGGAGCGCTAATTGCTCAAACGGAAACGCAAACACAAGTTGTAAGAGGAACCATCTACGATATGGATTCTCAAACACCCTTGCCGGGTGTAAACATTATCCTGATCGATTCTGATCCTTTTTTAGGAGGAGTCACGGATATGGATGGAAACTTCAGAATTGAAAACGTCCCTGTTGGGAGGCAAAACTTTCTGGTCAAATACATCGGTTACAAGTCTCAAACCATTCCTAATGTGCTGGTAACCGCAGGTAAGCAAGTGGTGCTAAATGTTCAACTCGAAGAATCAGTAGAGGCCTTAAATGAAGTCGTTATTACCGCCGATTCGGATAAGGATCGGCCCAACAATGAGATGGCAAAAGTCAGCGCCAGAACATTCAGTTTGGAAGAAGTGACAAGATTTAGCGGTGGTAGAAACGACGTCGCACGACTCGCTACAAATTTTGCCGGAGTGAGCGGCGCCAATGATTCTCGAAATGACCTCGTCGTTCGTGGAAACTCTCCGACCGGAATGTTGTGGAGAGTGGAGGGATTGCCCATTGCTACCACCAATCACTTTTCCACCCTAGGCACTACAGGTGGCCCTGTAAGCGCTTTGAATACAAATCTTTTAAGAACGAGTGACTTCATCACAGGTGCCTTCCCGGCAGAGTATGGCAATGCAAATGCAGCCGTATTCGACGTAAAGTTCAGAAATGGAAACTCGGAGGAACTGGAATTCACGGGACAAGTATCAGCATTTAGCGGTGCTGAAGCTATGGCAGAGGGGCCGCTTAATTTCAATAAAGGAGCTTCATTCCTAGTATCTTACCGTTATGGAATAGCGAGTGTAGCCGCTACCGGTACCTCTGCCGTGCCTTTTTATCAAGATCTTTCATTCAAGTTCAATTTCGGTGAAACCAAACTGGGTCGATTCGAGCTTTTCGGAATGGGAGGGCTTAGTAATATTGACTTCATCGGTGATGAACTAGATCAAGATGATCTCTTTGCTGATCCTTCAGTAGATTCTTATGTGAAGTCTCGTGTAGGCTTAGTAGGCTTAAACCACACGCTGCTATTCGAAAACAAATCTTACCTCAAAACAACTGCAGGTGTGACATTAGTAGGAAACAATTTCGAACAAGACAATTACACCAATGACGATCGGGATGTGAAATACCGAGCTACCGAGGCAGACGATCAAGAGATGAGGTATACACTTTCTACCCAATATAACCGAAAGTTCAGTTCCCGCTTCAACCTTCGGGTAGGAGGTATGGTAGAGGTTTATAATCTCGACAATATGGTAAGAGACCGCGACAGACGGGTGGATATTCCCGATGACAATGGCGACGGTATTCCGGACTACTTCATTACGATAAGGGATGATAACGGGTCGACCCCGCTTACACAGGTTTATGCTCAAGGAGAGTACAAGTTTAGCGATGAACTGAGCTGGACTTTCGGTTTGCATGGCCAATTTCTAGAATACACCGGAGACGCTATGGTCGGTCCACGCACTGCATTAAGTTGGCAGGTTCGTCCAAAGCATCGACTTTCTTTAGCTTACGGTCTTCACGGACAAATGCAGCCCCTGCCTATCTTACTTCTGCAAGAACAAGTTGGGGAGAACGAATTTGCAAGAACGAATGATCAACTTGGATTCACTAAGAGTCACCATGTGGTGTTGGGATACGACTATAAGCCCGGCGCTAGCTGGCGCATAAAAGCTGAAGCTTATGTTCAAAGCATCTTTGATGCGCCTGTCGAGGCTTTTCCTTCAAGCTATTCTGTGCTAAACGAAGGAGCAGATTTTGTTTTTGACGAAAGAGGTTCATTAGTCAATGAGGGCACTGGAATGAATTACGGCCTCGAACTTACTCTCGAGAAGTTTTTCAGCCAAGGCTACTACGGCTTGGCGACTATTTCGCTTTTTGAATCTCAGTACGAAGGAAGCGATGGAATCGAAAGAAGCACCGCTTTCAATAATCAGTATGTAGCCAATGCCCTTTTTGGAAAAGAATGGCCCATTGGCAAGGAAAAGAGAAATGTTCTCACGTTTGATACCAAAGTGACTTTTTCAGGAGGCCGTCCTTACACTCCAATCGATCTTGAGGCTACCAGAGCAAATGATGGTCGAGAAGTACTCAAGGAGGAATTGGCTTTTAGCGAAACGTATGACGATTACTTCCGATGGGATGTGAAATTTGGCTTTCGCCTAAACGGCAAGAAAAGCAAAGTGAGCCATCAATTCTTTGTTGATCTTCAGAACGTTACGAACCGCGAAAACATCTTTGTGAAACGATACAATCCGGTTACGGACGAGATCAACGATGTCAATCAAATCGGGTTCTTTCCTGACGTGATGTACAGGATACAGTTTTAGGTTAGCTGCTGTTTTCATAGCGAGAATCACCGCCAAGGGAGAAATCCTAAGGTGGTGTTTCTTTTCTAGCTAAAGACAAAGAATAAAACCGTAAGTGCCACCAATGAAAGAATTGAGGCAATTTCCCAAATCGTAGAGACTCGAGACGGTCGATCCGCTTTGGGAACTTCTTCACCTCTCACCGTTTTGAAATTCATCCAAGCAATAACCGGTGCGGAACAAAACGATATTACAGTTGCGATATCGACCATAGTGGTCATAGAGGTGGACAGAAAGGAGAGTAATGCGAAAGAGCCGACGGCCAGAATGATCAGGAATGTAGAGTAGGCCCATTGCTTTTCATTTCCAAAAGCAATTTTACGGCATTCAGTGAGCGAGCGCGGAATCGCATCCAGGCAGGTAAGGGTTGTGCTCACCATGGTCGCCACTGCTGCCAATCCTACAATGTAGAAGGCCCATTGGCCCAATTGTGTGGTGTACATCCCGATGAGCATATTGGCGAAGGCCACCCCCGAAGAAGGGATTTCCTGATTGGTTCCATAAAGAGTCAATGCTCCCATTCCCAAAAAGAGCACACCCATGATCATGGTGCCCCAATAGCCAAAATTGAAGTCCCTTAAAGATTCAGCTTTGGTCAAATTTCCCCCCAACTCAGCTTTTTTCTCGAGCGCCCAAAGCGAGTGCCAAACCGATAGATCCAGCGGTGCAGGCATCCAGCCCATCAGCTTCACCAGCATAGCCAGAAACAGCCCGTCAAAAATAGGATCCAAGGCGACAAGCTTTTGAGGAGACGGGTCTAACAGAGCAGAGCCAAATGCCACGAGGGTGCAAATGGTCAATAAGAATATGATGAGCTTAATAAATCGATCCAGCCATTTGTATTGACCAATCAAGAGGATGATCACGGCTATAATCAGTACTCCTCCCGAAACTATTTGAGGGGAGGCATCAATACCAAAGAAGAAGGCAGAGACTCCGCTTGTCACTGCAACAATGGCGGCAATGATGGCAAACATGGTTCCAATCGTGAAGAGAAGAAACAGCGCAACGTAAGTCTTGCCTCGATTGAAATAGCCTTGGATTAAACTCGTATTGGTAGACAATGCGTAAGCAGGTCCCGCTTTGAAAAACGGATACTTCGCTACGTGAATAAAGATAATAGCTACTACGGGCCACCACCCGTATGAAGCTCCCGCTCGGGTAGATTGCACCAAGTGCGATACGCCGATGGCCGCTCCCGCATAAAGTAACCCGGGGCCAAGACTTCTTAAAATTGCCGTGATTTTATTTTTCGATCCCATCAGAATATCAGTGGCACAATGTAATAGGCATAAACTGAGATCAGGATAGTCGCGAGAATATTCAACAAGAAACCCGCGCGCATCATTTGCTGCATGGTGATGCAATTACTGGAAAACACGATGGCATTGGGCGGTGTAGCTATAGGCAACATAAAAGCACAACTTGCCGCGATGGTAAGCGGAATGGCCAACTCTAACGGATCACCTCCCAGTGGAACAGCTACCGCAAAAGCAATTGGGACCAACACAGAAACTAAGGCTACATTGCTCATTCCTTCAGTAAAGAAGATTGCAGCAAGTACGATGATGGCAATAATAAGGAACCAAGGAATAGCGCCGGAGTCTGAGAGTATCCCTCCCAATAGCTCCACAAGGCCGCTGCTTGCCAAGCCTGATGCCATCGAGAGACCACCACCGAAAAGCAATAGAATATCCCAAGGCAGTGAGCGAGTATCATCCCACGTCAGTAGTGGGCCTCGCTCGCCACTAGGGATAATGAAAAGGCTCACTGCTGAGGCCACCGCGATGATCGGATCGCTTAGAAAATCCATTCCGGGTAGCTTCGACAGAGGCGTTCTGAAAATCCAGAGCAAAGCTGTAGCCAAAAACACCAATTGAACCCTTTTTTCACCTGATCCTTGCGGTCCGAGTTTTTCAATCTTTTGATCAAGCAGCTCCCGCATGCCGCTTAGTCTATTGCTTTGAACCCTAAACAGAATTCGCGTATTGACAAAATGGGCAAGCAGAAAAAGTAAAGCCGTTAATGGGAGAGCCATTATGAACCAGTCGGTAAAACCAATTTCAATGCCCAAGGTTTCGCCTGCCAAGGCGGCTAAAACAAGATTGGGCGGGGTGCCGATTAGGGTAGCTATACCGCCGATATTTGCAGCATAAGCCAATCCCAAAAGCAGGCAAAGGGTGAATTGATTACACGCCTTTTCAGAAGGAAACTGATCTTGAAGAAGCTGCGTGATGGACAGGCCAATGGGCAGCATCATCATGGTAGAAGCGGTATTGCTGATCCACATTGACATAATCGCCGTGGCCAGCATACTTCCGAAAATGATCATTCTAGGTTGGTTTCCACTTTTCTTAAGTATGATTAAGGCAAACCTCTGGTGTAGATTCCATCGCTCAATGGCCAAGCCCAGAACGAAGCCCCCGAAAAAGAGGTAGATGATAGGGTTGGCGTAATTGGATGTAACGGATTTTAAACTTTCAACTCCCAGAGCCGGAAATAGCACCATGGGCAAAAGAGCCGTCGCACCAATGGGTATCACCTGAGTGATCCACCAGGTGATCATCCAACCTGCCACACCGATTACCTTGGTTTGCGAATATTCCAGCGGAACCAAAAAGACCAGCAGCAAAAAAACGATTGGTCCTAAGGCTAGTTTGTAAATCCGCTTCAAGTTGAATCTTGGTTTATTTTAGTCTTTCACAGGGAATATTGCCAGAAGGCTGATCAGCCCATAAATATAGACGAAAGATGGTGTCAATCAAACCGAGGTTTTCTCTGTTGCCTCCCCTGACTGCACAGGCGGAAAGTTTAGGTCCATTACAAAATGCCGAAGCCGATACATTTCATCTTTGGAAAGTTTTTGCCCTCCTTGAGCTACCAGAAACAAAACAACACCAATTACCATCGAACCTACTGCCACCCAAAGTCCCCACATGTCCTTATTCAAGCTGTATTGTGATGAAGCAATCATAAAACCGACCAGTGCACCGAACCCTGTCAAGGCGTATAAGAACATAAACATGGTCCAAACGACTGGTGCAGGTGCCAACAGACAGCGTATCACTGTGTGATCATCATCATCATCTTGTCGAATGGAGATATCCATTTGAGGCGACCAAAAATGCTTTTTGGATGCATGTATGCTCAGGATAATGTGGCCTTTTATGTGGCTTGAGCCAAAGCCTTCGGGGTTATCCGATTTCAACTTGGAATCAATAAGAGCCTCTGTCTCCTCACAAGATAGGGATGTTTCTATCCTGAATCGCGGTCTGAAAGTAAGATCTGACATGTGGTTGATGGTTGGCTTGAAGTTAGTCAATTCCAACTTAAGATGGAAAATCACGGGCCATTCGATTGGCTTCTTTCATCTCTTCGTTTAATTCCTTGTATTCAATTTTACCTTTGTTCTTCTTCAAATGCTCAGCATAGACCAATGCTCGACGAATCTTGATTTCCGAAGACTTCACCGAGGCAACGGCGTGAATAATGTTTCTCATCCTGCCGGGTGTGAGTTTGTGAAAAAGGATATCAGCATGTTCATCTTGGTCCAGCACTTCGCGCAGTTCAATGGGCATTTCCATCCCGTATTCGCTACGGTCTTTTTCAAGCAGAGCAGAGATTTCTTCTCCAGCTTTTAGTCCCAAGTCGTTCTTCCTTTTATTATTGAGTAAGATATACCAAGAGCCATTTCCATCGGGAAGGAGGGCGCAATGAAATGGTCTGATTCCTTCGATATGGCAGATGATTCGTCTATCCTTACCTTCAATCAATTTGTCAGCAACTGAATTTTCAATAGGTAGAATATTTGACCAAAGATCGTTATGTATCGAGGTGAGCTTGCTTACTATTTTGAACGATTCTTTCATGACTCTGTTGACATATTCGTGTTTTTACAATATCATCAATACCTTGCGCCAACCTTTTAAATCCACTTCTGTAAAACTAATAACATGAAAAAACTGTACGCGGCATTGTTCGTTGCTTCATTAACTTTTTCGGCCAATGCTCAGGAAGCCATAAAATGCTATTCCACGGAACATGAGCTAGAGCTGCAACAAAAATATTCTGATCGGGCCAATCTCGAGCAATTTGAGCAATGGATATCGAAGGAGTTGAAAAACGACCAAATAAAATCAGAGAGAGGAGTCGTTGTATTACCTATCGTTTTTCATGTTCTTCATTCGGGAACTGCAGTAGGCAATGGGCTAAATCTATCCTCAAGTTTTATCAATGCTCAACTGCAACAGCTAAATGATGATTTTAGACGAGCTCCGGGTACAGCAGGGTTCAATACCAATCCGGTAGGGTCAGACTTAGAAATCGAATTTTGCATGGCAGCGGTAGATCCCGATGGAAATGTTTTGGCCGAGCCCGGCATCGATCGCATCAATGCTCCGGCTATCGGGTTGCAAAACCCCGGCTATACAACAGGATACATGGACAATACCGTGAAGCCTGCAACTATTTGGGATCCCGAACAATATGTGAATGTTTGGATCACTCCTATTAACTTGTTCTTCTTTAATGTTTTGGGTTATGCTCAATTTCCGAGTGCATCAGGACTTGCCGGGCTTAATGCTAACGAAGGAGCTGCTACAACGGATGGTGTAGTTGTTTCTACGGAAACAGTTGGTTCTATCTCTTTTCCCAATCCCTCGGGAGGCGCAGTCGGTGGCGGAAGAACTTTGACACACGAGCTCGGACATTTCTTCGCGGCACGACTGCTGAAGGTGGATGTGGAACGGGGTCTGTAAAGCTGCCGGTGATTTTGTAAGGCAGTGGATCGTTCGGATCATCTGGGGGGGACAGA
>CAZKXG010000038.1:6791-8775 GCA_964556465.1 uncultured Cryomorphaceae bacterium | reverse complement strand
AGCTCGGACATTTCTTCGGTCTGCGCCATATTTGGGGTGACGGGGGTTGTAGTGCAGATGACTTCTGCTTGGATACGCCCGAATCTAATGGCTCCAATTCCGGTTGCCAAATCGGTTCGAGTTCCTGTGGTTCAGTAGATATGGTCGAAAACTACATGGACTACAGCGATGACGCTTGTATGAATATTTTCACTCAAGATCAAAAAGCGCGTGTAGATGCCGTATTACTGAATAGTCCGCGCAGAGTAGAGCTTCTCTCTAGCAATGCCTGCTCAGGTGATGTGGCCGATTGTCAAGCTCCATACCCTCAAGCTACGGATTTGTCAAGCACCACGGTTGCGAATGGTATTCAACTTTCTTGGACCCCGATTGAGGGATCAATCGGCTGTCAGATCAGAGCCGGTTTGAGCTCCGTTGGATTTCAAACTACCGTTACAGTTTTTGAAGCCAATGCATCAGAATTCTTTGTACCTGCTTCTGCCATCCAATCGGGTGTCGAGTATCAATGGCAAGTGCGATGTGGATGTTCTGCCAATCCCTTGGTAGTAGGCCCTTGGTCCTCTACCGATTTCTTCAGTTTTGGCTCAGCCATTTCCGATGATCTTTTCTCCGATAATAATTCTGATCAAGAGATGGTGCTGTATCCAAATCCCGCGACGGATATCTTAACCGTGTCGTCAATCAAGGTTGACGTGTTGCACGTATTTGATGTCAATGGAAGAGTCATTCATTCTCAATCCATCAATATGGAAGAGAAAGGATCGATCAGACTTGATGTTTCTTCGTGGTCAAATGGACTCTATTTGATGTCCGTTTCGAATAAAGATGGATCAGTGACTCGACGGACTTTCGTTGTGAATTAATTCAATTTTGTTATACTGTGATCGGCTCAAGGCTTCATGTAAGCTTTGAGCCTTTCGCATTTAAATACATTGCATGAATTGGATAGATCTTTCCATTTTCTTTGTTTACATGATAGCCATGCTCGGTGTCGGGTACTATTTCTTAAAATCAAACAAGGGTTCGGAAGACTACTATCTCGCGGGTAGAAACATGGGCCCCTGGCATATCGGGATGTCTGTGGTAGCTACCGATGTTGGTGGTGGATTCTCCATCGGACTTGGAGGGCTAGGTTTTACCATGGGCATAAGCGGTAGCTGGATGCTCTTCACTGGTTTAATCGGTGCATGGCTGGCGGCGGCTTTTCTTATTCCAAAGGTATTTGAGTTGGGCAGAAGGGTGAATCTTTTCACCTTCCCTCAGGTTTTCGGCGAAATTTATGGAAAACGGGTTGCATTGCTAGCCGCGATTATTTCCGCTATAGGTTACTTGGGTTTTACCTCTTCGCAGATGCTGGCCGGGGCTAAACTGGCATCGGCAACTTTCCCTTCCGTGAGTCTTGATCAGGCACTTTTGATTATGGGAATAGTCGCCGTGGTCTACACGGTCATGGGAGGCTTGAAGGCGGTCATTTATACGGATACTATACAATGGATTATTCTTCTGGCAGGACTCATCTTTATCGGCCTTCCGCTGGGTTTTATGGCCATTGGCGGTATGGAAGGATTACGCGCCGAAACTGATCAAGCCTTGCTCAGCCTGACCAATCTTTCTTGGCAAAACATAGTAAACTGGTCCATTACCATCATTCCGATTTGGTTTATCGGAATGACACTGTACCAAAGAATTTATGCTTCTCGAGATGTTAAACAGGCTAAAAAGGCTTGGTACATCGCCGGACTTTTTGAGTGGCCTATCATGGCTTTTATGGGAGTGCTTCTTGGGCTTTTTGCCAAAGTTGCGGCAGAGCAAGGTATGTTCGCAGAGATCGGTTATGCCTCTGCTGCGGGAATGGATGCTGAAATAGGGCTGCCCCTCTTGCTACGAACCATCCTGCCGGTCGGCCTAATGGGGCTTATGATGTCAGCCTACTTCAGTGCGATTCTTTCTACCGCCGACAGCTGCTTGATGGCGTGCTCGGGAA
>CAZKXG010000038.1:3787-6759 GCA_964556465.1 uncultured Cryomorphaceae bacterium | reverse complement strand
TTTGGTAATTGGCGGTGTGGCTCTGTTGATAGCACTTTACATGGAGAGTGTGCTCGAACTCATGCTGCATTCGTATGCCTTTATGGTTTCCGGGCTTTTCATTCCCGTATTATTCGGGCTCTATTCTCGCCGTCCCTCTGAAGTCGCAGCATTGTTTTCAATGATCATTGGCGGAAGCCTTACTTTGGCACTCACCATTCTGACTATTGAATTGCCGTTTGGTTTGGATCCGATCACTTTCGGTTTGCTTTCGGCTCTGTTAGCTTATTTGCTCGTTCCTAAAAAGACAAAAAAAACCGCTCGGCAGAAGCAAAGCGGATTGTAGAATGTTAATTTCAGATGCTGTATTACTACTCGATGTAGTTCATCTCGAAGGCTCCATTCGTTACTTGAATCGAATCGGGACCACCCGATGTGAGTAAGCCTTTGAAGGCAAAATTTCCAGAGATATTATTGTTGATCGTATCGTGGGCTGTAATTTCCATTGAACCCGAATCGGCAGCAAAAAACTCGGTAACACTCTGCACGAAGAGACCTGTTACGGAAGAAGTACCATCAAGGGCATACGTTCCCGTTTCGATATCTTGAGCCATGGTAAGGCTAATCGAAGGAACACTTAAAGGTGGCGTGACTCCGGTAAGTGTAATTGTGGATCCTGCGGCGTCGCCTGTGGCCATATCAAATTCATAGTCGGTACTACCGACCGTAAAACTTATCGTTCCTATTCCCGGATTCCCCATACCGGGATCATCACCTTCCAAATCATAAACGATATTCTTAAACTGTGCATCGGTCAGCTCAAAGAAGTCGGAATTATTAATCGGATTAAAATATTTCACGAAAAAATCACCCGTGATGGTTCTGTTTAAAGAGTCACTGTTAGTGATGTTGAAAACACCGCCACCGTTTCCGTTGGCTTGATAGGTATAAAGTGTCAGTCCGTTTTCACCAACTGACTCAACCCTGTTCAGTGATCCGAGAGGAGATTGTTGCGTAATGAAATAAGATCCCGAATCAGCTTCGGCTATAGCGATAAACAAAGTGTCAGAGCCTCTCACTGCTTTGATGCGAAGGCCTTCAGCATCGAGTTCTGCTGTGACAGTGTTCGTCGCCCAAGCTGAGCTTTCACCGGTTACCGGATCAACAAGTTGACCGCTGAGTATGAAACTAGGCGAAGGTGCCGCAGGGGGATCTTCAGTGTTATTGCAAGATGCCGAAAACAAAAGGACAAAGATCAGGGCAGTCGCTTGTAGCAGGGTATGCTTCATAGTAATGTTGCTTGTTTAATTCGCGAGGTAAATGTAATTAATCGTCTAGAACCTATTGCTGATGACACAGGCGAAAACAAAAAAACCGCTTGAAGAGATCAAGCGGTTTTCAAAAAAATTAGGTCAAAGACTAGTATTCAATGTCAAATACACCGTTGGTAATAGTGACTGTGCCTGACCCTAAAAGTTCTGAACCTGTAAGGTTGAAGGTACCTTCCAATTGATCGGCATCTGTATCATTTGAAGAAACAGTCATTGTTCCTGAATCTGAAAAGAAAACCTGTGAACCTGAAGAGTAGGTCACTGAAACATCGCTGAAGATGCTAGACAAGTCGTAATCACCCGGAGCAATGTCTTCAGGGAATGACAGCGTTAATGATGTAGTAGGGCTGCTCAAAGAAGAAGCTGTAACCTGAACCATTCCTGAATTATTTGAACTGAAAATTTGATCAAGAACCACATTGGTACCATCTGCTGTGAAAGAAATAGAACCAGCGCCTCCCAGATCAGGAGTCTCAATAGTGTAAGGCAAGTCAATAACTACTCCGTCTTGCAACACTACCAATTCCAAAGAGCCATCCAAGTTGTAAAATACAGCATTAAAAGATCCGCTAATCGTTTGGTTGTCTATGTCATTTGCGGTAATTACGAAACTCAACGTTCCTGTGCTGTCAGTAATTCCGAACTCATCGCCGTTAGAAGCTAAGAAGAAGTTGTCACCTCTTAAAGCACTCAAAGTATCCACTACAAAAGCACCAACTTGGTTTCCTGAAATTTTAAAGAAAACTTCGTCTGAACCATTTGTTGCAGTAACTTCAAATGTTCCGTCCAAATTCAATTGAGCTGAAGCCGCAGTAGCTACCCAATCAGAGTTGGTATTGTTAATCGGGTCATTTTCAGTAGCTGTAAAAGTATAAGGTAGTGGAGTTGGGCCTGAATTACCGTTGTCATCATCATCGTTGCAAGACGCTGCAATCAATAAGACGGAAGCTAAAAACGTCGCTCTAAGCAATAGCTGTTTCATGTGTTGTAGATTAATTTGATTATAAATTTTGCGCGGCGAAGATAAGCATATTTCGTTTTCATCAGAGAGTTCTGGTTTGGAACCGAAACATTTGGCTTTAATTAATGTCTTAATTTGCCCGAGTGAGGCGCAGATTGTCTAAATTCGGTCACCATCTATCTCGAAAAATGAACAGAACAGTAATAAAAGGAGTCGGGAGCTTTCTTCCTGAAAACGTGATCCGAAACTCAGACTTGGAAAAACTCATGGATACAAATGATGAGTGGATCCAAGAACGAACCGGAATCAAAGAACGCCGTTGGGTAAACGACCAAAGCGAGACTACCAGCACCATGGGGGTAAAAGCCGCCAAGAAAGCCATGGACATGGCAGGCGTAGGTCCTGAAGACATTGACTTCGTCATATTCGCGACCTTATCTCCCGATTATTATTTCCCCGGTAGCGGTGTACTCGTGCAGCGAGACTTGGGCCTCAAAAATGTAGGAGCCATGGACCTGAGAAATCAATGCTCGGGATTCATTTACGGCTTGTCAGTAGCCGATCAGTTTATCAAAACGGGAATGTACAAGAACATTCTCCTTATCGGAAGTGAGCTGCACAGCGGGGCTTTGGAAAAAACCACCAATGGCAGAGCGGTGTCCGTTATCTTTGGCGATGGTGCCGGTGCCGTCATTCTCTCA
>CAZKXG010000038.1:2699-3777 GCA_964556465.1 uncultured Cryomorphaceae bacterium | reverse complement strand
CAGGTCGTGGCGCATCAGCAGGGTCTCGTACTCGTCGACCGTCAGCGCCGCTGCCTGCTCGTCGTCGTCCAGGCTCAGCTGCCGAAGGCGATGAAAAAGGTATTCTCTCTACCTGTATGCACTCCGAAGGGGAATACGCCGAAGAGCTGATGATTCAAGGTCCGGCTACCAAATTTTGGGTCGACGACATCATAGCAGCCGATGATCCCAACGAGCCCTTTTGGCGTCCGCATATGAACGGTAACTTCGTTTTCAAACACGCCATAACGCGAATGCCCGAAGCCATTGAAGAAGTTTTAGCGAAAGCCGGAAAGACCGCCGACGATATTGACCTACTGATTCCGCATCAAGCCAATTTGCGCATAAGTGCGATGGTACAGCGGCATTTCAAAATGCCCGATTCGAAAGTCTTCAACAATATTCAGACGGTAGGAAATACAACGGCGGGCTCCATTCCCATAGCCATGGCGCAAGCGCTGGAGGAGGGTAAACTCAAGCGCGGCGACATGCTCTGTTTAACCGCATTTGGCTCGGGTTTTACGTGGGGAGCGGCCTTACTCGAATTCTAGTTATCACCGGTTGTTGAAAAACAGTAATATCCTTTTGAGGTAGCCTCAATGTGGAAGGGTAAATTTGATCTTGATTCTAGTAGGATGAAGATCAAAAAACAAGACAATGGCGCTGCTTTATTGAGCAATGATGCAATCGTTGAGAATATGGATGCGACGGAACTCTTGGCGTTTTCCGATCAAATCAAAGAGTTTGTTCTCGACAATGCCGAATCATTTACTGAGCCTCCACTGAAGAAAGTATTTTTTCGCGACCGATCCTTTTTTGTAGAAGTCACTGATAAGCTTTGGTTTTGGGAAGAACTCGAATCAGGGAAGTGGGAGTCAGATACCTTTGATGTCTTCGACCGCTTTTTGGACAAGGAAACCGTTTTTCTCGATGTAGGCGGCTGGATAGGCAGTACATTTCTTTATGCTTCTCAACTGGCAAAGCAATCAATCGTGTTTGAACCCGATGAGGTGGCTTACGCGGAATTATCGGCCAATTTAGCACAGAACAAATCGGCACC
>CAZKXG010000038.1:0-2689 GCA_964556465.1 uncultured Cryomorphaceae bacterium | reverse complement strand
TAAGTATCGGCTTTCGCCACGAAAGCGGCGACTCTATGTCGAGTGTGCTACTGGGAGATTCAGAGGGCAGCACCGAAGTGCAGTCGGTAAATCTCAGCGACTTTATCTCAGAGCGAGGATTGACGGAGGAGAAAATCTTTGTAAAAATGGATGTAGAGGGATTTGAATACGAAATCCTTCCCGCCTTGGGCGAAACCATTCAATCATTGGAAAAGGCTAGTTTCCTCATCAGCCTGCATCCTCAATTTCTACTCGAGAAGCTCCATGCCGAAATACCTGCAGGCAAACTCAAGACATCGCTGATTCGAAAAGCATTTTTTGAAAAGCACCAAGCACTATTGAAAGCGTTCAAAGGTTACAACTGCTCATTTATCAATGGCAAGCCTTTCAAGGCACGAAAGGAGTTAACGAAGGCACTGATTACCGGTCAGTTTTCGAGGGATTTGGTGTTTACGAGGTGAATTTGGAATTTTCAATTAAGAATTGTCCTCCGACTTCGCTCGATGTCCGCGCTATGGCGGGACGATGCTTAGTGACCTCACGGTATTAAGCTTTCCTTGTCCGTTTTCTCTGAGCACTCAGCGCTACCCGCGCCCTACAATTCCCAAATGCTCTCGCCACCCGCTTTCTCGATTACCTCCCTAGGGTCTGTGTGAGCGCTTGTGCCTCGCTATGTCCATCCTCCCTGCGGTCGGACACTCGAAATGACAGTCGTACTACCCGCGCCTTGCCATTTTTAATTGATCATTCTTAATTCTTAATTGAAACTACTCCTTCGCCTTCATCAGCGCAAACAGCTCATCCCTCAGTCGCGCAGCTTCCATAAAGTCTTGATCCTTGGCGGCTTTTTGCATCTTCTTGCGGGTGATGTCAATCGTCTGATCCAAGTCGTCGGCGCTCATGTATTTCATCACGGGGTCAGCTGCGATGTTCATTGCGTCGGGCTCCACGTATGCCTTGCTTTGGCGCTTCTTGCCTTGGCCCACCAGTGCGGCAGCAGACTTTTTGATCTGAGTCGGGGTGATACCGTGCTCCTCGTTGTAGGCTTGTTGTGTTAAGCGGCGTCTATCCGTTTCGTCAATCGTCATGCGCATGCTGTCCGTGATCTTATCGGCATACATAATCACCATTCCGTTTACGTTTCGCGCAGCACGACCCACCGTCTGCACCAGCGATCGCTCACTCCTTAAAAATCCTTCTTTGTCGGCATCGAGTATGGCCACCAGCGAAACTTCGGGAAGGTCGAGTCCTTCTCGCAAAAGGTTGACACCAATGAGGACATCGAAGACTCCTTCGCGCAAATCGGCGATGATGTCAATCCGATCCAGCGTGTCTACATCGCTGTGAATATAGCGGCTCTTTACGCCCGTTTTGTCAAAATAGGCTTGGAGTTCTTCGGCCATTCGCTTGGTAAGCGTGGTTACCAAAACGCGTTCGTCCTTTTCAGCTCTCACATTGATTTCTTCCAAGAGGTCGTCAATCTGATTTTCACTCGGCCGCACGTAAATCTTTGGGTCGAGGAGCCCCGTGGGGCGAATCAATTGCTCCACGATAATTCCCTCCGATTTTTCGAGTTCATAGTCAGCGGGAGTCGCGCTTACAAAAAGCGTTTGCCCCCGCATGTCTTCAAATTCCTCGAACTTAAGCGGACGGTTGTCCATGGCCGCTGGTAGGCGGAAACCGTAATCCACCAGGTTCACTTTCCGCGATCGGTCACCGCCATACATGGCCCGCACTTGGGGCACGGTTACGTGACTTTCGTCAATGACCATCATGTAGTCTTCCGGGAAATAATCCAAAAGGCAGAAAGGCCGTTGTCCCGGCTCACGGCGGTCGAAGTAGCGCGAGTAGTTCTCGATGCCCGAGCAGTAGCCGAGTTCGCGCATCATTTCCAGATCGTAGGTGGTGCGTTCCTCCAGTCGCTTAGCCTCCAAGTGGCGGCCTTGGTCTTCAAAGAATTGTACCTGTGCCACCATATCTTGTTGGATTTGCCAAATGGCGTCGTTCATTGTTTGCTTGGTGGTGACGAATAGGTTGGCGGGGTAAATATTGATCTTGTCAAATTCGGCAATGGTGGCACCGCTTTCCGGATCGAAGCTGCTGATATTGTCTATTTCATCGCCGAAGAATTCTACCCGAATGGCATGATCGGCGTAAGCCAAAAAGATGTCGACGGTATCACCTTTCACTCGAAATTTTCCCCGATCGAGCTCGTGATCATTGCGCGAATAGAGGCTGGCCACCAAAAGGTGCAAGAGGGAGTTTCGCGAAACGAGCTGCCCCTTTTCGATGGGGATGACACTTTTGTGAAACTCATTGGGATTTCCGATACCGTAAATGCAGGATACGGAAGCTACGATGATTACATCTCTTCGGCCCGACAGTAGGGCAGAGGTGGCGCTCAGTCTCAGTTTTTCAATTTCTTGATTGATGCTGAGATCCTTTTCGATAAAAGTGTTTGACGTTGGAATAAACGCTTCGGGCTGATAGTAGTCGTAGTACGATACGAAATACTCAACCAAATTGTCAGGGAAGAAACTTTTGAACTCGCTATATAGCTGAGCCGCCAAGGTTTTGTTGTGCGAAAGGATCAACGTGGGGCGCTCCACTTGATTGATGACATTGGCCACGGTAATGCGCAGCACCGCCCGCAGCCCCTTGGTGTTTTTCTGCAATGCCTGCCACAAGG
>CAZKXG010000037.1:4303-21282 GCA_964556465.1 uncultured Cryomorphaceae bacterium | reverse complement strand
CTGCACGCAGCATGGGATTAAATGTTAAGGGTAAAAAGCCCTTTTAACGGATAAAACTTTTGTTATGCGAGTATCAAAGAAAAGAAAAGAAGCGCTGAGCAAATACGATGCAACCAAATCGTACCCGCTAGAAGAAGCAACTGGAATTGTGAAAGAAATTTCTAATACAAAGTTTGATTCTTCCATCGATTTGGCTGTTCGTCTCGGCGTTGATCCAAGAAAAGCAAACCAGATGGTAAGAGGCAGTGTGTCTCTTCCTCATGGTACAGGTAAAGACGTCAGAGTTCTCGTTCTCTGCAACCCTGATAAAGAAGCCGAAGCTAAAGAAGCAGGAGCAGATTTCGTAGGGTTGGATGAGTATGTTGAGAAAATCAAAGGCGGCTGGACCGATGTTGATGTAATTATTACAACTCCAAACGTAATGGGGAAAGTTGGGGCATTAGGTAGAATATTAGGACCACGTGGTCTTATGCCTAATCCAAAGACCGGAACCGTAACGATGGATGTTGCGAAAGCTGTTAGTGATGTAAAAGCAGGTAAAATCGACTTCAAAGTTGACAAGTATGGCATCATTCACGCTGCTGTTGGTAAAGCATCTTTTGATGCTGAGAAAATTCGCGAAAATGCAAGAGAAGTTTTGCAAACTCTCGTGAAGTTGAAACCAGCTGCGGCCAAAGGTGCCTATATTAGAAGCATAGCCCTTAGCGGAACTATGTCTCCTAGCGTCAAAGTTGAAGCTAAATCGGTTTCCGAATAACGGTAAAACTCAAGAAATGACTAAATCAGAAAAAAATCAAGTTATCGATGAGTTGGCCGAAACGCTATCAGCTGCAAACGTAATTTACCTTGCAGACACTTCGGAATTAGATGCTGAAGCGACCTCCAATCTCAGAAGAACATGTCACAAAAAAGAAGTTAGTCTTAGCGTTGTTAAGAATACACTTCTTAGAAAAGCCTTCGAAAAAGTAGAAGGAAAAGACTTTTCGGATATGTACGATGTATTGGCTGGTCCGACTTCGATCATGTTGAGTGAAACAGGAAATCTTCCTGCTAAACTCATCAAAGAATTCCGAAAGAAGCATCCAAAGCCAATTCTAAAAGCGGCTTACGTTGAAGAAATGTGTTTCGTAGGAGACGACCAATTGGATACCTTGACCGATATCAAGTCTCGTGAAGAGCTGATCGGAGAAGTTATCGGCTTACTTCAATCACCAATACGCAATGTTATCGGTGCTCTTGAATCAGGTAAAAACACATTGGGTGGTCTTATGAAAACACTCGAAGAACGTGAATCCTAATTTTTTTAAACAAACAGAACCACACATTAAAATCAAATAAAATGGCAGACGTTAAAGCTATAGGCGATCAATTGGTAGGCCTTACCGTAAAAGAAGTTAACGAACTAGCAGAATACCTTAAAGAAGAGCACGGTATCGAGCCGGCAGCTGCAGCAGCAGTTGTAGCAGCACCTGGTGCCGGAGGCGGCGGAGATGCAGCTGAGGAGCAATCAGAATTTGATGTAATTCTTAAGGCTGCGGGCGGTGCTAAATTGGCCGTTGTGAAACTAGTGAAAGAACTTACCGGTCTTGGTCTTAAAGAGGCGAAGGGTCTTGTTGATGGAGCTCCGGGTCCTATTAAGGAAGGAGTTTCTAAAGAAGAAGCTGAATCGCTTAAGACACAACTTGAAGAAGCCGGTGCTGAAGTTGAAGTTAAGTAAGACAAAAACATATTCTTACGCTTATTGTTAGGCTCTGGGTCATCTTGCTTCGGCGAGATGGCCTAAGCCTTTTTATGCCTTATTAATATCAGGCGTTTTTTCTTAATCACACTCAAACCCTGCAGTCTTGGCTACAATCACAAAGAAAAAAGACGAGCGAATAAATTTCTCTTCAAGTAAACACAATATTGAGTTTCCTGACTTTTTGGAAGTTCAAATAAAGTCGTTTCAAGAGTTTTTTCAGCTCGAAACAAATCCCGAAGACAGGGAAACTGAAGGCCTCTACAAGGTTTTCACCGAAAACTTTCCTATTACTGATACAAGAAATCAATTTGTACTTGAATTCTTGGATTACTTCGTAGACCCACCTCGATACAGCATCACAGAATGCGTAGAAAGAGGATTAACATATGCAGTGCCGCTCAAGGCAAAATTGAAATTGTACTGCACAGATCCGGAACACGAAGACTTTGAGACTATTGTCCAAGATGTTTACTTGGGTACCATTCCTTACATGACTCCACAAGGATCATTCGTAGTGAATGGAGCAGAAAGAGTTATCGTATCCCAGCTTCACAGATCTCCCGGAGTATTCTTCGGCCAGAGTCGTCACGCTAACGGAACCAAGCTATACTCTGCACGAGTAATTCCTTTCAAAGGATCATGGATTGAGTTTGCGACGGATATCAACGCGGTAATGTATGCTTACATCGATCGTAAGAAAAAGCTTCCTGTTACAACATTGCTTCGTGCCATTGGTTACGAAAGCGATAAAGACATTCTCGAGATTTTCGACCTTGCCGATGAATTTAAGGTAACGAAAACCGGAGCTAAAAAATTACTAGGAAGAAAGCTGGCCGCTCGTGTTCTTAAGAGCTGGGTAGAAGACTTTGTTGATGAAGACACAGGTGAGGTAGTTTCTATCGAGAGAAATGAAGTTATCATCGACCGTGAGACGCTGATTGAGGAGGAGCAGATTGAGCAAATCCTTGAGTCAGGAGCTAAAACAGTTATTCTCCACAAAGAGAATATCAATGCAGCTGACTTCTCTATCATCTACAATACTCTCCAAAAAGATACTTCCAACTCGGAGAAAGAAGCTGTAGAGCACATTTATCGTCAGCTTCGTAACGCTGAGCCACCTGATTTGGAGACGGCTCGCGGCGTTATCGACAAACTGTTCTTTTCTGAAACACGATATGACTTAGGAGAAGTTGGACGTTTTAGAATCAACAAAAAATTGGGTCTCGATACGGGCTATGAGGAACGTACCTTGACAAAAGAAGATATCATCATGATCATCAAGTATCTCATAGACTTGGTGAACAGTAATACGGATGTAGATGATATCGATCACTTGAGCAACAGACGTGTGCGTACCGTAGGGGAGCAACTTCACAACCAATTTGGTGTAGGTTTAGCTCGTATGGCTCGGACCATCCGTGAACGAATGAACGTTCGTGACAATGAAGTGTTTACACCAACTGATTTGATCAATGCCAAGACACTTTCATCGGTGATCAATTCGTTCTTCGGAACGAATCAGTTGTCTCAGTTCATGGACCAGACCAATCCGCTTTCTGAAGTAACTCACAAAAGAAGGATGTCTGCACTCGGGCCGGGAGGTCTTTCGAGAGAAAGAGCAGGTTTTGAGGTTCGTGACGTTCACTACACGCATTATGGTCGACTTTGTACGATTGAAACACCTGAAGGACCAAACATCGGTTTGATCTCTTCGCTTTGTGTTTTTGCAAAAATTAATAGACTCGGTTTTATTGAGACACCTTACCGAACGGTAGCAGGAGGAGAGGTTGACTTGAAAACTGAACCTATCTATTTGAGTGCCGAAGAGGAAGATGAGAAAATGATTGCTCAGGCAAATGCTCAGGTCAGCGACAAAGGAATTCTTGAATCTGAAAGAGTAAAAGCTCGAAAAGAAGGAGACTTCCCGGTAGTTGAGCCCAATGAGATTGACTTGATAGATGTTGCTCCGAACCAAATTGCTTCGATTGCGGCATCACTCATTCCATTCTTGGAGCATGATGATGCCAACCGTGCTTTGATGGGATCGAACATGATGCGCCAGGCCGTTCCACTTTTAAGACCTGAGTCTCCAATTGTAGGAACAGGATTGGAAAAGCGCGTTGCACAAGATTCTCGAGTTTTGGTTTCCTCTGAAGGAACCGGAGTAGTAGAATATGTAGATTCGAAGAAAATCGTTATTCGATATGAGCGGAATGATGAAGAAAAACTCATCAGTTTCGATGGCGATACGAAGGAGTATCCGCTCATTAAATTCTTGAAGACCAACCAAGGAACGAGTATGAACTTGCGTCCAATGGTGGCTAAAGGAGACAAAGTAACCCCTGGTCAAGTATTGACGGAAGGTTATGCAACTCAAGGTGGAGAGCTCGGAATAGGTCGTAACCTGATGGTGGCATTTATGCCTTGGAACGGTTACAACTTTGAGGATGCGATCGTAATTTCTGAAGAAGTAGTTCGTGAGGACATCTTTACATCTATTCATATCGATGAGTATATCTTAGAGGTAAGAGACACAAAACGAGGACAGGAAGAATTGACGCCTGATATTCCTAACGTTAGTGAAGAAGCTACTAAGAATCTTGATGAGAACGGAATGATCCGTGTCGGCGCTGAGATTCGCGAAGGCGACATCTTGATTGGTAAGATTACTCCAAAAGGAGAAACTGATCCTTCGCCTGAAGAAAAACTTCTTAGAGCAATCTTTGGTGATAAGGCGGGAGACGTAAAAGATGCTTCTTTGAAAGCTTCACCGTCACTTCGAGGTGTTGTTATTGATAAGAAGCTTTTCGCGAAAGCGGTAAAGTCGCCTAAAACCAAAGCAGCTGAAAAGACGATTGTTGAAGAAATCGACAAGCAGTTTGATAAGGACTTTGCTGACTTGAAATCATCTCTGATCGACAAGTTGAATAAGCTGGTAAGCGGAAAAACTTCTCAAGGAGTTTTTAATAACTTCAAAGAAGAGCAGATCAAGAAAGGTGTTAAGTTCACTCAAAAGGCATTAAACGCGATTGATTACGCTATAGTCAATCCGAGTAGATGGACTACTGATGACCACATCAATACATTGATCAAGAAGCTGATTCACAACTACAATATCAAACACAACGACTTGGTAGGTGCGCACAAGCGTAAGAAGTTCCAAATCACCATTGGTGATGAGCTACCAAGCGGAATTTTGAAATTGGCTAAAGTGTATATCGCCAAAAAGCGTAAGCTTAAAGTGGGAGATAAGATGGCGGGACGTCACGGAAACAAGGGTATAGTTGCGAAGATCGTTCGTAAAGAAGATATGCCTTACCTGGATGACGGAACTCCTGTAGACATTGTGCTTAACCCACTTGGTGTACCTTCTAGAATGAACCTTGGACAGATCTACGAAACCGTACTCGGTTGGGCAGGTAAGAGGCTAGGGATGAAATTCGCCACTCCTATTTTTGACGGAGCTTCAATTGATCAAATCAATGAATATACTGACAAGGCGGATGTTCCACGCTACGGTGTGACAACACTTAGAGATGGTGGCACAGGAGAGCACTTTGACCAACCGGCAACAGTAGGTGTGATTTACATGCTGAAACTTGCTCACATGGTTGATGACAAAATGCATGCACGTTCTATAGGTCCATACTCTCTCATTACACAGCAGCCGCTCGGAGGTAAAGCTCAGTTTGGAGGTCAGCGTTTTGGAGAGATGGAGGTTTGGGCACTAGAAGCATTTGGTGCGTCAAATATCTTGCGAGAGGTACTAACGGTTAAGTCTGATGACGTAGTTGGTAGAGCTAAAGCCTACGAATCTATCGTGAAAGGAGAGAATATGCCCGAACCGGGTATTCCTGAATCATTCAACGTGCTGTTGCATGAGTTGAGTGGTCTCGGACTTAAAGTCAGTCTAGATTAAGTATAGTGTTAACGGAGTTTTCAACGAAAGAAAATCATTCCAATGGCCTTAAAAAGGGATAAAAAAATAGAGTCAAGTTTTAATAGTATCACCATCAGTCTCTCTTCACCTGAAGAAATTCTTGAGAAGAGCCATGGTGAGGTGTTAAAACCCGAAACCATAAATTACAGAACCTACAAACCGGAGCGCGATGGTTTATTTTGCGAGCGAATTTTTGGTCCTGTAAAAGATTACGAATGCCACTGTGGTAAGTACAAGCGAATCCGATATAAAGGAATCGTGTGCGACCGCTGTGGGGTAGAAGTAACAGAAAAGAAGGTGCGTCGTGAGCGTCAAGGACACATCTCCTTGGTTGTTCCTGTTGCACACGTTTGGTACTTCAAGTCGTTGCCCAATAAAATCGGGTATCTTCTTGGTCTTCCTACAAAGAAGCTCGACCAAATTATTTACTACGAGCGCTACGTTGTGATCAACGCAGGTCCAGCCGTAAATGAAGAGGGTGAGCAGCTTTCTCGTATGGATTTCCTTACAGAGGAAGAATACATCGACATCTTGGAGACGCTTCCAAAGGAGAACCAATATTTGGATGAAAGTGATCCGAATAAGTTCGTCGCGAAGATGGGAGCTGATGCGCTGCACGATTTGTTGAAAACCACTAATCTCGATGAATTGTCATATGAGTTGCGCCACAAAGCCAACACAGAGACCTCTCAACAGAGAAAGAATGAGGCGCTGAAGCGTCTTCAGGTTGTGGAAGCATTCCGTGAGGCAAATAGCCGAATTGAGAACCGTCCCGAGTGGATGATCATCAAGGTAGTACCCGTTATTCCACCTGAGTTGCGTCCACTCGTTCCTCTTGATGGAGGCCGTTTTGCGACTTCTGACTTGAACGACCTTTACCGAAGAGTAATTATTCGAAACAATCGTTTGAAGCGTTTGATTGAAATCAAAGCTCCTGAAGTTATTTTGAGAAACGAGAAGCGTATGCTGCAAGAAGCGGTAGACTCACTTTTTGATAACTCAAGAAAATCATCAGCAGTAAAGACAGAATCAAATCGACCTTTGAAATCTCTTTCGGACAGTTTGAAAGGAAAGCAAGGTCGATTCCGTCAGAACCTTCTCGGTAAGCGTGTTGACTATTCAGCACGTTCGGTAATCGTTGTAGGTCCTGAGCTCAAACTTCACGAGTGTGGTTTGCCAAAAGATATGGCTGCCGAGCTTTACAAGCCGTTTATCATTCGAAAGATGATCGAAAGAGGTATTGTAAAAACCGTGAAATCAGCAAAGAAAATTGTTGATAGAAAGGAGCCTGTTGTTTGGGATATCCTTGAGAATGTGTTGAAAGGGCATCCTGTACTGCTCAACCGTGCACCAACATTGCACCGTTTGGGTATTCAGGCTTTCCAGCCAAAATTGATAGAAGGTAAGGCGATCCAATTGCACCCGCTTGCATGTACTGCATTCAACGCCGACTTTGACGGTGACCAGATGGCAGTTCACTTGCCTTTGGGTAATGCAGCCATCTTGGAAGCTCAGCTATTGATGATAGCTTCGCACAACATCCTTAACCCTGCGAATGGAGCACCTATTGCCGTTCCTTCTCAGGATATGGTATTGGGTCTCTACTACATTACTAAAGGGAGAAAAAGCGACAAGGAGCATACTGTAAAAGGAGAAGGAAAAATCTTCTATAGTCCTGAAGAAGTTGAGATCGCGTACAACGAAGGAATGCTTGCACTTCATGCTCACATTAAGTTCCGTTACGAAGATATCGACGGAAAAGCACACCTTCTTGAGACTACCACCGGTCGAGTTCTTTTCAATAATATGGTTCCGAAGGAAGTAGGTTATTTGAACCAAGTACTTACTAAGAAAGCACTTCGTGACATTATCGGTACGGTGATCAAAACCGTAGGTATGGCACGAGCAGCTAAATTCTTAGACGACATTAAGCAAGTAGGATACTATATGGCCTTCAAAGGTGGACTTTCATTCAATTTGAATGATGTAATGATCCCGCCGGAAAAGGAAGTGTTGGTAGATAAGGCTGTTGAAGAAGTGAAGGCTGTAACCGATAATTACGGTATGGGTCTGATAACAAACAATGAGCGCTACAACCAGATCATCGATATTTGGACGCACACCAACTCGAAGTTGACCAATATCTTAATGGACAACCTCAAGAACGATAAGCAAGGGTTCAACTCAATTTACATGATGTTTGACTCGGGTGCGCGTGGATCTAAGGAGCAAATCCGTCAGCTCTCAGGAATGAGAGGATTGATGGCAAAACCCCAGAAGTCAAGTGCTACAGGAGGTCAGGATATTATTGAAAACCCCATTCTTTCAAACTTTAAGGAAGGACTTTCCATTCTTGAATACTTCATCTCGACTCACGGTGCGCGTAAAGGACTTGCCGATACGGCACTTAAAACTGCTGATGCAGGTTACCTGACACGCCGTTTGGTAGATGTCGCTCAAGATGTTGTTATCCTCAATGAAGATTGTGAAACCCTTCGAGGTTTGGTAGCAACTCCATTGAAGAAGAACGAAGAAATCGTTGAGACACTTAACGAGAGAATCTTAGGACGTACTTCAGTTCACGATGTACTCCACCCTGAAACGGATGAAGTAATCGTAGAATCAGGTGAGCAAATCACAGAGGAAATAGCTCAACTTATTGATGAAGCAGGGATTGAAGAGGTAGAAATTCGTTCGGTACTGACTTGTGAAGAAAAGCGAGGAGTATGCGCGAAGTGCTATGGTAGAAATCTTGCTTCAGGAAGAATGGTGACCAGAGGAGAGGCTGTTGGAGTTATCGCCGCACAGTCTATCGGTGAACCGGGAACACAGCTTACGCTTCGTACCTTCCACGTTGGGGGTACAGCTTCTAACATTGCTGATGAGTCAGAAATTAGAGCAAAATCTGCAGGTACGGTTGAACTGGAAGAAATGAGAACCGTTGAGAGCATTGCTGCAGATGGATCTAAGAGAACCATTGTAGTTGGTCGCTCAGGGGAGATGCGCCTGATTGATGCAAAAACGGGAGTGGTTATCGCTACCAATAATATTCCTTACGGAGCTGAACTCTTCATTAAGAATGGAGCTAAGGTGAAGAAGGGTGATGCGATTTGCCAATGGGATCCGTACAACGCCGTAATTATCTCGGAAGCTGCGGGAACTATCAAGTTTGAGAACTTCGAAGAAGGTGTGACTTACCGCGAGGAGGTTGATGAGCAAACAGGTTATCGCGAAAAGGTAATAACTGAGCGTCGTGACAAGAAAAAGAACCCTGCAATTCTGATCGTTGACAAGAAATCCAAAGAAGTTGTAAAAACTTACAACTTACCTGTAGGAGCTCACGTGAATGTTGAAGAAGGAAAAGAAATCATTTCAGGATTTATTCTTGCTAAGATTCCACGTATTTCCGGTAAGACCGGAGATATCACAGGAGGTTTACCACGAGTTACTCAGCTTTTCGAAGCGCGTAACCCTTCAAACCCTGCAGTGATTAGTGAAATAGACGGTATTGTTTCCTACGGAAAAATCAAGCGCGGTAACCGCGAGATTATGGTAGAAAGCAAAACAGGTGAAATCAAGAAATACCTTGTTTCTTTGAGCAAACACATCTTAGTACAAGAGAATGACTTCGTGAGAGCAGGTCAGCCTCTATCTGATGGAGCAATTACACCAAGTGATATATTGGCCATTCAAGGACCTACCAAGGTGCAAGAGTACTTGGTGAACGAGATCCAAGAAGTATACCGATTACAGGGTGTGAAAATTAACGATAAGCATTTTGAAATCGTTGTTCGTCAGATGATGCGTAAAGTGATCATTGAAGATCAGGGAGATACTCGATTCTTGGAGAAACAAAGCGTTGAGAAGATCGACTTTATGGAAGAGAATGACAGACTCTTTGGAATGATGGTGGTGGTTGAGGCAGGTGATGCTCCTAACGTTAAGCCGGGTCAGATCATCTCAGCTCGTAAGCTTAGAGATGAGAACTCTCAGCTGAAGCGCAAAGATATGGCACAAATAGAAGCGCGTGAAGCAATTCCTGCGACTTCGCGTCCGCTGCTGCAAGGTATCACCAGAGCTTCACTTCAAACGAAGAGCTTTATTTCAGCTGCTTCTTTCCAAGAGACCACTAAGGTTCTTAACGAGGCTGCAGTAAACGGAAAGAGAGACAATCTACTTGGATTGAAGGAAAACGTAATTGTAGGACATTTAATCCCTGCAGGAACCGGTTTGCGTAAATTCCAAAAAGTGAATGTTGGCTCGAAAGAAGAATACGAGAAACTCACAGAGAAAAAGAGTACCGAAGCCACCGCAGTGGAGGCTGGAGAATAACTTCAATAACAATCAAAAGGCCATCCCTCAAACGGATGGCCTTTTTTTATCATAATCAACTATGGCTGATCAAAATCAAAACAAAGACCAAAACAAAAATCAACTCAATATTGAGTTGAAAGAAGATGTGGCAGATGGCATCTATTCAAATCTTGCCATTATCACGCATTCTAATGCTGAATTTGTTGCAGATTTTATTCGAGTAATGCCTGGTATGCCAAAAGCCAGAGTGAAGGCTAGAATCGTATTAACCCCTCAACATGCCAAACGTTTGATGCGGGCATTGCAAGATAATATTCAAAAATTTGAGTCAGTACACGGAAAGATTTCTGATAGCAATCCAAATGATGGTGGCGGAGGTTTTCCTATGAACTTCGGCGGCCCTACAGCCCAAGCTTAAAGCTCATATACGCTTTTATTGAAGATGGTGTATCCAAAGTTAAAAAAGAAGCTCCAAGGTCCCTCATCTCTGCTGTCATAGTAGTTGAGATTCAAACTAACAGGCCCCAGAGGGCTGTGGAAAACCAAAGCTGAAGCACCAATGAAATAGCGATCTTCAAAAGGATCTGTAAATTCAGCATCATTTGAGCTGTTTCTACTAATCTCCTTACCTGGTTGAAAGGCATAACCTTCAAGGCGTAATTCCAAATTTTTTCGGATCTCAATGATTGACTTCAAGCCAAGTGCTAGATATTCAGTTGTTCTGAACTCATCCAAAAAGATGGTTGTACTTTCGGGAATGGGAGTGTATGCTGGAGCAGAAATCAAGGAAGCATTGTAATTCTCAAAAAAGGGCTTATTCGAGTAAAGCGCTTCTGCATCAAATCCAAAAGTGACAGGGCCTAGATCTACGAAGTAATTTTGGTACTTCAGTTTTGCTTCAAACCAACTGTGATCATCCCTAAATTGGAAAGGCTCTTCAGAAATAGTGGTTGAAGTGGTGCCGTACTCCGTTAATTCTTCTCCAACAACACCTCGTATTGATACCTGTAAGCGTGTACCACTGCTAGCATAAACCTTGCGGTTGAGCGTATTTCGATCAATTCCAACACCTATCGTGCCCAAGGTAAAACTGGTGACATCAGAAGTATCTGCTACGGTAAAATCTTCTGTTTGGTAGTATCGATCTTCAGTTTCTCCATAGTCAATATCAGTAGTTAGGATGGTATTATTGCCTAAAGATGCGATAAAGTCTATTCCACCGTAAGTTTCACTTTTTACGATAAACGAAGGTCGTGATAGCTCGAAAAAAGTGGCGAAGCTTCTGAAATAATCCCAACGATTCAACACCGCATGAGGAGCAAAACTGAATCTTTTCTTACCACCGAAATCTATATTCGCACGCAAAAGGACGGAACCATAAAACTTACCGAAATAGCTATTCGCCATTATGCTTGCAGAGCTGCGTCCAAAAAGATTGTACTTCACACCGACATAGCCAAAATTGACGGGTCTGGATGAAAAATTTCCTCCGAAGTAGAGTTTCAAGTCTTTTTCCTGCCGAACTCTCAGCCCTATATCATATGCCTTATCATTCTCGTTATATATTGCGTATGGTTGAGTGTTTTTTATTTTTCCATCTTGCGCCAGTCTGAGAAATTGTGGCTTAAAATCAGAAAACGTATACGTATATTGATACTTTTTGGGCCCTAGCGTGCTGGATAGATAGGTCTTCTGTTTTTCTGTTAAATCACCTATAATATCGACTTGAGAAATATTCTTTTCCGGAATTTGAGAGTTGAATAGAACGCGCAGACTGTCGAGATCCTCCTTCGTGCGACGACTCTCGGTATTCTCCAAAATTTCATCTACCTGTGTTAGAGCACTTAAGTATCCGCTTTCAATTTGTTCATCAATGGAGGTGAAATCGAACACACCAAGTTCTGATGGAGGAAGAATAAGGACTCCATTTTCGCAGTGTAAAGAAAAATCAGTTTGACTGCTTATCATATTTCTGATTTGAGAGAAAAGGTCATCTTCCTTCGGGGGATCAATTACTGAGGCGACATTACTGCCAATCACGTAGTCAGGTAAAAACTCATCGTACATCACGTCAGCCGGAAAGTTGTTATACAGACCTCCGTCAAAAAGCAAGGTGCTATCGACCGAAATTGGTTGAAAGTAGAATGGATAAGTAGTCGAGGCCCGAAGAGCTCTTGATAAACTGCCCTCGCTAAATACCACTTCTTCTTTCTTAGTGATATCTGCTGCAACGCAGCGGAATGGAACCATGAGGCTATCGAAATCATAGTTGGCGACTACAGCAGGACCTGAAAATATATCCATGAACATATACTCCATTAGATTAGGAGTTACCAGATTCGTCGGGAGGCTAGCGCCTAGGATGTTTTTTGGGTTTACCTTAATTCGAATGATCGATGCATCATCAATATCCTGTGTGAAGTAGTAAACATCCTTCTTATCAAGATGGCCTTCTATAGCCAATAAAAACTCAGGGCTTTTAGCAAATTGAATGATCTCCTCAACAGAATAACCTGCAGCGTAAAGTCCACCAATCAAAGCACCCATGGAGGTGCCTGTAATGTAGTCTATCGGAATATTGTTTTCTTCGAGAGCTTTAATTACTCCGATATGCGCCAAACCTGCTGCTCCACCACCGCTTAGGACCAATCCTACTTTCTGCGCCTGAAGAGTACATGAAGTGAGCACAAAAATCACAAGGGTGAGTGATGATCGCAGTCTGTAGAGCATTTTCATTGCGATAAATCTACTGTTTTAACGTGGCACGAATCAATGGAGATCGTTCCAATTATTGCTTCTTTTCCTTAAAAGACGTGAAAATTCTTTAAGGTAGTCAACAGATTTTGCCTGACGAGAACCATACCATGAAAAGCATTCACCATCGACCAAAAGTGTTGGGATACCGAAGGTTGAGTAAACGTATTTGCGATGGGACTCTTTAAAAGGGTATGGTTCTGAGCTAAGTAGGATAAAATCTGGCTTTAGTTCCGCGATTTGAACCCGTGACATTTCAGGGTAGCGAAGTCCTTTTTGTCCCCATGTGCATAGCACATTATCAAAACTCATATGAGACATTAAATCAGAAATGTATGTATCTGTACCTGCACCCATAAAAGGCTCTCTCCAAATCAAGTACAACACTTTTGGTCGTGGCTGGATTTTCGGAATGGATTTGAATCCTTCTGAAATGGTTTCAATCAAATCTTTAGCATTCGCTGGGCATCTGCCAATTTCACCCAACTTTTCAATCAAATCAATACTTTGGTTGATGGTAGAAACATCGCTGATAAATACAGGAAGCCCCGCTTCAATCAACTTTTCAACCTTAGGTTGAGTATTCTCCTCTTTATTGGCCAGAATCAAATCCGGATCAAGCTCGATTACTAAATCTGTCTTTACATTTTTAGTACCGCCGACAATCATAGCGCCCCCCCGACTTCTTGGATGCACACAGAATTTTGTTTTTCCGATAACTTCAAACCCCAGATCGTAGGCCAATTCTGTTATGGAAGGCACCAAAGACACGATTCTACGAGGTGTCTCACCCAATTGCAATTCTCTACCTAATTGGTCGAGAACCTTCATAATTACTGAAGAGAAGAAATAAGGTCGTGACGAGAAATGATATGGTAGTTTTCTTCGTCAATTTTCACCACAACAGCCGAATTCTCCTTGTTAATTAGCTTGGTCAAAGATCCAAGCTCCTCGTTACTATCGACTATCGGAAAAGGCTTGTTCATAGAGTCCTTTACTTTTACTTGTGTCGTATCCACTCCGTCACTGATGATTTCGAAAAGCTTTCTTTCGTCAATTGAGCCTACAAATGATCCATGGTCTCTTACAGGAATTTGAGAGATATCATACTTCTTCATTTTGGCAATGGCATTGCTCACCGGTTCGCCCGAAGCGATAGTTACTAAAGGCTGATGAATGTGTTTGTTCACCAAGTCAAGGGCACTCTTGTTGAGTACATTCAAAAATCCACGGTCGCGCATCCAATCATCGTTGTAGATTTTCCCTACGTAGCGCGATCCATGATCGTGAAAGAGAACTACAACCACATCATCTTCGGTTAGTTCATGCTTCATCTGCTCAATTACGGCATAAGCTGAACCACAGCTGTAGCCCAGTAGTAAACCTTCTTTTCTGGCTAAATCTCTGGCAAAGAGCGCACCGTCGCGATCCGTTACTTTCTCAAAATGGTCGATAAGGCTGAAATCTACGTTTTTCGGTAAGATATCTTCACCAATACCCTCAGTGATATATGAGTAGATTTCGTTTTCGTCAAATTCTCCCGTTTCATGGTACTTTTTGAAAACTGAACCATAACTGTCTGCACCCCAGATCTTGATTTCCGGATTTTGTTCTTTCAAATACTGTGCTACGCCCGATATCGTTCCTCCCGTTCCGACGCCTACCACAAAATGAGTGATTTTTCCTTCGGTTTGCTCCCAGATTTCAGGACCGGTTCCTTCATAATGAGCCTTCCTGTTGCTAAGGTTATCGTATTGATAGGGGTAGAATGAGTTCGGAATTTCTTTATTAAGCCTTTCAGCCACGCTGTAATATGACTCAGGATGATCAGGAGATACATTGGTAGGGCAGACGATTACCTCTGCACCCATAGCTCTGAGGATATCCATCTTTTCCTTGCTCTGCTTATCGCTTAAAGTACAAATGAGTTTGTACCCTTTTACGATGCAAGCCAGTGCCAACCCCATACCCGTATTTCCGGATGTACATTCGATTACGGTTCCTCCCGGCTTGAGCTTGCCTTCTTTTTCGGCATCTTCAATCATTTGCAGTGCCATTCTGTCCTTAGTACTATGTCCGGGATTGAAGTATTCTACTTTGGCATAGACCGTTGCAGGAATGTCTGAGGCAATCCTGTTCAGCTTTATCATCGGTGTTTCACCGATGGTTTCCAGGATGTTGTTGTATATCTTGGGGTGATTCATATCAAATTTTTTGCGAAGGTAAGGACTTAATTAAAGCGAATGGCCTTAGAAGGTCGTATGCCATTAATTGCCAATGTCGGCAGGGTCATCATAAGGACGCAGATTAGAAAAACTCCAATGTTCAATCCTATAACGTAATCAATGCGAAGTAGAGTAGGAACTTCTGATACATAGTAATTGGCAGGATCCAATTTTAAAAATCCATACTTTTCTTGGAGGAGGCAAAATGAAATGCCGGCTACGTTTCCTATTAGCATCCCAAATAAAATGATGTAACCTGCTTGGTAAAGGAAAATCTTCTGCACCGCTTGAGCAGATGCTCCAATGGCGCGCAGGATACCTATCATGGATGTTCTTTCCATTATCAGAATTAATAAGGCCGAAGTCATATTGATTACCGAAATCAGAATCATCAATGTGATGATGACTACAGTATTGAGGTCGAGCATCTCAAGCCAGTTGAAGATCTCAGGCGATTTTTGTCGAATTGTGGTGGTTCTCAGATTGTAATTTAGATGCTCATAAATAATTTCTTCCATCTTTCCGAGCTTATGGTAGTCGCTGAGCATGACTTCAAAACCTCCCGTATAATATTTAGCACTTCCTCCCGAAGTGGTGATTTCCACTTCTGATTCTTCGGGACAATGGCATTCTGAAGCGGATAGTCCTTGCTGATTGTAATGGAAAAATGCCGTGTCGGGGAGCGTGCCTTTTTCTCTTACCACTACAAAAATGGTGGTATCTCCCAAAAGGCAGAATTCATGTGGGCCCTGACCACGTAAAGAGTCCGCACTCCAAATCAACTTCGATCTTCCTTTGCCTCCGAAGCCATAGCCTTTGAGCGATACCTTACCCGCTTCGCAACTTACCATTTTGAGATTGGCTTCAAGCCCCCACTGATTTATTTTCTTAACCTGATCTATGTGAACCAAAACAAACTGTTCGTCTAGGTCTTGAAGCCCGGTATCATAAATACCGGCGATGTCAAAGTTTCTTTGACTCATGCTTCCTTTCGCATTTTGAAAGTAAATGGCCACTTTTTCTCCTACACCTGTTTGTAGCCTGCCGGCTAAAAAAGAGGAGAGTAGAAGATGATTTTTTGACTCGTCTTGAGAGAAATCGGGGATAACACCTTCCTTTAAGTTTTTTTCGAAAAAGGACCAATTATAGTCACCTGCAACCCCTTTCAAAATAACTCCTTGAATATTGTCACTGGTTTCAATTACACCTTCTTTAAGCGCAAATTGATGTATATTTTCTACTTCTTCCAGTGTGTCGAGTGAAGGGTAAAACGGTTGATTCACCAAGAGTTTAGGTTGACTCAATCCTTGGCCACTGCCAAAATTGGTAATTTGGATATGCGAGCCGAAGCCAATAACCTTTTGTCTGATTTCGTTTTGAAAGCCGATGACTATAGCTACAGCTACTATCATAACGGCCATTCCGAGAGCAATACCTACCGTGGCAATTCGAACAATCGGACCTGAAAGACCTTTTTGCTTACTTTCCCGTTTTATTAATCGTTTTGCAATAAAAAGAGCTGTATTCAATGTTTCTGTCTTTCCTTTCCAGCAAAAGTATGAATTTCGCCTTCTCCATTTTTGGGATTTCACTCTTCCTTTCCTGTGGGATGGCTCCCGAGCTATCAGGACAGCCCGAAGAGTCAAGTCCTCAGGTTGAAAGCGCAAAACCGGGAATATATGATTTTGAGCGATTGTTGTCGCTTATCGGAGATTCCAAAGTGGCTGTGGTTACCAATCATACGGGTTCTATTGAAGGTGTGCATATCGTTGATTCCTTGCTGAGTTCAGGCGTGGTTGTAAAACGAGTTTTCGCACCCGAACATGGTTTTAGAGGAGATCGAGCCGATGGTGAGAATATTGATGATACCATTGATAGAAGAACAGGTGTTCCCATATTTTCCCTTTACGGCAACACCAAGAAACCTTCAAAAGCGAGTCTGGAAGACGTCGATCTTGTATTGTTTGATATTCAGGATGTCGGCGCCCGATTTTACACCTACTTG
>CAZKXG010000037.1:3241-4293 GCA_964556465.1 uncultured Cryomorphaceae bacterium | reverse complement strand
AAATTTTTTGATTATATATTTGATTAATGTTAAAGTAAGGGGAGTTTATGAAGCAATTTTATTCAGAAGAAGCTGCGATTCATGAAGCATTGCATTATGTAATGCAAGCTTGCTCTGAGCAGAATGTTCCCTTAATTGTGGCAGACAGGCCAAATCCACACATCCATTATATCGATGGACCTATACTGAAAGAAGAGTTCAAAGCTTTTGTCGGGCTTCATCCTGTGCCCATTGTTTATGGAATGACCATTGGTGAGTATGCCCAAATGCTGAATGGAGAGCGATGGCATGAAGCCGAACCCTGCGAATTGACCGTTTTGCCCTGTTTAAATTATAGAAGAAGCGTACCATATGTATTTCCAATTAAGCCATCACCAAATCTACCCACTATGGAGTCCGTGTACCTTTATCCTTCTATTTGCTTATTTGAAGGCACGAAGGTAAGTGTTGGGCGTGGTACCTCTGAGCCTTTCACGATCATTGGAGAGCCGGGAAATAAAAATGGCGATTTTGAGTTTATTCCTGAGCCAAAAGCAGGAGCTTCCATCAAGCCAAAGCACAAAGGAGTGACTTGTCGCGGCTACGATCTGTCTGATTTTGTATTAAAACCTGCTGAAATTTCACAACTTGATCTCAATTGGCTCGTAAGAATGTACAATGAAACAGATGATCGAAGTGATTTCTTTTTGGAAAACAGATATTTCGACAAACTAGCAGGGACGGACCAATTGAGGAAAGACATAACTGCAGAAATTGACCTAGATGTCATTCGTCAGAGTTGGCAAGAGGAGCTAGACAAATTCAGGAGCATTCGTGCTAAATATCTTATATACAAAGACTAAATAATCGGAGAATGGAAACACTGATAACTGTGTTAATAGAGGCTGTACCAACACTAATTATTGCGGGACTGATTTTGTACATCTTTCATGAATACATGAGATTTGTGAATGAGAGAGATAAGCGTTTGGCATTGTTGAATTCGAAGAACAATGTGAGAACCAATTCTTCGGATGCATCGGTGCCATCGAATGATTTTGCTGTAAAGCTTC
>CAZKXG010000037.1:0-3231 GCA_964556465.1 uncultured Cryomorphaceae bacterium | reverse complement strand
ATCTATCAGAGAAGAGTTTGATCACAATCTTTCTCAGCAGATTTATATTTCAGACAATGCATGGAATTTGATCAAAGACGCGAAGGATGAGATGACCAAATTTATCACCGCTACAGGTGAAGGGATGAAACCAGATGCCACTTCTATAGACTTCAGCAGAAAGATGTTTCAAGCTGCTTCAAAAGTTGAGAAACTTCCTGGTGATGTCGCCTTGGAATACCTCAGGAACGAAACGAATAAGCTTTTTCAAAAATAGATTTCTCGGGCAGTTCTATAGGTATTGGCGTGTGCTTCGATGATCACACTTATTTTTTTTGAATAGCCCCCGCCCATATTGAATACAACGGGTATCCCGTGTTTTTTCGTTTCAGTAAAAACGATCTCATCCCTTTTTTTGCAGCCATCTAGTGTAAGTGCTAAGCGGCCAAGCTTGTCGGAAGCTAAGACATCAACACCTGATTGAAAGAAGATCAATTCAGGACGTACTTTATTAATTAGATCAGGAAGAGTTTCGCGAAGTATCTTTAGGTAGTGTTTATCCTCTGTGCCATCGGGCAGAGGGATGTCCAGATCTGAATTTTCTTTTCTCAGTGGGTAGTTCTTCTCACCATGAATACTGAAGGTGAAAACGCTTGGATCATTTTCAAATATTTTTGCGGTACCGTTGCCCTGATGAACATCCAGGTCAACAACAAGGATTTGTTTCACTCCAAGTTCTTCAATGGAATAAGCCGAACCGACCGCTATATCATTGAGCAAACAAAAGCCTTCTCCACGATCTCTGAAGGCATGGTGCGTTCCTCCCGCAATATTGGCACTGACTCCGTTTTCAAAAGCATGATCCACAGCTTCTAAGGTGCCTTGAGTAATAATCAATTCCCTTCTGACCAGTTTATCACTCAAGGGAAAACCTGTAGCTCGCTCCTCTTTTCGGCTAAGACTTTTAGTCAGTAGCTTGTCTAAGTATTCGTGGGTATGAATCCGCAATATTCTATGCTCAGAAACCTCTGATGGATCGAAGAAATTCTCTTTCTCCATAGTGCCTTCGTGCATCAACTGCTGTGGTAGAAGGTTGTATTTTTCCATAGGAAAACGATGCCCTTCGGGAAGTTTATGCGCATAGTGTTTGTTCCAAGCTACTTTGAGCATGTGTTTTCAACCATCTTACGAATGGAAAGTTTATCGTTTGAGCTTAAATGATTTGAAATCGGAACAACATGCCGGAGAGAACTAATCATTTTTATGGCGCTACGGCCTGCATGAGATAACCACAAATCAACGCTCCATAGGTTCCCAGTGCATAGCCCAACACAGCGAGTAACACACCTACCGGCGCCAAAGAGGGGTGAAAGGCTGCCGCCACAACGGGAGCAGATGCTGCTCCTCCAATATTGGCCTTGCTACCAACTGCCAAAAAGAAATAGGGTGCTCGAATGATTTTTGCTACAACCACGAGAATGACGACGTGGACAATCATCCAAGTTAAACCTACCAAGAAAATCGCAGGATTTTCAAACACTGCCATTACGTTCATCTTCATTCCAATAGTAGCAACCAGAATATAGATGAATACGCCACCAACTTTACTGGCACCTGCTCCTTCATAATTTCGAGCATTTGTAAAACTCAATACTATTCCAAATGCAGTTGCCAATACGATCAACCAAAAGAACCCCGAACCCAGACTGAAGGTATCGGCTAAATAAGGCGCATTTTCTCTAATAGCAGGAGCTATGATTGACGAAAGAAGATGAGCCAATCCTGTAAGACCAAAAGCAATACCTAAGATGACAGTGAAGTCTGTGAAAGAAGGCACTCTTTCTATTTTCTTACTGAAATTATGCATGTAATTTTTCAACGACTCAACACTTGATGAATCAGCCTTGAAAAAACGGTCAATCTGAGTTGATTTTCCAACTCCAAGCAAAAGGAAGAACATCCATACTTCGGCTACAATAATATCTACAGTGATCATCATAGAGTACATGGAACCCGTAATCAGATTTTCGTCACCTCTAAAAATCTCGAACATCGCAGCCTGATTGGCACCACCTCCTATCCAACTTCCGGCGATGGTGGTCATACCTCTCCATACTTCATTCGGGGCAACGCCACCCACCACATCAGGAGCAATAAATGAGAATAGAAGAATTGCTAGAGGTCCTCCAATTACAACTCCTATTGTTCCCGCAATGAACATAATGAGTGCTTTTGGACCTAGCCGAAAAACTTCTTTTAAACTAATGCTGAGCGTAAGGAGAATCAAACTTGCCGGTAGGAGGTATCGGGAAGCCATAAAATAAAGCTGCGATTTGCCGATAAATGGATCGATTAAGCTGGAAGGAACCTCCTCATTTAGCACAAAGTTTTTAAAGTCTTTGAATGAAGTTATGTTAGTCAAGTCATACCCTGCCGCGATTAGAGCTTCTCTGGCGGAAGTCACGTCAACCCATTTTGGTGAAATAATTCCAAAAGTGCTGAACAACGAAGGAAGAAAATAGCACAAAAGGAGTGCAGGAATAATCTTGTAAAGCTTTGCCCCCATAGGATGCTCGCCAAACCTAAATATGGCCAACAACAGCCCTGCAAGAATCCCAAAGGTCACAGCGTCATTGGTGATTAACGGAATATCTGATACAACTTCTTCCATTTTAGATTTTTTGGTGTGGCCCAAATGTAGAAAAACCCTGTTAGGGATGAGCAGACCACTTTGTCATCTGATATAATCTTAGTGCAGAATTATTTCTCATTTAGAATTTTGGACCAAGAATTCAACTGGCGCACCTGATGCAAAAATTGCTTTCTGGGAGTAGCATGAGTCGACCAATTTGTATATCGCCTTTGCATCTAGCGCATATACCAAAATTCGGCTCCGCACTTTTTCTCAAGGAATGATGCAGTTTATTGATTTTGTTCTCAGCCAGTCGAAGTCTGTTTTCATTGACGCTCTTGTTATTGATGGCATCCATTCTACTCACCCGTCCAATCGCATTTTCCGGAGAGATGGGTTTAGTGAGTTCTTTCAGATCGATTATTTCTGTCTCAGTCTTCTTTATTTCTTCAGAAATACGAACAACTATTTCTTCCTTTTCTTGAGACGTCATAGTTCAAAAATAAAAAAACCCGCTTTGCACTAAACAAAGCGGGTTTTCATTGATTCTAAATTGGTCTATTGAACTACTAGCTTCTTAGCTCCAACTCTTTCCTCATTTACCACAATATTGACTGTGT
>CAZKXG010000036.1:15240-21565 GCA_964556465.1 uncultured Cryomorphaceae bacterium | reverse complement strand
CCAAACCTGAGTAGGAAGCATGCGAAATGAAACCACAACAAAAAGGTCAGCTTCGAGGCTCTTAAGCTCTTCGATAAAACTTTCATCTTTGAGATTAGTGGGTTGTAACACTCGTAAGCCGAGTTGTTTTGCCGCTTCTTTCACAGCCGATTCGCGAAGTTTCTTCCCTCGGCCTGCGGGTTTATCCGGAGCAGTGATCACACCAACAATTTCATGCTCTCCTGCCAGCTTGCGCATCGACGGAACTGCAAAATCAGGGGTTCCCATGAAAGCAATCTTCATTCAAATGGTTTTTTAGTCAATTCTTATAAGTAGTCCTTTCAAATATTCGCCTTCAGGGTGATAGATTCCCACCGGGTGATCAGGTGGCTGATGCAAATGGCGAAGAATTCGCATGCTTCTCCCTGTTTCCATAGCTGCGGCGGCAATGGTGTGTGCAAAGAGTTCGGGCGTAACGACTTGGCTACAACTAAAAGTGAAAAGCAAACTTCCTTTCTTTGCTTTCTTCATAGCCATTGCGTTCAGCCTTTTGTAAGCCTGCACCGCACGATGTCTCGCCGATCGATGTTTTGCAAATGCCGGCGGGTCCAAAACAATGATGTCGTATTCTTCAATATTTCCTTTGCTGAAAAAATCGAGCGCATCCGCTTGAATACTCTCGTGACGAGAATCACTTAAATCATTCATTTTTAGATGCTCTTCACCAAGATCTAAAGCTCCACGTGAACTATCCAAGCTATGCACCATTTCGGCTCCCGCTTTCAGCGCGTAGACCGAAAAACCTCCAGTATAGCTAAAAGCATTCAATACTTTTTTGTCCCTGGAAAGCGATCCCAACAAAGCTCTGTTTTCGCGTTGATCGATAAAAAACCCTGTTTTCTGACCATCTTTCCAGTTTGCATAGAATTGGTGTCCGTTTTTGTCTCCGCCGAAATGTGGATTGTTTCATCTATCGGCAATCCCGACAATCCCAAAATGGCCTCTTGAATCAAGGCTATATCTCGAGACATACCACCGCTGTGGGTTTGAATTACAGCTGATTTGCGGTATACATCTATGATTAACCCAGGCAAACCATCTCCCTCACCATGAGCCAACCTGAATGCATCTGTTTCGGCAGAGGGCAAACCAATGGCCAGACGCATATCCAGTGCGTTTTGTAGCTTCTCTTTGTAGAATATTGTATTGATTTCTGAGTTGTCAAAGCTCAGGAGTCTCACAGCTATGCTTCGATCACCGAAATGACCGGTGCCAAGAATTTTTCCCGATCGATCAGAAATCTGGACTTTATCACCTTCCACAAGATTGTTGGTATCGGTAAAAATACCACCCGAAAACACCCAGGGGTGTCTTCGATGTATGCTTTTCAAGCTTTTATCTTTGAGTTGAAGAACGGTATAATTCATAGCCCGCAAAGGTAATTGGATTATTGCGAAAGCAGCGTCACTACATTCTCGTGATTGATATCGATTTCTCGGTTGTCAGACATCCAGCGCAATGTATTGGAAACGTCAATGGATTTTAACCCCGGAAGCTGAGAAAGGTAGGCCAGTGATCGGGGTTCCTCAAGAATTTCCTTTTTTAATTTGAGGTAAATAGAAGAGTTCTGACCAACCTGATCGATTGCCTTCTTTTTGGCCAGACACACATCGCATTGTCCACAATCTGTAGCCGTGTAATCGTCGAAGTATGCCACTAATTGTCTGCTGCGGCAGATTACATCGTTTTCCGTGTAACGCAAGACAGCCCTCATTTTGTCTTCGAGCCTTTGTTTGTGTTTCTTGAGGCGAACTTCATCCAGATTCAGTTGATCGACCTTGGGACGTTCTTTGGGAAAAGTGATAAAAGGCAAGTCAGTATGTGGTTGGTAGGTAAGCACATTCATCTCTGCGAGATAATCAATCATTTTCCGAACATCTCCATAGTTAGATTTTATCCTTCTAGCCAAGGCCAATTCATCAATTCGGACGGGATTATCGAAGAGACCTTCATACGACCGCAGTAGCACTCTGATAATTGGTTCAAACTTGGGATGCCCAATTTCAAAGCTGTAAAGCTCCTTCGTATTCTGAATAAACTGAACTTTGGATGGATTGTAAACTGCATCAGATAAGGTGATTTGCTCTTCGTATTCGAGAACTTTAAGGCAGTGTAGAGTTTTGGCAGGAGAGAGATCGTATCTTTTGGCAAAGGCCTTCAAGTCAAAAGGGATATTTTCCAACATGATGGAGCCTGCAGCCAATTGAAAGAAATTCACCAAAGCACGATATACTTGCTGAACATCCTCCTTTTTTGGAATTTGTGACTCAACTCTGTCTTGTAAGGCTTGACGATCAGTTTCATTGACCAAGCAAATGGCGTAAGCCTTTTTCCCATCGCGCCCTGCACGGCCGGCTTCTTGAAAATACGCCTCTAGGCCCGGCGGTAAGTCGAGGTGAATCACAAACCGCACATCGGGCTTATCGATTCCCATACCAAAGGCATTGGTGGCAACCACTACTTGAGCCTTATCGGTGATCCAAAGATCTTGGGTATCTTGTCTTTCTTTGCTCGATAACCCACCGTGGTAGGGGAGCGCACCGATACCATTGGCCCGCAGCAAATGAGATTGCCGCACTGTTTCTCGTCGAGTACCTACGTAAACTATGCCGCTGCCACCAAGGTTTTTGATGGCTCCAATCATTCGATTGAGTTTATGATTTTCCTCTTGAACCACATAAACGAGGTTATCTCTGACAAAACTCTTTTTGAATACAGCGGGGCTTCTGAGCTCCAGCTTTTCGGCAATATCAGAAATGACCTCTGCGGTAGCAGTTGCTGTCAGTGCTATGAATGGAGTGTTTTTTGAAACAAGCTCTCGAATCCGGGCTATTTCCCGATAAGGCGGCCGGAAGTCGTGTCCCCATTCAGAGATGCAATGCGCCTCATCAACGGCTACCATCGACACCTTCATCTTTTGGAGGCGGGCCAGAAACAGGTCTGTCTTTAGTCTTTCGGGAGAAAGGTAAAGAAACTTTAGTCCGCCATGAACTGCATTGTCCAAAGTGATATCTATTTCTCTGGGAGATTGAGCGCTGGTAAGCGCGGCGGCAGTAATTCCCCTCTTTCGGAGATTTTGAACCTGATCACGCATTAAAGCAATAAGTGGAGAGATAACTACGCAAACTCCTTCCATAGCCATAGCGGGCACTTGAAAGCAAATAGACTTTCCCCCACCGGTAGGCAGCAAAGCCAGTGTGTCCTCGCCACTTAAAATAGACTGGATAATTTCCTCTTGAAGAGGTCTAAAACTCTGATGGCCCCAATATTTCCTTAATATGTCCAGTATTTCCTTTTCCAAGTCTATTCTTCTCCAGAAAACAAAATAACAAATATTGACGTTTGGATCGCGATTAATCTTTTCACTGTTTGTTAAGATTAACTTGCTTAGGTTCAAAGCAAACAGTTCGCAGAAGCTTTAAGTGTCGAAGACACACTTAGCTGATTGTTAATCGTTTCTGTTTTGAACACACCTTGAAAATAGCTATTTTTGCAGTCCAATTGAAGACACATAATGATCGATACACAGACCATAAAAATTCAGAAAACTACTCAGAGTAAACTAGATACTACAGATTTTAAGAACTTGAAATTCGGTCAAACATTTTCCGATCACATGTTTGTGATGGACTATGTAGACGGAAAGTGGCAGCAGCCGACAATAATGCCTTTTCAGAATATGACCATGTCACCTGCTTCATTGGTAATCCACTATGGTCAAAGCATATTTGAAGGGCTTAAAGCATTCAAGAATGAAGATGGGCGCTACGGATTATTCCGTCCTGACCTAAATATTAAAAGGATGAATAAATCGGCGGTGCGAATGTGCATGCCTGAGATTCCTGAGAATATTTTTATGGACGCTCTCACTGAGCTTGTCCGATTGGAAAATGAATGGATCCCGACTTTGGAACTTTCATCGCTGTACTTGCGCCCTGTTCTTTTTGCAATCGATGAATACATAGGTGTCAAGGCTAGCCAAAGTTACCGCTTTATGATTTTGGCTGCACCGGTAAATGCATACTACGTTAAGCCGGTAAGGATCAAAATTGAAAGAGAGTTTACTCGTGCAGCTAAGGGAGGAACGGGCTATGCTAAGACTGCAGGAAATTATGCCGGTTCTTTGTATCCCGCAAAGTTAGCCAACGATCAAGGCTACGACCAGCTGCTCTGGACTGATGCGAAAGAGCACGCTTACATCGAAGAAAGCGGCACGATGAACGTGATGTTCGTTATCGATGGCAAATTGGTAACGCCTGAGCTTGGAGAAACAATTCTTGACGGGGTAACACGTCGAAGTGCTTTACAATTGGCAAGAGATTGGGGAGTGCAAGTGGAAGAGAGAAGAGTCTCTGTAGCTGAACTGCAAGAAGCCATGCAAAACGACACGTTAGAAGAAGCTTTTGGATGCGGAACAGCAGCCACCATAGCTCATATCGAGGCTATTGCCGATGGAGATAAAGTATATCAACTGCCGAAAGTTGAAGAACGGAAATTGTCCAATCGACTGATGCAATACTTCGTAGATCTTAAAAAATTCAGAACAGACGACCCTCACGGTTGGATGATCGAATTATCATAGTACCACCTACAACTCGAATGCAAAAAGCGCCCTAAGAAATTGGGGCGCTTTTTATGTATTCAGGAAAATCAGAATGCAAAGTCTTAAAAATCGTTTTTGGGGTAATCGAAAAAAACCAATTGCCCCGTGCCACCAGAAACTTCTTTCCACGAATGGGCATTAGAAAATTCCACTTTCACAATTCCGCAGGTAGGAATATTTCCAAGTGATTCATTGGTTAAATACTCGACGATATCGGTAATTCCCGGATTGTGAGCAAATAGAATAATGGAGCCGTAGCTATTATCTGTTTCTGCAATAGAATGCAAAAAGTCTCGAACAGAAGGTAGATACAGCTTGTCTACTTCTACGATATTTTCAATATCGTAACCAAATTCCTTAGCAATTATGCGTGCCGTGCTAATGGCTCGATTGGCAGGGCTGCTAACGAAAAGTTCAATATTTTCTTTTCGATCTACCAAACGTCTACCCATCTTTGGTGCATCGCGTAAACCCCGAGTATTTAAAGGCCGATCAAAATCACTAAGACCCTTATTGGACCAGTCGGACTTGGCGTGACGATTGAAGTAGATGGTTTTCATAATCCCAAAAATACGAAAGTCGGCCCATGATTTATTTTATGAGCCGACTTTCCCTTCCTTGTTGGTATAAATTATGAAATCAATTTTTCCAATTCTTCTTTGAGTGGTTTTCGAAAGACAACCTGTCCGTCGAATACATCCATTACAATGGGTTCTTCTCGATCAACCGCGCCTGCTAATAGCTGCTTACTCAAAGTATTTAAGACCTCTTTTTGGATGAGTCTCTTTACCGGTCTGGCTCCAAACTGAGGATCAAATCCCTTTTCTGCTATGTACTCTATGGCCTCATTTGAGGCAGTGAGATCGATTCCCATATGCTCCATTTTTGCCGCAAGAAGACCAACTTGAAGCTTAACTATTTCCAGAATGTCCTTCCTGTTAAGTGGCTTGAACATAATTATCTCATCGATTCTGTTTAAGAACTCGGGACGCATCGAGGCCTTGAGCATTTCAAATACCTCCATTCTAGTCTTTTCTTGAGTATTCTCGTCCATTTTGCCCTTTGCTTCGTCAAAGCGCTGCTGAATGATGTCTGATCCCGTGTTGGAAGTCATAATGATGATGGTGTTCTTAAAATTCACCTTTCTTCCTTTGTTATCGGTCAATACACCATCGTCCAATACTTGTAGCAACACGTTGAACACATCGGGGTGAGCTTTCTCAATCTCATCGAGAAGTACAACGCTGTATGGCTTTCTTCGAACCGCTTCGGTAAGCTGTCCGCCCTCATCGTATCCCACATATCCCGGAGGGGCTCCCACCAATCGACTCACGCTGTGCCGCTCTTGATACTCGCTCATATCGATACGGGTCATGGCGTGCTCGTCATTAAAAAGGTATTCACTTAAGGCTTTTGCCAATTCGGTTTTACCTACACCGGTTGTTCCCATAAAAATGAATGATCCAATCGGGCGCTTCTCATCTTGCAATCCGGAGCGAGATCTTCTCACAGCATCCGAGACGGCTTCTACGGCTTCTTCCTGACCCACGACTCTTTCGTGCAAATGGTCTTCGAGATGCAATAGTTTCTCACGTTCGCTTTCTAGCATCTTAGTTACGGGAATTCCCGTCCAGCGGGCAACGATCTCGGCGATTTCTTCTTCCGTCACTTCCTCGCGCAGGA
>CAZKXG010000036.1:7346-15230 GCA_964556465.1 uncultured Cryomorphaceae bacterium | reverse complement strand
TCATCGACCTCTTCCTTGATCATTTTAGAATTGGACTGTTCGTCGATCAAAAGCTTTCTGGATTCTTCCAGTCTCTCTTCGGCCTCTTTCAATTTACCATATCGAATTTCGGCTACTTCACCATAATTTCCTTCTCGCTCAGCTCTTTCGGCCTCAAACTTGAGTTGCTCAATATTTTCTTTCTCCTGCTGAATGTTTTCCACTAATCCTTTTTCGGATTCCCACTTGGCTTTGAGTTGATCCCTCTTTTCATTGAGATTGGCCAATTCTTCACCTAGGCCTTTCAGCTTAAACTGATCTTTTTCTCTTTTAATCGCTTCTCGCTCAATTTCGAGTTGCATGATTCTTCTTTCGATTTCATCGAGCTCCTCAGGTTTGGAATTTATTTCCATTCTGAGTTTGGAAGCAGCTTCGTCAATTAAGTCAATGGCTTTATCCGGCAAGAATCGATCAGTGATGTAGCGCTGTGAAAGCTCTACGGCCGAAATTATTGCCGAGTCTTTGATTCGAACTTTGTGGTGCGCCTCATACTTTTCTTTGATTCCTCGTAAGATGGAGATCGCTGATTCACGATCAGGTTCATTCACGATAACTTTTTGGAACCGACGTTCCAGAGCTTTGTCTTTTTCAAAGAATTTCTGGTACTCGTTAAGTGTAGTGGCACCTACTGCTCTCAGCTCACCACGAGCCAAAGCGGGCTTTAAAATGTTTGCGGCATCCATGGCACCTTCACCACCTCCCGCACCTACAAGGGTGTGAATCTCATCAATGAAAAGGATGATTTGGCCTTCAGCTTTAGTGACTTCATTCACCACAGCTTTGAGCCTCTCTTCAAATTCACCCTTATACTTCGCTCCGGCAATAAGAGCAGCCATATCCAGGCTGTAAACGGTTTTATCCTTCAAGTTTTCAGGCACGTCACCACTCACAATTCGGTGCGCAATTCCTTCAACAATAGCAGTTTTACCCGTGCCAGGCTCACCTACCAATATCGGATTGTTCTTGGTTCGTCTGGTCAGAATTTGCAGTACCCGACGTATCTCTTCATCTCTACCAATTACAGGGTCGAGTTTACCATTTTGAACTAGATCGTTTAGATTTTTGGCGTATTTATCCAATGAGTTGTAGGTGTCTTCCTGACTCGCTGATGTCACCTTTTCACCTTTTCGGAGTTCAAGAATACCTTGTTTCAATGCCTTTCGGGTGATACCCATGTCTTTGAGCATTTGGGCCGTTGAATCTTTTCCGTCAAGGATCGCCAGCAATAGGTGCTCCAACGAAACAAATTCATCACCAAATTCTTTTAGGTACGTAAAAGAGCGATTTACTGCCTCTGTAGCCGATCTGCTCAACTGCACCTGTCCACCACTCACTTTTGGAAATGATTCAATTTGCTTATCCAAGGCCTGCTCTAAAAGGCCGGTATTAACTGAAAGTTTCTTAAGTAAATAAGGGATTACATTCTTATCCGCATCCAGCATTACCTTTAACAGATGTGCCGTCTCGATGCTTTGCTGTCCCTTTTCCGTAACAAGCTGCTGAGCATCTTGTAAGGCTTGTTGGGACTTGATTGTCATTTTTTGAAAGTCCATAATTGATTGAATTGTATTTTCCTTTCGTCAAAACTTAAGCCGTTTCATTATTTCAATCAAAAGCGGAAAAATTGGCAGTAGGAAGCCAATGATTCGGACAAATTGACTGCCTCAAAAGACTTCTTAGTTATGAAAAATACGTACTTTAACAAAACCAAAACGACCAATAGTGAGACCAATCCTACTAACCCTATTTACCTTCTTTATTTGTCAATCAACATTTAGTCAGACTTTCTGGGCCAAAAGGCAAGCGGGTGGCAATGTGGATGAAACACTCGGAGTAGCTAGTGATAACGACGGAAACTCTTACTCCACAGGGTATTTCAGCACATCTGCGAATATAAATGGTGAAAACCTGAATGTCCAGGGACTGACCGATGTATTTGTATCCAAGGTTTCACTTGGAGGATTTACCGAATGGTCTGTATCATTTGGTGGAAACCAATCAGATAGAGGTCTTGGTATAGCTGTGGATAAATTAGGAAACGTTCTTGTATGTGGGTTTTATACGGGGAGCATAGATTTCGGGAATGGTATTTCACTATCTTCAAATGGTGGACAAGATGCCTTTGTGCTCAAACTAGATGAAAACGGGGAAGTCCTTTGGGCAAAAGGCGGTGGGAGCAATCAAAATTCAGATCGTGCCAATGCAGTTGCTGCTGATTCTTTAGGAAACGTTCTGATCACAGGCCAATTCTCAGGAGAAGCCATTTTTGACTCTTTCAACCTCAACACTATCGACGGTTCAATAGACGCTTTTATTGTTAAATATGATGAGGACGGAAATGAGTTGTGGGCAAAACAAGGAACCGGTGAAAGTCTTGACAGAGGAATGGGAATAGCCACGGATAGTGAAGGTGCCGTATACACAACAGGACAATTTAGTGGTGACATTAATTTTGACAATACCTATGACAATAATGTTCTCAATGCCGTATTTCTGATTAAGCACTCACCTGAAGGCGTTGAGCAGTGGTTTCGAATGGCAGGAGGGACTGAAGAGTCTGTTGCTTATGGTATTGCATCAGATGGAGAAAACGTTTTTGTAACTGGAGATTATGGCGAAAGCATTAGTATTTTAGGAAATGGAATACCGATTACGATTGAATCAGGCTTTTCAGAATCAGTCTTTATTATGTCCTTTTCACCTCAAGGAGATTACTTATGGTCTGCTTCGGCTGGCAGCGAAAGCTTGGTGTCGTCCAGGGCTATATCGCAACGCGATGGTGAACTGAGCATAGCAGGATATTACCGTTGCACATTTGAGTCTTACAGCCAAGAATACGGATCCGGAACGTTCAATTCCATAGGCTTTGAAGACGCTTTTACAGCTCGCTACTCATCAGAGAACGGTGATTTTTTATGGTCGAGAAATTTCGGTTCGCAGAGTGATGAGCAAGCGCTCGCCGTTTCAATTTTATCGGATGGTTATGAAGTCGTAGGTGGCGTTTTCAAAGATGCTTTGGTATTGCCCTCAGCAGGCTTTATGTTTGGAACCAACCTCACCCAAATAGGAAATATATTGACTCAAGAAATTTGTGGAGATCTGTCTTATGGTTCATTCTACAGACTTAATGGAAATTCAGAGCAAGACGGATTTCTGGTAAAAGTACTCACCGAAAACAGGTCCCCGTATGACTTTTTTCTACGTGAGCCATCCACGGTCTGCGACCCCACAGTACTGAACCCATGTATTTTTGAATTAGCTTCTCCCGGTAATGATGTTTTTAACTGTCAGGATACCATTACGGTATGCCCTGAAAATTCGCTAGGCTTCTCATCACTGACATACTCCAATGAGATAGCATTCGACTACGAGTATAATTGGACCAACCCTAATGGACTGTCCAATAGTCAGGTAACTAACGAAGGAATGTTTTCGTTGGAAATCGAGAGTGAAGATGGTTGCTACACATATATGGATGAAATCTATGTAACGCTTGCTCCTGCAGTTGAAACCGGATTGATCTCAGACGACATTGTGGTTAATAATGAGGCATTGAATACTGACCTTATTGAATTTTGTGAGGGGGATAGCGTCCTGATTTGGGCTACATATCCCGATACACTCTCGGGTACTTGGACTGCTTGGAATCTAGACAATATTGAAGAAGAAGACACACTGACCGTTTTTTCTGATGATCTATTCAACCTGATCGTAACCAATGAATTTGGATGTTCATCTTTAAACCAAGTGGAAGTAGAGGTAATACCCGTGGTGGAGGAATTGGGTGTGGATATCTTTTTCCCTTATGAATCTGATACGGTTAGTATTTGTGACGGTGAAACCTTTGGGAGTATAGCAGTAATGGCGCTTATCGAAGGGACAGATGATTTGTATCCTAACGATGGGTATATTCAAGATTGGACGGTGAATTTAGATGCGAGTATTGGTTCAGGTAGTTCGAATACTGAAATTGGTCCGATTCAAGATGGTTGGCACATAGTCACTCATTCAGTCCAACCTATTCTGAATCAGTGCAACGAGTTTCCATTCTTATACACCGATATCGATTCTATTTATGTAGAAGTTCTTCCCAGTCCCGAAGTATCTATTTCCGTTTCAGGTCCGTCTGAATTATGCCCCGGGGATACCATCGTTTTACAATTGGATTATACCGGGACTGTTGGTATTACTAATTTAGTTGCAGAGAATTTCACCGACAGTGTCTACATTGATTCTCCCGGATTCTATTCATTCTGGACAGACTCCGTTGCTCCAAATGGCTGCACAGGTAGTGCTAGTATAAACCAACAGGTTTCATTTATTTCAAGCCCACAAATATTTACAGATCCTCCGAACGCTGTAATTTGTCCGGGCGATAGTGTGCAGATTTTATCAGACAATGAAGGCTCCTTTCTTTGGCAAGGACCGCTTGGTTCAATTGATGGCGAGAATAGCTTGTGGGCAGAAGAGTCAGGACTGTACTTTGCAGAAGTCACGCTTTATGAAGGATGTGTGCTGGTATCCAACACCTTACAACTTACCGAATATGCAACACCTTTTCTTTATGCTGAAGATGAGACCGTTTGCTTGGGTGGTAGCACTGATATCTGGGTTTTTTCAAATAGCTTGGAAACCATTGAATGGCTTCCTCCATTATCAGGTGGGGATAGCATTGTGACAGTATTTGAACCTGGTATCTATTCAGTTACGGTAACGGGTTGTGATATTACTACCGATATCAGTATTGAAATCGAATCTTTGGAACCCGAAGTATTCATTGCTCTCGCCGATTCTACTCCGGTATGCACAGGCGATAGTATTCTGGTAGCTGCAACAGAAGGCTTTGAAGAGTATGAGTGGAGCCCTGCCGGACAAAACCAGTCTCAATGGTTTCAAGACCAAGGTCCTGTTTTTGTTACTGCTTTTACCGATGAAGGCTGCCAAGCTGTTTCGAATACGCTGGAATTAACATTCGAACCAATTCCGCCTGACCCGAATTTCCAATTCGAACTACCTTGTGAAGGTGAGCCTATGGAAATCCTTGTGTCATCTAACTTGGAAGTTAATGTACTTAGTGGCCTCGGAGGCTCTGTCGTTTCAAATGATTCCATCCAAGAGATAGAGCAACTCTGGAGCGATACCACTCTTTATGTCTTCTTGGCTTCGCCTTATTGCAATGGTGATACCACTGCACTAGACCTTTCTCCGAAGCCTTATCCGGATGAACCGATTCCTACCACAGATGCTCCTGTTTGCACGGGAACAGATCTCACTTTGGAAGTATTGAATGCTGAACCAGACGTCGAATATATCTGGCTTACGCCAAATGGGGATATGCTTCAGGGAGAGCTAGTTCCTTATGGAATTTACGATCTCACCCAAGAGGGCGAATATCTTACATATGCGGATTTAGAGGGCTGCCTAAGCGATACTGTTGGATTTGTAGTGAATCTTTTTGAAACCAGACAGGTGGACCTTCCACCTGATACAGCGTTGTGTTTTATAGAAGATTTCTTCATTGAGGCCGACACAATCTTCGCCTCCTATTTGTGGTCTGACAATAGCACAGATTCTATTTTCTACCCACCTGAAGACAATGCGGGTCAAATTTTTCTTGTTGCAACTGATTTCAATGGTTGTGAATCGGTAGACTTTATATCGGTGAATTTCATTAATTGCTTAGTGGTTGTTCCTAATATTATCACGCCAAACGGAGATGGAATAAATGACTCATGGATCATTGAGTTGGACCAACCACAATTCTATCAGGTCATCGTCTATAACCGTTCGGGGAGAAAAGTATACCAAGGAAACGATCCTGCTGTAGGTTGGGATGGTACAAACTCACAATCGGGAGAACCTTGCCCTGAAGGAACATATTTTTACGTGGTACAAGTAAATGATTTTGAAGGCAGGCTGATAGAAGACCAGGGGAATCTGACTATTTTGAGAGATTAGACCGAATCGTATTCCTGTTCTTTAACTATTTAGAAAAAGGAACGTCTTAGCTTTGAGAATTAACCGAAATAATAGTTTTTCTATTACGACCGATACTTATCTTGCCGAGGTTTCTACAGTACCTATGAAATCTAGTTAAAAGAGTTTTCTTGATGCAAATCCAAAATAGTCTTAATCCCTAAACCAAAGTGAAACACGTCATCACTCTATTCATCCTACTGCTTTCTATTCAGGAGGGTTTTTCCCAATCTTTCTGGGCAAAACAGCAGGCAGGCGGAAATGTAGATGAGACTTTGGATATTGCCAGCGACGGACTAGGAAACTCCTATTCAACGGGCTATTTCAGCTCTTCAGCTCAAATCAATGAAACAACTTTTTCTGTTCAGGGACTTACGGATATATTCGTAACAAAAGTCTCTTCAAACGGTGTTAATCAATGGTCCGAGTCCTTTGGCGGAAGCCAGTCAGATCGAGGGTTAGCGGTAGCAGTTGATGCAGTGGGCAATGTATTGGTATGCGGGTTTTACACGGGCAGTATCAATTTTGGCAATGGCGTTTCTTTGACTTCCAATGGTGGTCAAGACTCGTTTGTATTAAAGCTCGATGCCAATGGAAATGCCCTTTGGGCCAGAACAGGGGGGAGCTCAGGCAGTTCCGACAGAGCCAACGCCATAGCTGTGGATGGCTCTGGAAATGTAATCATCACGGGACAGTTTTCAGGGGCCGCGAGTTTTGGCACACTCACTCTGGATGCGACGGATGGTACTAATGATGCTTTTATCGTTAAGTACGATGGTAATGGAAATGAGCAATGGGCGAAGCAGGGAACAGGCGAAGCACTGGATCGAGGCTTGGGAATAACCACTGATAATTCAGGGGCTATTTATGCAACAGGACAATTCAGTGGGGACATCACCTTTGACAACAGCTATTCCAACACCATTCAAAATGCCATATTTCTAATCAAGTACTCCTCGGCTGGGAGTGAAGAGTGGTTTAGATGGGGCGGCGGAAGCGAGGAAAGCATCTCTTACGATATTGCCTCAGATGGAAATTCGGTTTTTCTCACGGGGGATTTTGGTACAACTTTAAACTTTTTTGGAACGGGATCTACCGTCACCCTTACTTCGGGATTTTCCAGTTCAGTCTTTTTGTTGAGCATATCAGGCTCTGGGGGTTATTCTTGGGGTGAGGCCGCGGGTGGCGACAGCAATGTTTCTTCACGTGGAATCGATTTCTCATCGGGAAATATCGCCATAGCAGGATGGTTTGAATGCACTTTCGATTCTTACAGCGATGAATATGGTGAAGCGGCATTTAACTCTCTTGGATCAAAAGATGCATTTGCAGCCGTTTATTCGTCGGCGGGATCTTTTCAATGGGCCCGAAACTTTGGCGCGGGCTCTGATGAGCAAGGCAATTCCATCACCCTCTTGCCCGATGGTTTCGTTGTGGTAGCAGGGTCTAATGGAGGTAACGGGTTGATCGTTCCTGTAACAAGTGCTCCTGTAAACGGAATGTCCGATTTGATTGATAATGAGAATTCAGGAATAAATTATTGTGGAGATCCAAACTACGGGAACTACCGCTCCTTGGAGGGTTCAGGAGGTTTGGATGGTTTTGTACTCAAGGCTATAGACCCCTCCAGAAGACCAATGGATTTCTACCAGCGGTCAGGAGGTGGTTGTGACCTTACCATTCCTGATGCCTGCATCTATTTGAATTCCTCATCATCCGTTCCCGATCCCTGCCCTGAAAGCACGATAGCTTGTCCTCCTTATGCCATTACCGCATCCAATTATTCATTAACGGGAATCACATTTGCTGAAAATTACCAATGGTCTTTTTCAGGCTCCACAGGAGTGGTTTCTTTGGTGACCGCAGCAG
>CAZKXG010000036.1:0-7336 GCA_964556465.1 uncultured Cryomorphaceae bacterium | reverse complement strand
TATTCTGTATCAGATGACATTGAAGTAGATGTTTACCCCGAACCTATACTGCCTTTGATAACCGACAGTGAAGGAGTGAATAACTCGGCATCATTGACAACACCTGTCTTTGTATGTCCGGGCGAAACCGTTGTGATATCTGCCGAATTTCCTGATGATTATACTTTTCAATGGTCGGGTGGACAGTTTGGTGCCAACCCTGTTTTTACAGAAGAAATTTCAGTCATCGAAGAGGGTGCATACTTCATTTCTGTGACTACTCCTGATGGCTGCGCCACGTTTAATGTGATCAGCGTAATATTCTACGATATTCCTGTTGACACTCCACCCTTAATTGCATTTCCTCTTTCAAATGATACCATTCAACTTTGTGATGGAGGCTCCTTTCCTGTTAATCTCTTGGATTCCCTTACCACTGATCCTTATCCAACCCAACAATACCAAATAACATGGTCCGTAACACCCGGAACGATCATCGGTACATCAGGATCAGCCACTGTCACCCCTGAGGACGTGGGCTGGTATGTAGTAACTGTTGAATTAATCTCGCAGGAAAACCCTTGTACAGATGAGATTCTCACCCAATTTACCTCAGATTCGATCTACGTGGAAGTTGTTCCCGTTCCTGAGGCATCTATTGAAATCACAGGCCCTGAGTTCTTCTGCCCGGGAGATACCTTGGTGTTCTTTCTCGAGTATGAAGGGCTTTTGACTTTCGAAGATTTTGAACCCGTAGAAGATTTCGGAGATAGCATTTATGTTGCTGCTCCGGGGTTTTATGAAATCACCGCAACCGCGACAAATGAATTTGGCTGTTCTGACCTGGCATCAGATTTTATATTGGTGCAAGAAGTTCAAACGCCTGAAATATTTACCAATCCTGAGGAGGCGGTAGTTTGCCCGGGCGATAGCGTTCAGTTACTAACCACCAGTCCTGGCTTTATTACATGGCAGGGACCATCAGGAACTTTTGAAGGTCAGGCAGACATTTATGTGCAAGAACCGGGACTCTATTTCGCAGAAGTTGAGTTTTATGAAGGATGCGGACTCGTGTCCAACACAATTGAGGTATCTGAATTTGCCACTCCCTTCTTGGATGGCTCCAACGCCGTGCTTTGCCCCGGCGGGGAAGTCGATATAAGCATTGTAAGTTCTTCTTTGGATGCCATAGAATGGCAAGCGCCCTTCTCAGGTAGTGATACCGTTCAAACTGTCACAGAACCGGGAATCTACTCGGTAATAGTGACAGGATGTAATGTAGAGATAGAACTTTTTATAGAGGTAGAATTAACTGAATATAGCGTGGCGATTGAGGTGATCGACCCTGAGCCCACATGCGATGGAGATAGCATTCTGATAGCCGCCACCCCTGGTCTGGAAACCTATCAGTGGTTTCCTGAAGGGAGCGAAGTCGAGGAGTGGTTTACCACAAGTGGGACTGTTGTCGTCGTTGGCATAGACGAATATGGATGTGAGTTAGCCTCTAATCAAATCGAAATCAATTTTGAAGAAGTTCCGCCATTACCCATCTTCGACTTTACGCCCGTTTGCGAAGGAGAGCCTTTTACGATAGAGGTGAACTCAGATCTTCAGATCAACTTTTTAGAAAGCGCTGATGGAGACATCATCTCAAATGAAAGCACCATATTCATTTCCGAATTTGTAAGCGACACCACATTTTACGTTTACCTCAATTCTGAACTTTGTGATGGACCGATCGATTCAATCACCGTTGGACCAAAACCGTATCCTGATGAGCCGATTATAGCTACAGATTCACCCGTTTGTACAGGAGAAAGTTTATCCCTCGAGGTGCTCAATGCGGCTGGTGGCGTAGATTATTTCTGGCTTACGCCAACAGGTGAGATCTTGCAAGGCGATATAGTTTCTTATGGCATATCAGCAATGGATCAAGAAGGGGAGTACCTGGCTTACGCCAATCTGGAAGACTGCATTAGCGATACTGTAGGCATCGATGTAAGTTTGTTTGAAACCCGTCAAGTCAATCTTCCTCCTGACACGGCCTTATGTTATCGTTCGGATTTTATTATCGCTCCTGATACGCTCTTTGATAGCTACCAATGGTCTGATGGCACCAACGATTCCATTTACAATCCGGAGCTCGTGTCAACACAGACGGTAAGCTTGGTGGCTACAGACTTCAACGGCTGCCGATCAGTTGACATTATCATCATCCAATTTGCCGATTGTACCATCCAAATTCCCAATGTGATTACACCCAATGGCGACGGATTAAACGATGAATGGATCATCGGCCTTGATCAACCCTTATTTTTTGAAGTGGTGGTGTACAACCGCTGGGGAAGGATTGTTTACGAAAGCAAAGACTTTACTGCTTTTTGGGACGGTACGAATGACAAGTCAGGAGAACTCTGCTCCGAAGGAGTTTACTTCTACATCATTAGGGTGAGTGATTTTGAAGGACGTGCTTTTGAGCAGCAGGGGAATTTGACCTTGTTTAGAGATTAATCTTAAGGACTGATTTTCTCAATTTTTTCGTGATTCTCGAGATAAGTAGGTAGTGCCGCCGAGCCGTACCATGGAATAATCTCCGTTTCGAAAACTCCCGCCGCAATGGCAGGGTCGGTGCTGAGTAATTCTTCCGCTTCTTCCGATGTTGCGACATTTAGAATAAAGAGGCCGCGGTATTCTAAGTCGTTTTCTCCAAAGGGGCCAGCAACGGTAAGCATATTCCCTTCTGCAAGTCGAGTGATGTTATCCAGATGACCACGCATTAAAACTGCCGAGGTGTCTTTATCCGTGACTTGATTCGGCCCTGTTTTAAGGATTACCAAACTATACATTTTCATCCCGTAGTCATCAGCGCCGAGTTGTTTAGCAAGATCGGCGTCATAGCTCGGGTTTTGAGCGTGAATACCGTAAAACATCAAAAGTGAGAAAAAGAGAACCGTTGCTTTCATAGGGGTAAAGTTAACGGTCTTGTTATATTTTTTCTCTGATGGGAGAAACCCAAATATTTCTTCACTTAATCGATCTCGTGATCGACTTTGCTTCATATTTCCTAATTTTCGGACTCATGATTCATTCATTAAATTCAATTTAGAAAGAGAAACGTAGTGACACGGAAAACCAATGGCGAAAATGGAGAGTGACTCAGCAGAACAATCTATTATGTGGCATACGAGGAATGCAAAGGAGGTTGCAGATCATCTGAGAACAGATTTGAGTAATGGGCTTTCCAAAAAGGAAGCGAAGTTGCGTCTCGAGCGCTACGGTGAAAATCGTATAACTACCAAAAAACGTCAAAGTGATTTGGTGCGTTTCATCCTTCAGTTCAATCAGCCGTTGATTTATATCCTTTTAGGCGCAACCTTGGTTACGCTTTTGCTGAAAGAATACCCTGATGCCGCTGTCATCTTTGCCGTGGTCCTGATCAACTCCATCATTGGCTACATTCAAGAAACTCGAGCATTGAAGGCCATCGATGCTCTTTCTAAGAGCATGAGTACCACAGCTACCGTGATCCGAGATGGTAAGTCCTCCGTAGTGAACAGCATAAGTTTAGTTCCCGGAGATATCGTGATAGTCCAACCCGGTGATAAAATGCCGGCAGACCTGCGTTTGGTATCGATCAAAAACTTACAGGTCGACGAATCCGCCCTCACGGGCGAATCGGTAGCGACGGAAAAGAGCCTCGAAACAATGCCTGAAGACGCCATACTCGGAGATCGCCTTAATATGGGTTTCGCCACCACCGTGGTTACTTATGGCACAGGTAAGGGTATTGTGGTGAGCACAGGCGACCGTACTGAGGTAGGAGAGATAAACAAAACCATCGCCTCGACTCAGGAGCTCGATACTCCATTAACCCTGAAGATCAAAAACTTCAGCCATACCTTGCTTTGGATAATTTTGAGTCTTGCCGTTATTATTCTTGCAGCAGCGTATTTGCGCGGTGAAGATTTGGCCGAAGCTTTTATGGTTGCAGTAGCATTGATGGTTGGGGCCATACCTGAAGGGCTTCCCGCTGCGGTGACTATTATGCTAGCCATTGGCGTGGGTAAAATGGCTAGGAAGCAAGCTATCATACGAAAACTCGTGGCTGTGGAAACTTTGGGGAGTACCAACGTCATCTGCTCTGACAAAACGGGAACCCTCACCGAAAATCAAATGACGGTTCAAAAGATATTGGCGGGTGGCGACCATTTTGATGTAACGGGAATCGGCTACAAGCCCGAGGGTAAAGTTCTTTTTGAAGGTGAAGAGATTACCCTTTCAGAAAAACCTGCCATTCATCAGTTGCTGCGAGCAAGTGTTTTATGCAATCACAGTCGCGTTGTAGAAAAAGATGGTAGGTGGGTGGCAGAAGGAGACCCTACGGAGGCAGCTCTGATTAGCGCCGCAGAAAAGACGGGAATCAAAGACCATTATATTGATCGGTATTTCCCATTGATCGATGAGATACCCTTTCAATCGGAATACCAGTATATGGCCACCTTGCATCGGCACGATGAGAATATCCTGTTTATGAAAGGCTCTGTGGAAGCAATCTTGCACTCTTCGCACTACATGATGGACTCGGAAGGGCAGCAAATAGAAATTGATGAACCGATGTTGCGAAAGAAAGCCGAGCAATGGGCTGCAGAGGGGCTGCGCGTTTTGGCATTTGCTTACAAGACCTTTGATTCCGAAAGAGATGATGTAGACCACGAAGATGTAGCTGAGGAAATGGTTTTTCTTGGACTACAAGGAATGATTGACCCGCCGAGAAAGGAGGCCATTGAAGCCGTAGCGCTTTGTCAACAGGCAGGTATTCATGTGAAGATGATCACAGGCGACCATGCCCTCACCGCAGCTACCATCGCCGACCAATTAGGGATTAAGGGAAAAAAGAAAGAAGGCAAGCTCCAAGCGCTTACCGGGGTGGAACTCGGGAAACTGTTGGAACACGAAATGGAGAAAGTGGCCAATGATATTTCGGTATTTGCTCGGGTAAGTCCCGACCAAAAACTCAGATTGGTGAAAGCCCTACAAGCCACTGACAAAGTTGTAGCCATGACGGGCGACGGGGTGAACGATGGCCCCGCCTTAAAGCAGGCAGACATCGGGGTGGCCATGGGGATTATGGGCACGGAGGTCGCTAAGGATGCTTCTGATATGGTTTTGACGGACGACAATTTCGCCTCAATAGAAGCTGCAGTGGAGGAGGGGCGAGGGGTTTTGGACAACCTAACAAAGTTTATCGTATGGACCCTCCCAACCAATTTGGGCGAAGCATTGGTCATCCTCGCCAGCATTGTGTTCTCTACTCGATTGCCACTTGCACCCGTTCAAATCTTGTGGATCAATATGACTACGGCCGTTTTATTGGGCTTGATGCTTGCCTTTGAACCCAAGGAGCCGGGTATAATGGACAGACCACCCGTTCCATCCCGCCGACCCATTCTTACTTTTCCCTTGATTATGCGGACACTCCTCGTAGGCTCCTTAATCACATTGGCTGCCTTTCTCTTGTTTCAATACGAACTTTCGATTGGGTCTGAATTTGCGGAAGCGCAAACGGTTGCTGCCACTGTATTTGTTGCCATGGAAACGTTCTACCTGTTCAATTGCCGCTCTTTGCGCAGATCGGTTAGAGAAATCGGTTTGTTTTCAAACATGTGGGTATATTACGGATCATTCGCGATGCTCGGCCTACAGCTCATTTTCATTCACGCACCATTCATGAATGCCTTATTCTATTCGGCTCCCATAAGTCTCGACTCATGGTTGAGAATATTGGGTGCCGGAGTGGGGCTTTTTATTATCGTTTACTTAGAAAAGGCCATTCGAAAAAGACTGACTGGAACCGAAGAATATTGACTTCTGTGGAGTTTTCCCTCAATCCTCACTTTTTTCTACCTGGAGCGAATTGACCACCATTCTGATATGGTGGTACTCGTACTCGCCATCTAATGCGCGATGTACTGCCGAGGTCCCGCCTGAGCCATATTCGATTAAAGCCTCGCGTATCTTGGCAATGTCCTCAGTCCCCATGTATTTATCCAGCTTTAAAACTCCTTCTTTGATTCCATTGGCCACGTGGGTCCAAATGGTAGATTCAGCCAACGATCGCTTAATGGCAATTTGGGCGGGAGTCAATCCATCCTTCAACAGGCGATAAGTTTCCTGATATGTCGCACCTTTTTTGACAGCTTTCTTCTTTTCCTTCCGTGAAGCATCTTTGATCGGGTTCTTTCCCAACTCAAGCTTCACTTTTTCCAGAATTTTCTCTCTGCGGGCTTTCTTTAAGGCATCGAACTTTACGGTATCCAGAGACATTTCATTTTGCAAAATTCCTTCTGCAATGGGCTTGGCAAGCCAAAGCTTGGTGATTTGATTCATCAAGGTGTGATCAATCTCTTCCGCCAATCTCACGTAAGTAACCGTTTTTGAAAGCCCTCTTACAAATTCCAAGTGCTTCAATAGATTCTCCAACTCGTCGAACAGCTTAGTGCGGTAGTATTGTGCGCCTTTTTCAATTCGATCGAGTAGCTTTTCATTTTCCCTCGCAGTCACCAATTGGTGCAGTTGCCGCCTGAACTTTATCGTATTCTCTTTCTCGGCTTCGACAGCGCGCTTGATATTGACAAGTGTGTTATTCATTTCAGGATCGGAAAATCGACCTTTATCACCCGCCTTGTTCAAGACATAATCTACGCGTTTCGGAATCTCATCAAAATCGAAAGTCTCATCCAAACTTTCGATGAGATAGACTTGTCGTCCACGCTCCAATATGTCTTTGGGTGGTGCTTGAGCTTCTTTTCGTTGAGCGAAACGGGTCACTTGATGATCGCCCGAAATGGCTCCTGAATGAATCTTCGTTCGCAGAAAAAGTCCTTCCAAACTTCTTAATCGAGATAAAGCGACATATACCTGACCGGGTGCAAAGGCCCGCCCCACATCGATTATGGCTTTATCGAAAGTCAATCCTTGGCTCTTGTGAACGGTAACTGCCCAAGCGTACTTTAGCGGGAAATGTGAAAAGTTACCCAACACTTCTTCCTGCAGCTCGTTGTCAGAGTTCACGGTAAACTTCGAGTTGGTCCAGCTCATTCGTTCCACTTCGATCTCGCGGTCTTCATCGTCAAGATCTACCATGATCGAATCTTTTGTCAGCTTGCTCACAGTAGCTAGCTTTCCGTTGTAAAAGAGATTGCTGACGTTATCGTTTTTGATAAACATGACCCGAGCGCCCACTTTGAGTTCCATCTTTTCAGCAATGGGATAGAGCTTTTCGGGAAAATCTTTTTCAATCTCTGCCTCAAATACAAATGACTTCCCTTTGAGTGAATCGAGTTCGGCTTGGTTGATT
>CAZKXG010000035.1:18892-21645 GCA_964556465.1 uncultured Cryomorphaceae bacterium | reverse complement strand
TTATTAAAAGACTTCCTTCTCCTCCGCAAATGCTCGGACCGCGGCTGGAAAAGCCGGCGATCGGAAAGCTTCCTCCCGATGACGTGGCACCTACGGTAAATGAGTTCACCAAGCCGATGTTTGTATTGTGCGGAACACTCATAGTCATAACACCGGGTCCCTCATTTCCGGCTGAGAAAACATTGGCAATACCCGCTGCTTCCACTGCAGTGAAAACGGGCACGACAAATTCCGGGCAAGGAGCTTCATCTAAGTCAGGACCAAAGCCCCAAGAGTTATTGATTACATCAGGTATGTCATTGGTTGTTTCAGGGTCACCATCAGGGTCTATTGACCATTCGTAGCCAAACATGAAATCGGTTAGTGGTTTAACGTCTGCTAAATTCGATACAACAGGATCCGTCGCAATGTAGTAAGCACGTGGAGCCATACCAATGGTGTCGCTGGTAGCTGTGTCGAGTCCCAGCATTGTGCCTGTAACGTGTGTTCCATGACTGCTTGATTTATCTACTGGCAATGGGCTGTCGTAGCCATACCATGTGCTCAGCAATGGCATTCTATTGGCAAGAAATCGTCTTTGATGACTTGGGTGGTCATCCCAAACACCTGTATCATAAGTCATCGCTATTCGGCCATGACCTGTGTAGCCCAGCGCCCACATTTCAGGTGCACCGATGGCTTCTAAACCAGGCTCTATGCCTCCAACACTCTTTTCGTCTCCTTCGCCTTTTATTTCTTTTGGAATGTATCCAAAGGCATTTCTATTCAAATACATGTAAGCGATATCCTCCCTATTTGCCAAAGCTTCAATCAAATCCCGTTCTGCCTTGAGTGCAATGCAATTTGAAATCCAGAAGGTCTTGACCTCGGCATACTCCATTCCTGAGTTCTGTATGAAACTCAAGATGACGGGTTGTGTGGCCGTAGCCTTCTCTTTGAGAGCTTGTTCTACCAGCGGGGCTCTGTTTTTGGCAGGAAGCTTTTTGTCATTAAATTCTTCTTTCAGAATCAAAAGATCGACTTCATCCTCCAATATGATTGCTATTGAAATCAAGTCGTTTGCTTCTGCTTCATCCAGGGCCTCAATCAGCGGCTGGTCAAGAAAGGCGTTTTGAGCATTAACGCCTAGGTGGACGGCAAGTGCGGTAAATGTGATAATTGCAGCACGTAAAATCTTCTTCATATTATTTTCATTTCGAACCTCCGAATATAGCCAAATCTTGATGATCAGGGTGTTCCAATTATTTCGGCTTCTTGGACTCTGAGAATGTCGTTGTACCGACAGCCGCTCTTCAAATTAATGTGTTTTCTTTGAGGTAATGTCAACCAACCGTAAAGTAGTCATCATCGGAAATGGCATATCGGGAATCTCTACGGCCCGTCATCTCCGAAAGAATGACTCCGAAGTCGAAATCATTGTGATTTCTGCTGAATCGAAGCACTTCTTTTCGAGAACGGCTCTAATGTATGTCTACATGGGGCATATGGAGTTTAACAATATCAAGCCTTATGAGGATTGGTTTTGGGAAAAGAACCGCATCAATTTGGTTTTTGATTATGTCAATGAAGTTGATGTTAGTCAGAAGCTTCTTAAAATGAAGTCGGGAGAAAGCATTTTTTACGATGAACTGGTAATAGCGACTGGTTCTCGGCCTCGTTTCTTTGGCTGGCCGGGACAGGACTTAGACGGTGTTCAGGGGTTGGTTAGTCTTCAAGATCTGGAAAATTTAGAAAAGCGAACTCCGCCGCCTCTTGATGGAAATAAGCGAGGAATGAGAGCTGTGATTGCAGGTGGAGGCCTGATTGGCGTAGAAATGGCCGAGATGCTGCTCACGCGCCATATACCCGTTACCATGTTGGTGAGAGAAAAGGTTTTTTGGGGTGGTATTCTTACACGCAATGAGGGGGAACGGATCAGTCAGCATTTGCTTGATCATGGGGTAGACTTGCGTCATGAGGCTGAAATTGGAAAAATTAATGGTGAAAACGGAAAGGTGAAGTCGGTCACAACCAAGTCAGGAGAAAACCTGCCGTGTGAATTGGTAGGAATTACTACTGGTGTGACTCCAAGCATTGAATTTTTGAAGAATACCGGAATTGAAATAGATCGGGCCATTTTGGTCAATGAAAACCTCGAAACTAGTATAGACTCAGTGTACGCAGTGGGTGATTGTGCTCAGGTTCGCAGCCCGCGACCTGGCCGTAGAGGATTGGAGCCCGTATGGTATGTGGGACGAATGATGGGCGAGGTGCTAGGGCAGCGATTGTCAGGTAAGAACACTTCATACCTTCCGGGACCATGGTTCAACTCGGCCAAGTTTTTCGATATCGAGTATCAGGTATATGGAACCCCCCGACCTAAGCCCGATAAGACTCAGGCTCATTTCTTTTGGGAGGGCGGCCACAATAAGTTTATTACAGTGGCCTACCACCCCGAAACAAAGCAATTTCAAGGAATCAATTCATTTGGCATCCGACTTCGACATGAATATTTTGATAAAGCTCTGGAAACAGATCCATCAAAATGATTATTAATTAAGGATTTCACATGGGTTTTGAAATACTGAAAGCATAACTGGACAAGTTTTTGGGAATAAAACTGCGGTGTCCTCCACTACTCACTTCAAATTCATAATCGCCTGATGGCAAATTGTAATAGCTAATCCTTTCCTGTGTAGTTGTTAACCATTCATTCTCTATTGGCAATAACCTGTATTTGTAATAAATTTCCTTTGGGTTTATGAAATTTGTTT
>CAZKXG010000035.1:10161-18882 GCA_964556465.1 uncultured Cryomorphaceae bacterium | reverse complement strand
TTTGATAAAGCTCTCAGGGAAGGCCGTGGAGTGGGAGAGGTGATATCCGATATTGACAAGGCCAATTTTGATCCTGAGTTCTACAAGAAGTGGCCGAAGGTTTTTAAGGCGGCTTTTCAAAAAGAGACGGGTATTGAGCTACCCAAATCGTTACTTAAAAAATGGATGTCATGATAAGAGAGAAGGTTTTGAAGACGATTGGAATGGCTCTTTTCACTGTGAGTGCATTTGTGTTCATTGGGTTATCTTTTGTAGTTGATATAAGTTTTGATAACAGTGATTTATCAGATTTAATTGATTCAAAGAATAAACCGCTTGCAAATAGAATTAGCACGCTGGATCCTGCACCGCCTGCTTTTATGGTTAGTAGGTTAAGTGATGCATTCGATGAGTATTCTCAAGAAGTTGTAAATCAGAAAGGAGTACCTGATTCAAGTTTGCCTCAAATAGCTGAAAAACTGGGTTCTGAGGCCTCAAATTACGATGAGGCATTTATTGAGCAGAATTTCGATGATGTCTTCGTTCAGGACAGATTAAAAGACAATACCAGTTGGATGATAGGTAGGAGTTGGGACGGCTATGCCGATTTTGAGAAAAACTTTAAAGAAAAAGTGACTGAAGTGAATCGCTCCGTAGTCAATGAATACGGAATTAGTTCAGATGAGGTGAGTTTTCTTCTTCCGCAGGTTATGCAAGCAGGCGCTCCAAATTGGTTGAAATCGGGATTGATGGCGTGGTTGATCTTTGGCCTAGGTGTTCTTGGTGGTTTCTTATATGCACTGCCATTGGCCTACAAGCACAAGGGAATACACAACGATCACGTTTTTCACAATAAGTCTCAAACACGTCACTACCCGGCAATCATTGTATTTATCTGCTTAGTAGTGTTCTATATTGTTCTTTATCAATTTCCTGCATACCTCACTAATCAGGTAGTGCTTCTGAAGCCTTTGGCAGAGAGGCTGGCAGGTTCAGCATCTGATCGTTGGTTTTTGTACGGATTCCTGTACACCATTGCCATGACTACCATGGGATTTAAGATGATGCTGAAGTACAGAGGGAATCATTATCAGCAAGTTAGAACGCTATCGGTTCTTTTCTTTCAAATAGCTTTTGCGTTTACATTGCCTCAAATATTGACCGGTTTTCAGCTACCAGCCTACGATTTCAAAAGTGCTTGGCCGTTGGAGTATACCTTCTTCTTTGACTATAGAGTAGATCAATACCTGAGTGAGGGCACGCTGGGAATATTCTTGTTTGGTTGGGGTATAGCACTTTTTGCGATTGGCGTCCCGCTCTTTACCTACTTCTTTGGAAAGCGCTGGTATTGCTCTTGGGTCTGCGGTTGCGGTGGTTTGGCCGAGACTGTCGGAGATCCATATCGACATTTAAGTGATAAGCGCCTCGGAGCTTGGAAAATAGAAAGAGTTCTGGTTCATTCGGTCCTTGCTTTTGCTGTCTTTATGACGGTTTGGGTTGCGTATACCACCTTCTCAGGAACTTCGGTGCTTCTGGGGATTAACTCCTATGACGTGCGAAGCGTTTATGGCTTTTCGATAGGTTTTGTCTTTGCTGGAGCTGTTGGAACTGGTTTTTATCCCGTAATGGGCAATAGGGTATGGTGTCGATTCGGCTGCCCGCTGGCAGCTTATCTTGGTTTGGTGCAGCGTTTTAAATCTCGTTTCAGAATCACCACCAATGGAGGTCAGTGCATCTCATGTGGAAACTGCAGTACCTATTGTGAGATGGGAATTGATGTCCGCTGGTACGCTCAGCGCGGTCAGAACATTGTGAGGTCCAGCTGTGTGGGGTGCGGCGTCTGCAGCGCCGTTTGTCCTCGAGGTGTTTTGAAGCTCGAGAATAAAGAAGAAGAGGGTCGAATCAATGATAACCCGATTTTAATAGGCCGTGAAGGCGTATCATTGAATCTTTAAATTGATTTGAAGAAAATAATAGATGTGATTATTCCTGCTTTCAATGAGGAGGAATCAATAGGTTTAGTATTGAATGACATCCCGAAGGATTTGGTCAGGCAAGTGATTGTGGCGAATAATAACAGTACCGATAATACTTCGGCTAAGGCAGGAGAGGCTGGGGCTGTAGTGGTAGATCAGCCTGAGCAAGGCTATGGCGCAGCTTGCCTGAAAGCAGTAGAGTACTCTTTCAATACGCGTCCTCTTCCCGATGTTTTGGTTTTTCTGGATGCCGATTATTCGGATCATCCTGAGGAAATGCCTCTATTGATTGAGCCCATTTTGAAGGGGGAAGCCGAACTGGTGATCGGAAGCAGGTCTACCGGGGTGCGGGAAAAAGGATCGATGATGCCTCAACAAGTTTTTGGAAATCGATTAGCGACATTTTTGATGAAAACCATGTATGGTTCTGATTTTACTGATTTGGGGCCTTTTCGGGCAATCACGCGTACAGCGTACGAGGAGATAGGAATGACGGATCGAAATTTTGGCTGGACAGTCGAAATGCAAGTGAAGGCGTTAAAAAAGAAGATTGCCCACACTGAAATTCCTGTCACTTATCGCAGGCGAAAAGGGGTGTCGAAAGTTTCAGGTACCGTGAAAGGAAGTATTTTAGCGGGCTATAAGATCATTTATACCATTTTCAAGTATGCCTGATTGGGGTTGGTTTGTTATCGTGATATATGGTGTGGGGATGTTTTTCATCTTCGCTTACAGCCTGGTTCAGCTGTCACTACTCTTGAATTACCGTAAGAAGATTAAAGATGAAGCTGTCAAAGAATGGGAAGGGGATTGGCCTGCGGTGCTGGTTCAGTTGCCTGTTTTTAACGAGAGGTATGTTGTGGAGCGACTTATCGACGCTACTTGCCGGCTTGATTACCCCGGGGATAAGTTGTTTATCCAGCTTTTGGATGACAGTACTGATGAGTCTTTTGAGATTGCTGCTGCCGTGGTTGATGCCAGAAAAGGCGAGGGGATAAACATTGAGCAGGTCAAGCGTCCCGAGCGAAAAGGTTTTAAGGCGGGCGCTCTGCAATACGGACTTGATTGCTCGGATGCCGAGTTTGTTGCCATCTTTGATGCGGACTTTGTTCCTGAAAAAGACTTTCTCAAAAGGGCAATTCCTCAATTCGTAAATGAGGACGTTGGTATGGTTCAATCGCGATGGGGGCATCTCAATAGAGATTATAGTTTACTCACTCGAGTTCAAGCCTTTGCGTTGGACGCCCACTTTACGGTAGAGCAATCAGGAAGAAATATCGGGGATCACTTCATCAACTTTAACGGAACGGCAGGGGTTTGGCGTCGAAAATGTATTATGGATGCAGGCGGATGGAGCGCTGATACACTTACTGAGGATCTGGACCTGAGTTACCGCGCCCAGCTGAAGGGTTGGAAGTTTAAGTTTGTCGAAAATGTCGTTTCTCCTGCGGAGTTGCCAGCTGAAATGAATGCTTTAAAAAACCAACAATACCGCTGGAATAAAGGTGCAGCAGAATGTGCTAAAAAACATGTAGGCAATGTTTTTCGATCAAAATCCCTCTCAGGAGCCACAAAGATCCACGCCTTCTTTCATCTGCTGAATTCTTCGATTTTCATCTGGATTGTCATATGCGCGATCGCTTCTTTGCCATTGATTTTATTGAAAAATGAAGTGGTAGGCTATGAGCTTTTGTTTGCATCAGGTGGTATTTTGCTTTTCAGTTTTTTTGTTTTGGCTTTTTTCTACTACACCGCTTTCGCTAAGCTGAAAACCGCTCCAAAGAGGACTTTTCTGTGGCTTTATCCTGCCTTCCTAAGTCTTTCGATGGGAATGAGTTTGCATAATGCCAGGGCTGTTATTCTTGGTTATGTTGGCAAGAAAACACCCTTTGTGCGCACTCCGAAATGGAACCTGATAGGGCAAAATGGTAGTTTCAAGCAAAAGAAATACATAGACCGGAAGATTCCCTTTATTTCATGGGTTGAAGGTTTGTTGGGAGTCTATTTCCTTTTGGCCTTAGCGGTCGGGATCAAGCTTGGCGAGTGGGGGTTCATTCCGCTACATATCATGCTTGTTTTTGGGTTTTTTGCGGTTTTCCACTATTCAGTAAAACACGCTCGTCAGTAAATGCGAGGAAAGGCGGCATACCTTGGTCTTGCTTCAATCTACTTGTTTGCTTTTCTCTTCATTTCCTTCACTCCCAGGCAGGAGCTTGAGCTTTTGCTCATTGGTCTTTTCATTTCTTTTTCTGTTTGGTATGTCATTCTGACGAGTCAGCCTAAGCTATCATTCCTCCTTTTCCTAGCAATGTTGGCTCGCTTGGTCTTTTTTATGGAACTTCCATTGCTCAGTGATGATTTTTATCGCTTTATCTGGGACGGGCAGCTTCTGCTTGAAGGGGTCAACCCGATTGGGAAAATTCCAACGGAGATTGATCTCAGTATGAGAAACAATCAAAGCCTTCTTGGTCAAATGAATTCCAAAGAATATCCATCAGTCTATCCTCCGTTGCATCAGCTTGGAATGGCCTTTGGAGCTTGGTTTAATGGATTTTTGCATCAAGTTAATGGTATGCGGATGTTTATTATCATCTGCGAAGCACTAGGCATGCTTTATTTTTGGCGGTACTCCAAGGGAGGCTTAGCTCTGTATGCGCTATATCTGCTCAATCCGTTGGTGGTTGTTGAGGGAGTAGGCAACGTTCATTTTGAAGCGGCTTTGCTGCCTTTTTTGACTATAGCAATAGATCAAGCCAGACGAAGTAAACCGACCCGCGCATCTCTTGGGCTTGGTTTGGCTATACTGCTCAAGCTAAATCCACTCATTCTAATTCCTGCATTTTTTAAGGAAAGAAAGGGATGGCGAATCACTGGTTTTGCATTCTTGCTGGTAGTTCTGGGCTTTGCTCCATTTTTGGGCGGAGTAATCGATTCTTTTTCGGGTATAGGTTTATTCTTCAAGAGTTTCGAGTTCAATGCTTCGCTGTACTACATCCTTTCGGAAATAGGTCAAGTGATTATTGGTTACAATCCTGTTTCCATTTTAGGGCCCTCTTTAGCAGTCGTCAGTGCTATGCTAATTATTGGAGTTGGTCTTAGCAAGACTAAACTCGAGGAGAAAGCTTTGCTTGCTTACATGGTTTTCTTGCTCTTCTCCAGCACAGTTCACCCTTGGTATGTCATACCCGTGGTTTTTCTTTCCTTGTTGACCGATCGTTGGGCTATTTTAATTTGGTCGTTCACAGCATTCTTTTCTTACTCTCACTACTTAGGTGAGTTAGCCCCTAAATACAATTGGTTAATAGCTGAATACGTGTTGTTACTTGTAGCGATAATTTATGAATATCGCAGGCGACCTATTCAATTATTTCGAGGGTGATAAAGCAGGACGGTATCGCGAAGATAAGTTCTATCCAAGTGGGTATAGATTTCTGTAGTCGTTATACTCTCATGGCCCAGCATTTCTTGAACGGCTCTTAGATCAGCCCCATTTTCAACCAAATGAGTAGCAAAACTGTGACGGAAGGTATGCGGACTAATGTTTTTATCAATTCCCGCTTTCAGTGCTGAATCTTTCACGATGGTGAAAACGCTAACTCTACTAAGTCCTGATCCACGACGATTCAAGAAAAGCGTATCGGAATGGCCTTTTACAATATCAATGTGATTTCTAATCTCGTCGCGGTAAATCGCGATGAACTTTAGTGCTTCTTTGCCAATAGGAACGAGCCTTTCCTTGTTTCCTTTTCCAATAACCCTCAAAAACCCCTCGTCAGGGTATATCCCCGACAATTTCAAGTTAACCAATTCACTCACGCGCAAACCTGAAGCATAGAGTGTTTCCAGCATCGCACGATTTCTGGTTCCTTGTGGGTCACTGAGGTCAATGGATTCTAAAATTTGGTTGATCTCTTCCCGGCTTAAGGTGTCGGGAAGTTTTTGAGGTAATCTTGGTGTTTCAAGAAGTTCTGCAGGGTTGTCTTCTCGCAAGTCTTCCATGATGAGGTAGCGAAAAAATGCTTTTACCCCGGAAATCAATCGAGCACGGCTTTTTGTGATATTATCCGCAATTACAGATGTCAGCAAAGAATCTATTGATCCCAATACTGCCAATACGAGTGCGTATTCTAAAATTAAAGCGTTGACGGTTGTGTCTTTGGTGAAGTACTCTCTCAATCTCGCCACATCATGGTTATAAGCCTCAATACTATTCTTGCTCAGGCCTTTTTCAAGTCTGAGGTATGCTTCAAATCCTTTTGAAAGGGAATTCCAATCCATGATCGTTTGAACTTGCGTAAATTTGGTTTAATTCAAACGTCAATAAATTGAAAAGAATTTTAATTATCAACGGTCCCAATTTGAATCTCTTGGGAAAGCGCGAGCCCGTTTTATATGGATCTGTCTCATTCGAGGAGTTTTTGGAAGTTTTGAGATCAGAATTTACCGGGATTGAATTGGAATACATTCAGGGAAACGGAGAGGAAGAAATTCTTGATGCCATCCATAGCGGGGACGGATATGATGCTGTTGTGCTTAATCCCGGCGCATACTCACATACCTCCATCGCGCTAGGAGATGCCGTTGCGGCCATAGATGCGCCCGTTATTGAGGTTCATATTTCGAATATTTTCGCCAGAGATCCCAAACGCCATCATTCACATGTGAGCAAGTATGCTGCGGCTATAGTGGTAGGGGCTGGTTTGGACGGGTATCGAATGGCTATTGGTCAGGCGTTACGGTTTTGACGAACGAATAGGTTCGTTGCCAAAGAGCCAAAAACCTTTTTCTTGTCTTTGAAATAGTCTTGAACGATACTGCCTTTATATAAACCTGTCCGATTGATATCATGGGACTTATCACGCCAGTACATCCTTTCCTTTGACAATCGGTTTAAGTTTGAATAAAAGGACAAATGTGCTCTCAGAACTGCCAAGCTATGCTTGGGCCCTGAAGTGATGAGCATGTATACTGCCGCTGCGCCATCAAAAATCATCCGTTTCAGAATCTTTTGAAAGAGCGAACCTTTGTAGTCGTTCTTCACGATAACACTCAGGTTATTTCTGAAATTCAGATAGGTTTTTCTCGGATTTGTAGATGACAGAGTGCCACCACCAAGATGGTAGACTATTGATTGGGGAAAGCAATAAATCTGATGACCTTGATTTTTGAGTCTCCAACAAAGATCGATTTCCTCCATGTGGGCAAACAACGTTTCATCAAAACCTTCTGCTTCGTGAAAAGAATGAGATCGGATAAGAAGGCAGGCTCCTGATGCCCAAAAAACCTCCCGCTCATCATCATGCTGTCCGATGTCTCTTTCTGTATAATCGAAGATTCGTCCACGGCAAAAGGGATAACCATTTTTATCCAAGAATCCACCTGCTGCTCCTGCATATTCAAAATGCTTGGGATTCTCCACAGCTCGTATTTTTGGCTGGCAGGCGGTTACGTCTGGTCGCTCTTCCATTATTTTCAAGAGTGGATCTAGCCAACCTTTTGTGGTTTGTACATCGCTGTTGAGAAGTACATATATATCAGCGTTCACTTGCTTCAGCGCTTCATTGTACCCTCCTGCAAACCCGTAATTCTTTGGTAATTCAATGAGTTCTATGTCGGGATACTCTAAACGAAGAAAATCAGCAGAACCATCGGTACTGGCATTGTCGGCTACGATAATGTCAACATCGCCGGGGTTGTGCTCAACCACAGAAGGCAAAAAACGGCGAAGATGGGCCTCGCCGTTGTAATTCAAAATAACAATTGCTGTTTTCAAGGACTTAGATCCGCAAATCTAACGCGGATTATCGAAAAAGTCGTCTACTCGACCACCAAAATGATCGCGACCCGTTTGATCATCGATGTTGTTCATCGGAGTGTTTCGCTGTTCAAGGAGTAATCGCCACTGAGGATTGTTGATCTCTCCTCGAATTCCTTCGGCATGCAAAAGTTGGTAATCTACTGCCATAAGCGTAGGGTCGTAAAAAACGAATCTAACATTGTTAAACTGGCCTGTCTTGTAATATCTCCATATCTGGTAGGGGTAGGAGGAGGGTTCGTTCGCTCGATCGGTCAAGTCGTTTGGAGGCCCATACTGCAAATAGACTCTTCCGCGATCTGTTTCAAAACCTTGCTTGTTCTTGGTGCCAAACTCTTCATTCACGAAGTCAACTTTCTCTTTGTATGTCAACCACGCCATTTCTCCCTCTCCCGGATTACGGCTTTCCCAGAAAGCGTACATAAAACTACGGAGGTATTTGAGCTCGCTCTTTTCGAATTCTCTGAAGCTATTGTCGAGCATGGCTTTCTCTTGCCCTGTGGCAATAGGCCTTACAGAGTGAACATAATCATATATAGAGGCCTTTGTTTCAAACTTGGAAACCCACGTAGCGTCTATGTCTTCGCTTTCCATAAGGCTTAATACGTCCACGGCTTGTTTCTTATCCCTTTTAATCAGGTGTTCCACTCTGGCAAAAAGCTCGTTTTCTCTAGTTCTTGCTTCAAGGATGATTAAGTATTCACCTTGTTTTACGTCTTCAAGTTGGAGTGTAGTAAGAATCGGTATGACAGAACCTGAGTTGCGTCGCATGTATTTTCTCGTAGTCTCGAGGGCTTTAGCACTATCTGCATCAGCTATATACGCTGTGAGTAAAAACATTTCTTCATCTTCCAATTCCTCGTCTGTGCCATAAAGCTCGGTGTATACCACCACTTCTTTCATCTCGGGCTTTAGAATGGAATCCGAAACCATGGGAAGTAAGTCATACCC
>CAZKXG010000035.1:1673-10148 GCA_964556465.1 uncultured Cryomorphaceae bacterium | reverse complement strand
TATACTGGCTTTGGTAACCGATGATTCTTCAGCGGCATTGAGATCTTTTAATTCAATCTCAACCTCGTATTTGCCAGATGGCATTGCAAATCGCTGTACGTCAATAAAGTCCACGATATTCCCTTGAGACATAATTGGCGTCTTCAGGTTTTTCTTGTCATAGGTAACAATCTGCCCATCCTTTTTGAAAATTATCGTCAACTCGACTTCGCCTTGAAATGCATCTTCCTCGTCCTCAATTTTCAAGAGGGTAATCGATTTCCCGTAAATATCAAAGTAGGTTTCAACTACCGGTCCTTTTCCCGGAACATAGAAAGTCTTGTGATTAAACACGGCATAAGGCACTGAAATAGCTTGAATTGAAAAAAAGATCAGTGGAATTACAAAAAGTTTTAGGACTCCTTTCATATGTGTTGTTCATTGTAATTCGTGAAGTTACGAAATTGAGTAGGAGATGTCGGGGTAAAATATCTTGATAAATTGACATCTCATCCTTGCTTGATTTAACAAAAGGATTACTTTTGCGGCGGAGAATTGGCAGAGTGGTCGATTGCACTGGTCTTGAAAACCAGCGTACCGCAAGGTACCGGGGGTTCGAATCCCTCATTCTCCGCATCGACCGAAAAACCCTCATTGACAGCGTCAGTGAGGGTTTTTTTTCTTCATAGCTATGCGACGTGAGCTTTCTGTACCGATTTAGAATCATCTTCTCTGCCCCAATGGAGTTAAAGACTAATCTGGTTTTCTGGCTCATTTCAAAATTTGAAAAGGATTCATTCACAAAAAGCGTCAAAAAACATCTGAAAGACTAAATCTTCAGATTTGACCAACTTGTCCCTTTATGCCACATCTTCATTAAGTTGCAGTATTGATCTAGTATTCAGTAAAATAACCAAATCCATCTGTTTTACGTATTTGATGATAGAGTAAAATCCACATCAACTGCAATGATTCAAACTTCTACAGCATCCAAGACAGCAATAGGGCCATCACTTTCGTCTGAGCAAGCATTCATTAATACTTTGGTTGCTGTTTCATTTAGTGATGGAGATGTTTCAGCGCTTGCTTTAGCATTGATCAATCAGAAATTGGCGTGTAAAGGTTTTCTGCTAGATCAAAATTTACCATACTGCCTCAGAAAGGCGGTCGACTTATCCAAGGAACTTGGTCCGGAAGGTGCGATTATTGCAAGTGCTCCGACTGTGAGCAAAGAAGTGACGCTATGTTGTTTCGCCAATGCGGTGCACCTGTCTTTTTTGATTACCGGTATTGATTCAGAGAAAGGAAAGCTCATCAACTGTCTCATGGAGGCATGGACGATAGACTATGAAAGTTATCGTATGGTCCTGGAAACCATTAAACTAATGGACGGCAAAGATTTTAAAATTGCCATTAAGTTCTAAATACTTTGAGTATTCTTTTCTAGAGGTCATACCAGGTATACGCCGAAATCCTTAACGCTTACGTTATACCCCATTTCTTCCAGGCTTTGCTTGAGCTCCGCTCCCAATTCTCGGTGAGCATCCAAAACAAAGTAGAAATTGTCATTTTCGTCATCTCGATTTGCCTTCCCGATATTCTCGAACAGGGTCATGACGTCTTCCGTTGCTTGACGCATGGAAGTACTGGTGGGCGGAGTATGAAAAATCAAGTGAATCATAAGTATCTTTTAGGCGGCTTAAACACTACCGAAGCCCACTTACTATAAAACTCAGGAAATGGAAAATATGTTGTTTTAAACGAGGTGAATCTCCCTTGAATCTTTTCTGAGCGTGTGCATCATCATTTTATCGTTACTCATTTCCGAAAAAATTTTTCGCAGATCAGCAAGAGTCAAATTTGAAGAGAATGTGATGGTCAGATGCGGCGAAATCCTATTGGACTTTGTTCTGATCTGCCAAACCTTATCTCCTGCGCTTTGAAAGAATGATCTGGCTTCTGCCAGTGATTTTGAACGAACTTGGAAGTTGGCCATAATTTTCAGTGTAGTAGTGAGTCGTAAGGGCAAATTAGTTCATTTCAATCGGTAAGTCAAGTTCGATTTTACGAGAGAAAAATCAACTGATCATACATGGAGAGCTATAAACTATTTACAAGACGGGTGCTACACTACACGGTTGTTGTTTCAAGAGGAGAAATTTTCCGTGTAAAACTGAAAGCCTTGTATTCAAGAGGGCGCAATAGAAAGAATTCAACTAAAAACCATCGTCCAGAAAGACAACTTGCTTCTCATTGATCAAGTTCATTTGCATTACACCGTCACGTCGACTTACTTCTCCTTTTACGCATATTTTTTTACCCATAAATTCAGTTTCAGGGGCGTAACTGAAATTGGCTTGATTTCTCGTCCAAACGGTCAGAGTGAATACCGTATTTGGGAATTTCTTGTCGAGGTTGACAAAGACATTGTTGTTTTTAGATTTGAAAGTACTTACTACCGTTCCGCATACCTCCACTTTCTTTTTAGTGTCTATAAATTCATAAGCCTGCAGAGTGTTGTATCTTCCTTTACCCAGTTTGCTTGGTGGAATCACTGCTACATCACTTCTTTGTTCTTCAGGAAGCCAAGCTATGTAGTCTGAGTTGCTCTCCATTTCTTCTTCCACTTCATCAGGAAGCCCGCTAAAAAAGTTTAATTCGGTTGCTTCTTCAATTTCATTGACGCTTACAGCATATGCTTCTATCGGCTTTTCGCATGCCTTATTTGGCATAAGGAAGCCGATGGTTTTGCCATTTTTTAAATCCAAAGCCACCTTGTAGTGGTATGCCGGGAGGCTCATTCCATTGATACTGCGCTCGACTTTCGGAAGGTTATCATTTAAAACCGGACCCGTCACTACAAATAGATCCACCTGATTTTCTATGGCGTAGTCTCGAATGTATGATTCCAACTCTGCCCAAGCTCCTCGATTGAAATCGGGATGTTGAGGGGTCATGTTGGAGTAGAAGTAAGACTCTGATAGGGCTTTTTGATTCCAACGAAAGTCTGCTGAAGGCGCTAAGTGACCACGGTCAAAACCGTATCCATCATAATCCCATTCGCCATCAGCGTTTTTTGTTTTCAGAAAGTAATCAGCCTCCTCAGATGAGCCCGTACTTACCATCTTGTCAATTCTGAAGTCATTCGTTCTTGTCGTTCTTCCTTCGGCTACATCATCCAGAATGATATGAGCTACCCAGCTTGCCATTTCGTGCTCTTCGGAATAACTAAAGGCATAAGCACTATGCCTGATTAATTCACCTTCATGAGTCGGCCAACCCATCTTTTCGAGTTTTTCAGCGATATCGACCAACTTCATTGAGTCAACTTTCGCTCTTAGTCCTTCGATCTCAGTTTGTTTATCTGAAATTGAAGTTTCAAGGAATTCAATTTTGTTTTCAATTCCTTCTTGCGCAAATGATGAAAGCCAGAATGTTAGGCCAGTCAACATCAGAAATATCTTCATGCGACAAATATAATTCGAACGAGTCTTGCTTATTCTCGTGTCAGAATAAGTTATTAATAATTCGCTCCAAATTATATATTACAATATTAGAGTTAGATTGATCTAACAATTATATTTGCACCCTCTAAAGATATTATGCGGACAACTTTTCTTTTTCTATGCACCTGTTTGATCTCTCTTGCTCTTTGCGCACATGGGGGGGCTGTTTCAGGTGTCGTATCAGATAGTAATGGGCCTGTGGCCATGGCTACGGTTGGTATTTCGGCTTTGGGTGAAGGTGCAGTAACGGACGTTCAAGGACAATTTACAATTGATCATCTTGATACAGGGACATATCAGGTTGTGGCTAGAGCCATTGGATACAATTCCAAGACGATTGAGGTAAATATAAAAGAAGGGGAAGAGTTGTGGCTTGATATTATTCTCGAGAAAAGTGAGATTAATCTGGATCAAGTTGTAGTAACAGGAACAGGTTCTGAGATCCCTCTGTTTGAAGCTCCCATTATTGTTAGCCGAATTAATCAAAAGGCTTTTCAGAATACCCAATCCCTTACCTTGGCAGAGGGGCTACCCTTTTCTCCCGGCCTCAGGCTTGAGAATAATTGCCAGAACTGTGGATTTACTCAGTTGCGCATGAATGGATTGGATGGAGCCTATTCCCAAATATTGATCAATAGCCGGCCTATTTTTTCCGCTTTAATGGGAGTGTATGGGCTAGATCTGATTCCGGCCAATATGATTGACAGAGTAGAGGTAGTGCGTGGAGGTGGTTCTGCGCTGTATGGCGGAAACGCGATTGCAGGAACGGTCAATATTATTACCAAAGATCCTTTGGACAACTCGTTTCAAATCGGGTTAAATCAAGCTTTGATAAATGGTGAAGCCTCTGACAGAAGTCTAACCTTGAATGGATCCATTGTTAGCGACGACCTGAAAATGGGTCTGAATCTATACGGCTTTGATAGGAGCCGAGACCACTGGGACGCCAATGGTGACGGCTTTTCTGAAATCACATTATTGGAAAATTCGACTTTTGGTTTTGGTGCTTTTTACAAGCCGAGCCAAAACAGTCGCCTGGATATCAATGCATTCGCAATAACTGAATACAGAAGAGGTGGAAACAAGTTTGATCTGGAGCCTCATCAAACCGATATTACTGAAGAGCTTGATCACCGCATATTAGGTGGAGCACTTTCTTATGAGCTTTTCTTTGACGAGTACCGTCAAAAAATCGCTCTCTACTCATCCGTACAAACTACTGATCGAGACAGCTATTATGGAGGTGGAGGAAGGATATTGACTTTAGGCGATAGCCTCACTGAAGCGGATGTTCTGGCCATCAATGCCTATGGTGCTTCCAAGGATTTATCTGCCGTCGGAGGCGCGCGCTATACAGTAGATATAAGCGCGCAGCTTAACTTGTTTTCAGGAACTGAATTTCAATACAACTCTGTTACCGACCGCATGTCGGGTTATGGCCGGTCTATCGTTCAGGATGTTCGCGTATGGGGATCATTCGCGCAACTGGAGTATAAGCCATTAGAAAGGTTGAGTATTCTTGCGGGTGGTCGATACGACTTGGTCAATATCGATGGCGATTACAATTTTGGAGATGAAGATTTTGTGAATGAGCAAACTTTGGGTGTGTTTGTTCCCCGGGTGTCATTGATGTATGATCTTTCTGAAAATTTGAAATTGAGAGGTTCATATGCACAAGGCTATCGAGCACCACAGGCTTTTGATGAAGACTTGCACATCGAAACAGTAGGAGGAGCTGCTGTATTTACTCAGTTGGATCCTGACTTGACAGCGGAAGGCTCGAATAGTTTTGCCGCTTCCTTAAACCACACAAGAACAACCGAGAATTTTCAAACCAGCATTGTCATAGAGGGATTTTTGACTGATTTGATTGATCCATTTATTACCACGAATCAAATGGAGTTGCCTAACGGTGTGGCTGTTATAACCAAACGAAATGGGTCAGGAGCGAGAGTAGCAGGGGTGAATCTTGAGGCGAATGCAGCGATCCAAGAAAAATGGCTGATTAACGGCGGGTTAACTATTCAGTCTGCTCAATACGATGAGAAAGAAGTGATTTGGTCTCCCGACGAGTCGACTGATGCCAATGCGGATAGCATTGTATCAGCGGATCAAATGCTCAGAACACCCGATGTATATGGATATCTTTCGCTGACATACAGGCCTGCTAAAAGCTGGTCGTTTACATACTCCGGTGTGTATACAGGTTCGATGGAGATCGCTCATGTAATTGATCCTGAAACCGAATATACCATCATCGAAGAGACTCCACAGTTTTTTGAGAGCAATGCCAAAGCAGTGTATACGCTGCCTTTCGGTAGTAAATCTCAGATCGAATTTTTTGCGGGCGTCCAGAATATTTTCAATGCCTACCAAGAAGATTTTGATGTTGGAACCGATCGAGATGCCGGATATATTTACGGGCCAAATCGACCACGAACGTTTTTCTTTGGGGTGAGGTGGGGAATGGACTAGTTTTTGGCTACCTACTACTATATCATAAAATGCACCTGCATCAAGTACATTCCCTTGAGTAATTCCTGTTCACCTAAAGCATCAGGCCCAGTGGTACCGCTATACACAGGCCGCGTTTGGTACTCGAAGGTGAGTTTGACATTGTGGCCATGAATGAAGTAGGTGAGGCCCGCATCGAACCGCTGGAGATTGTCGCCTAAACCTTCAAAATCATGGAAGGTGTAAGTCCCGAAAGGCATGAGTTTCCCTCGTTCACCTAGGGTGATCGGCAGTAGGTATCCGAATTGAGTATGAATAATTTGTCCTGTACCGATTGTAAATTGGCTCAAGCCACCACCTTGGGGATAATCTGCTGCAAATTCAGGAGCGAGCTGATGTCCGTCCACTCCAGTGGTGCTTCTCAGAAAGTTTGGCCCCATGTCGTAATTGTAATAAACGGCATAGAGGTTAATCAAACTACCGTCTGTCAAGGGATAGTCGATCATCATATCTATTCCGAGTTGGAGTCTCTCCTGCACTTGCCGATTAAAGTTTTCATCCATGTAGGCAATGGAATTGGGATGGTAATGAAATCCTGCGCCGAGGGTAATAATTTTTTTCGCCCCTAATCTCGTCATGTGGTAAAATGGGAACCAGCTTTCTTCCGTATCGAGAAAGCTCCAAGTAAAATATCCGCTGAAGCTAAAGGATTCGCTGCCATATTCTCCCGCAGTATTAACAATCGAATCGTTCTCTATGGCGCTGAAATTGTCAAAGTAGAATGGCTTTCCGAAATTCATACGGTAGCCTAGCTTCCCAACTTGCCCTGTCACCCAAGTCCCTATGATTCTGGCGGCCAAATCAGTTCTTCCAATGTTTGGGTAGTTGAAAGTGGGGTGGTCGTGAACGTAGTTGAACTGAAAAGAAACGTTGGTATTAGTGCATACATCACATTCAGATCGTGGAAGAAAATGCTCTCACCACCGCCGTCAAAGCGCTCAGAGTTTGATCCGAACTGCGTGTAGAAAAAGACTTTATCGTCCAGCAGAGTGTAGATTCTCAATCGGTTTCGGCGCATCACCATATCCGAGAACCAGTCGATTGGTTCACCATTAAACCCTAGTGTTCCCGGGTTGGTGCGGGCATGTCTGGCCCAAAATTGCATGGCATACTTGAAACCGATTTTTGATTTTCCGTCGGGACTGAGGTTAAAAGTGATGCCCGAATTGAAAAGGCTGTCAACGACATTGGTTTTTTGTGGAGTTTGCGAGTATCCGGCTAATAGGAAAGCAAAGAATACAAAAGACAGTACTACCGATCTCATGGGGCAAAGTTGGTTTGCAAGCTGTCGCGAACCTATGACTTTTCTCAGTAATTGAAATTAATCCACGCGAATTTTCGTTTTGAATTCACTTCCCGAGTTATCAAGAAGGGTAATCGTATGGAGTCCTTTCTCAACATTGATTTCCAAATGATGAATCCCTTTGGTCGAACCACAGTATTTATCATCTAAGTGCCAAAAGATAACGGCTGAAGGATCAGTACAAGCTGCTTTGAATACGATCGGCTCTTTGGCACCTGTGAACTCACGAGGCACAAAGATGGTCGACTTGGGAGAAGGGTATATCAATCGAATATTTTGACTTAGGGTAGCGCCGAGACATGATGGGTCAAGTTCAGGGATTTTTTGATATCCGGGGTTCTTCTTTGTGTAAAACCACTCTTGCAATGGCGGAAGAACGAAACGTTTCTCTGACACCATCAAATGGAATGGATAACACTGAGCAGTAACGCGTTTTGTCATCGATTCATTGAGATGAATGGTTTCGCAGTACATGCAGAGTTCGTTGTCGATGCATTTGATTGGTATGGCGTAGCCATTCTGAGAAGGGCAGTTCTTGCCTGCACGCATACCGCTATGTGCGCATACCCTCTCTGTGATGAGGCCAGAGTGAGGCTCTTCAAACCAATTGCTTCTTGGTAAAAAGTTGAACACATCAAATAAAACAGGAGCAGCAGCATTGAGGCCCGTGAGCCCGGGACGGCCTTCACCATTGGCATTTCCAATCCAAACTCCAACGGTGAAATCAGGGTTTGTGCCCACAGCCCACGCATCTCTGAATCCGTAACTCGTCCCTGTTTTCCAAGCCAATTGGGATGTACTTCCAAAGGCTTCCCAAGCGGAGCGCTCTTCCGGGCGGGTCACTTCTTTCAGAGCTTCAAGAGTAAACCACGATGCGACGTCATTTATGGGAACAGCAATTTCTTCTGCAACTCTCTCAGACTTATAACTGATTTGATCCGTTTGTCCATTCGAACAGCTCACAGCTAGCACTCGGTAGGCTTGAACAAGGTCCCATAGTTTGATCTCTGCGCCACCCAGAATCAGCGTCAGTCCGTAACTCTCAGCACTTCTGTCAACGGAGGTGAAGCCCCATTTCTGCAAATCTGAATGGAAAAAATCCACTCCATATTCATCGAGCATTCGCACAGCAGGAATATTGAGCGATCTTGAAAGGGCCTCATTGGCTTTGAC
>CAZKXG010000035.1:0-1663 GCA_964556465.1 uncultured Cryomorphaceae bacterium | reverse complement strand
TACCTTCATTCACAAGACCCGCATAGAGAAAGGGCTTTAGGATTGAGCCCGAACTACGCGGAGTTTGAATCATATCGTTCGCGTCTTCATTGCTCTGCCAGTCGCCTTGAGCATTTCCAATGTAAGCCAGAACATCACCTGAATGATTGTTTACAACCAAAATAGCCCCGTTGTGAATATTGTTTTGGCGAAGGTTCTTTAATCTGTTATTCAGTATTTTATTACACCTTACTTGAAGCTCAGTATTAATTGTTGTTTTGACTTTACTCCCTTTTTGGTTTTTTTCGATCAGGCTTGTGAGGTGAAAGGCTTCTTGTGGCAATCTGTGTGGAGCATCGGGTAAGGGCTCCAAAAGCGAGAGTTCGTAGGTGACCCCATCTATTGTCCCATTTTCGTTTAGCTTTTGCAGCAAAAAGTTTCTTTTAGCCAGAAAAGCTTTAGGTGATCTACCTGGAAAAATAAGCCCGGGCGCATTTGGCAGTACTGCGAGGGCAGCCGCTTCGGCCCAAGTGAGCTGGTAGGTTGCTTTCTGGAAGTACCGCCAAGAGGCGGCATCAAGCCCTACCACATTTCCACCGAAAGGGGCGTTGGAAGCATAAAGGTTCAAAATCTCACTTTTGGAATAGCGCCATTCGGCTCGAGTAGCCTGAGCGATTTCTATCATTTTACGGTAGTAAGTCCTTGGCTGATTTTTTCCTGCCATGCGCATCACTTGCATGGTGATGGTGCTCGCGCCGCTCACCACTTCGCCTTCACTGAGGTTTTGTTTCAGAGCACGCAGTATGGCCTTGATGCTAACACCCCAATGGCTATCAAATCCTTCGTCTTCATAAGTGAGTAGGGCGGTTTTAAATCTATCGGGAACCGAATCCCCCAGAGGAAAACGCCATTGACCGTCTGCGGCTATTCTCGCTCCTAAAAGCCGATCGTTTTTGTCAAATAGCACCGTGGAGGTAGGCGAATCGAACAGAGTAGGAGGTAAGCAGAATATCCACCACATGACTAGCGCAGCGATGAATATAGTACCCATGACTCGTTTCTTTTTTGACATTACTTTACTTCAATCCACTTTCCGGGTTCTACTGAGATGATCGTTTCGTCGTACATGGCATTACACACAATCGCCGGCAGATAAAACCTTCCCGAATACGACGCATTGATCCTTGCATAGAGTCGAATTTTCTGATTTGACTTTAGATCGAAGTAGGTCATCACCTTGTCGTCTCTGATATCCTGATATTCGGGCTCAATGCTCGATGCATCAGTCATTCCGGACATCCTGGAGTTTAAGATTTCCCATCCTGAAGGAATACCGTGTATTAAAGCCATTTCACTCAATTGTCGGTTTTTAGGGTTTGTGATGACGATTTCTACGATGATATCTGTTCCCTTTTTTAAAGAGCTTTCATCTATTGGCTCAAAATTAGAATCCAAGTAATTCACTTCCATAAGCAAATTGGAATTTTGCTTCTTTTCTCTTCCTTCTGCAGGCCTGCCCGAAGTGATCAAGGTTGCATAAAGCGTTTGTTCTGACTCATTTTGAATGGTTACCTGTTTATTCTTCTCGTTCTCTCCAAAATGAGCCGAGTGAACGGGTTTACCTGTTTGAATGGCTTCTGACTTTCCGTCAATACTCAGGTCGAATTTCAATCCGTCATCGTTG
>CAZKXG010000034.1:16405-21665 GCA_964556465.1 uncultured Cryomorphaceae bacterium | reverse complement strand
TTGATTCTTTTTTGGGTCTCCTTATCCGCTTCTCTTCCACCGGCTTCAGCCATCATTTTAACCATTTCTTCATTGGCCATATAAACGGATTTGTACTGTTCTTCCGTTAGCTCCAGCTGAGTTTTCATTCGCTCGGTCATTTTTTCGGCACTTGGCATTTCTCTTTTTCCATCTCCTTGTGCTGAGTTGCTGAGCGCTAGTCCGAAGAGCACGGCAATAATTAAAAACTTCTTTTTCATCATGGGTCTTTTTTGGATGTAGGACTGAGGTATTTGAAAAAGGTTTAATTAGTGCACTACATTAGCCACATTGCTCACGAGTCTTCTCAATTCGTAGTTTTTCGCATCTACTTTTTCTTCGAGCGGAGCATTCGAATCAGTCAACTTACTTCTGCTGGTTATTTTTCCGGGAAGTCGACCTGCTTTTGCAGATCTGTGTTTTTTAAGCTCGACTTTGTTCACCCACTTAAGATTATCGAAACGGTTGTTGTCTCTTGAATAATCTACATGAATGACAAATTCAGCATCCGGACTTGAGGCTTCTACGAAAAACTCAGCCACTAGGCGATGCAGGTAAATGGTTTCTCTTGACCCATTTCGAGTTGTAAAAGAGATATACTGATAACCCAGTATTTTTCTTGGGTGGAAAGGCTCTTCGGGACCGGTCCCCTTTTTCATACGCACTACATTACCGAGATTAGATAACTTGAAATGATGGAGCAATGGCTCACCATTCAGTTCGGTCATGAGAACCCATTTTTCGGGTGTGTTTCTTTTAGCCATGATTATCGGGTTTGTTCAAAATTAAGGTTTTCCCTCCACATCGGGCAAACCATACTTTCTTGCGTACTTCAGGTAGAGGTCATTCTGGCGGTTTTCGGGATCAATCAGTAAACCACCTAAGTAGATACGATGTACACTGCCCGTCCGTATATCAAAGAGGTCTCCATCAGTCACAATGAAGTTGGCTTCTTTGCCCACTTCCAAACTTCCGGTGCGGTCGTCAACTCCTAAAATCTTTGCTGCATTGATGGTCAATCCCTTCAAAGCATCTTCAGAGGGTAAACCGTTTGCTATTGCCAAACCCGCTGCAAATGCCAAGTTGCGGTTTTGGATGGGCTCCATATCTCCATCCATTTGAAAAGCGAAAAGAACGCCTGCTTCTGCTAATTGTGCGGCCAAGCGAAACGGAGCATCGATGTGGTCTTCTGCCAATCTTGGCAAACTGATCACACGCCTCACCAAAACACTAATCTGGTTTTCTACTAAAAGATCCGCCACACGGTTCGACTCGTATCCACCAACTATTGTGACTTTTGCTAGTTCTAATTCTCGTTTGAAAGCAACTACTTCACGAATTTCTTTGATAAAGTCAGCTTCGATGTAGAGTCGTTTGCTTCCATCAAAGATTCCTTTCATGGCCTCCAGTCGCAGGTCGCGCTCTAAGGGGTATTCGTTTTGGGAGTATGCCTTTGCTGAGGCGAAAAATCTTTTCAGCTCATTGATTCGCTCTTGGTATTTTTCGTCGGGTTCGAATTCTCTCGGATCGTCACGCTCACCTTTGCGCTTGAACATCCTCGGCCAATCCATGTGTATGCCTTCGTCTATTTCGTAAACGGCATCTTCCCAATTCCATCCTTTGAGCTTAACTACCGAAGAGGTGCCACTAATGGTTCCTCCTCTAGGGCAAATTTGGGCAAAGAGAACTCCGTTTTCCAGTACGGTAGAAGTGATGTCACTCTCAGCATTGTAGGCGATGATACTGCGCACGTTCGGGTTCATATCGCCTACCTCGCGGTAGTCTCTTGTTGCTCGAACCGCGAAAATTTCCGTTAACCCCAGAGTCGTATTCGATGCAATAAGTCCGGGGTAGATATGTCGTCCTTTCAAATCCTCTACCCGACTGTAGTCTGAATAGTTCGCATCAGAAGCCTTCCCAACGAAGGAGATAGTGTCGGCTTTCACTCCAATGGCTCCATTTTCGAAAACTTCTCCCGTAGCAGTGAAAACCTTACCCCCGCTAAAGATGACACTTCTACTTTCTTCTTGGGCCTGAACCAATAAAACGGACAGCATTCCCATCAATGCGAGTATTCTATTCTTTCGTATCACAGTGGTAATATCTTTCCATTTTACGTGTTGGCTTTTGGGTTGCGGAGCCGTTTGAAACCGCTTTTGACATTTTAGTGGCAATCTCATTGCGCTCAATTTCATCCCGCACTTTTCGCAGTTCCATGTCATCTCTGTCAAAGTAGATTTTGCCATCTACGAAAGTCTTCATGGCCTTGGCATAAACTGATAGCGGATGATCACTCCAAATCACGATGTCTGCATCTTTCCCTTCGGTGATGCTCCCGACATATTCGTCGATGTGGAGCATTTTGGCAGGATTTAGAGTGACCATTTTCAGGGCATCCTCTTCACTCATACCTCCGTAGCGAATACCTTTGGCTGCCTCTTGGTTGAGTCGCCTACCCATCTCGGCATCGTCAGAATTTATTGCGGTAGTTACCCCCATTCTATTAAGCATAGAAGCATTGTGAGGTATCGCATCTTTTACTTCGTATTTGTATGCCCACCAATCACTGAAGGTAGATGCAGAGGCACCGTGTTCTTTCATCTTATCGGCAACTTTATAGCCCTCTAAGATATGCGTGAACGTATTCAGTGTAAACCCCATGCTGTCGGCAACGTGCATCAGCATATTGATCTCACTCTGCACGTACGAGTGGCAAGTAATGAAGCGTTCGCCATTGAGAATTTCCAGTAGCGCTTCTAGTTCAATGTCGGTTCGAAATGCCTCTTTTTCTTCCTTCTCTTCTTTGTTTCGCTTTCTTTTTTTATTGGGTTTCTTTCCCGATTCATTTAGCTTTTTAAGCTGACCGTATTCCTTTGCTCTGTAGAAGGAGTCGTAGTAAAACTGCTCTACACCCATTCTGGTTTGAGGATACCGCTTATTGTAAGAGTCACCCCAGTTTGATTGTTTGACGTTTTCTCCCAAAGCAAATTTGATGAATCCGGGTGCTTCTGCAAAAAGCATATCGTTCATGTCTTCGCCCCATCTCATTTTTATAATTGCTGACTGTCCGCCTATTGGGTTAGCGGAGCCGTGAAGCAATTGTGCCGTGGTAACGCCACCTGCTAATTGGCGGTAAATATTGATGTCGTGTGGAGAGACCGCATCGCTAATTCTCACTTCTGCCGTGCTGGACTGCGTCCCCTCATTTACTCCTCGAGTGATGGCAATATGGCTGTGCTCATCGATAATTCCCGGAGTGATGTGCATTCCCGTTCCATCGATTGTGTTCAATTCTGAGCCTTCTTTAAACTCAGATAGATCCAAATTGGTACCAATTGATTTGATTTTTCCATCGGAAATAAGAACGTCGGTATTTTCCAAGGTCCCTTTTTCATCCAATGTCCAAACCGTGGCATTTTGAATCAATACGGACAGTTGAGTAGGGAGAGAATCTTGACCATATGCGGTCAATGGATATGCCATCGCGGGCAAAGGGAGCAACGTATCGGTGGTTGTAGTGTCCGTTTCAGCTACCTTCGCTGAAGGTTTTACTTTCGTGCGAATGGCGCTCCACAAAACCTCTTTTCCGAAAGGGTTAATCCCTCGACCATCCCAAATTCTATTGTCAGAAAGACTGGTAGCCGAAAGTCTGAACCGCCCGTTACCTTCGGGATCATCAAAAGCAAGTACCACCTCATTTCCTTGGCTCTTAAATTCAACTTTTGAGGTGAGTGTATCCGCATCTTGAATGAGTGAGACTTTTCCTTTTGGCTTTTCCTCACCCTCAAGAGAAAGCTCATAGTAGGTATCGTTTATGTTTAAGTCGTAGTTTCCACTAAAAGTCATCACATCAACTTCTGAGATGACGTTTCTTTTCCCTTTAATCCAGTGCTCAAAAACTTTCGGGGAATCTTCTGTGAAGATTTCCTTATCGGTAACAAAGAAATTGGCAAGAAAGCCGATGGATAATTTCCCTACTTTTTCAGCATTTAAAAATTCTGCGGGTGTCGTAGTAAGGGAGGCCAACGCTTCATCGGCGGGAAGGCCTTTTTTAACAGCTAGTCGCAAGTTTTTAAAGAAATCTTTTTCCTTTTTAACCCCATTTCCTGACAGGGTGAGTGGCATTGCCGCTTCCAAAATGAATCGAGGATTGAAAGGCGCTCTTTCCCAATGCAGAAGATCTCTCTGCGAAACATAGCGACTCAATTCAGGGTCGCTCATATCGAAAGGCATAGGGAAATCAAGAGGTGAAATGACTCCTGCAATGTTTTCTCCGAGCTCGTTCAAAACCTGATATGCATCACCTGATCCTGAAACGATTACTTCAAGACCAAACTCTTCAGCAATGCGCTGAATACGAATGAAGTCATTGGCTTCGCTTGCTTCAAAAAACATCGGTAGATCTTTTTGGTCTAGCAGCGCTTGAAGGGAGACATTCATTTCTTTCTGCTGCGTCGGAGTATACCATTGAGCATCATATAATGCTTGGCGGATCAGAGCCATGGCCCCCATCAGGCTGGAAGGGTAATCTTGGGTGCTGCTACCCTTACTAAAAGAGAAGTGCTGTGCAGCTCTTTCATATAGCATCATCTCATTCGCCTTACCATCACCTATCAAAACGAGAGAAGATGTTCCGCGACTTATTCCATCGTGATTATGCGTCAGGGCTATTCCAAATCCCATCTTTAGTAAACCTTCCGAATCCTTTTTATTCGGTTTGAAACTATCGTATGCGTTGACTTCAGGATGAAAGGCTTCATTCCAATAGGTACTTATATTTTTTTGTCGTTCGTATTGAGGTCCTTTCCTAGAACTCTTGCCATCTGACTTAGCTAAGCCGTAGTCGGAATTGAGTTCGATAAAAGAAGGGTAGATGTGCTTTTCTGAACGTTCATAAACGACCGTATTCAAAGGTATGTCTTCCTCGGCTATGAGGCCAATGGCTTCGATTTTTCCTTTGTAAATTAAGATGTCACCTACCTCCGTTTTTCCCGGTTCGAGATGAATCGTAGCTCCTTTAATCAGTTGGTGTAAATTGTCTTTTGATGAAATGCCCTTTTCGGGAAAAGTGACTTGCGCTGAGGTCGCGATGGTGACCATAGTGCAGACTAGCCAAGCTAATATTCTCTTCATATGTACTTGATGGATTGCGAAATTAAGAAACACTTATTCCTTTTTCGCGTATGTCTTGACTGATAGCAAACGTTGTTAAGTGTATAAAGTTTGCCCTCCCTAAATCTAT
>CAZKXG010000034.1:12575-16386 GCA_964556465.1 uncultured Cryomorphaceae bacterium | reverse complement strand
AAAGGAGAAAATTGAGGTCAGGGATATTAGTTCTTCCATTTCTCCTGAATTTGGTGTCCCTCTGGCAAAAGCGACAATTTTTGCAGAAGAAGTCATACGGAGATACGATGATGAAGGAATTGTGACCACAGATGAAGACGGGGTATTAACCCTGGTCTATCAAGATACGCTGGAGTCCATTTCAGCAGATGAGTTTCTGGGATTACCCGACCAAGAAGTTGATGATTTGTACCAGTTAAATGCATCGGAACTCAGCAGTTTGGCCAATTTTGGAACCGTTTCGTTCCAGCAAGATGTAATCTACAATTTGGAATTTGGCGAAGACCGACTTGACTCCGTTCGTTTTGAAACGGGAATGCTCACTCTTCTTGTTAATTCTGATGGATCAATTCCCTTGACAGGTGTAATGTCTATTCTTGATCCATTCACAGGCGAAGTTGTTTTTAGCACGAGTTTTTCGGACGATTCTCCCCCAATCTCTGCGGCGGTGGAAGAAGACTTTACGGATCTGTTATTCAGATTGAGATCTGATAATGAATTCACCAATGGACTTCGTCTTGCATTCACTTTCGAATTGACAGACAACGGAGGTACATACCCTGACGAAATTTCTATCAGCCTTGTGCTGAATGATTTTTCGATTGCTTCTGTAGGGGGATATATCGCGCCGCGAATTATTGAACTTGAAGAGCAGGGTGCAAGGATCAGCATCTTTGACGAAGATTTTGAAGGGGAGCTAAGATTGGAAGATCCTAGATTGAATTTGTTCTTTTTCAACGGGTATGGTATTGGTATTCGACCTGTTATAAACGAAATTGTAGGTGAGAATAACGACGGTGAAACATTGGTGGTTCCTGGAATCCAAATTGAACGTCTTGATGTGGTTTCTGCCGCACCATCTCCCGGAGAGGTTGGCACGAGCCTACTTCGGATTGACAATGAAACAATGACGCCTTCGGTCACGGATTTTATGGCCTTCGAACCCAATCAAGTGAAGGGAAAAGTTTCTTTGGAAATAAATCCTGAAAGTGATCAGTCCAATTTTATTTCCCGAGGCTCTTCGCTCGATGTAAACTTTGAAGTGGAACTGCCCATTTATGGTTCCTTGGCAGACTTTAGTTTGATTGATACCACAGAAATCGATTTTGGTGATGTGGTAGATTCAGCAGACGATATCCAAGAGATTGATCAATTGGACGTTCGACTTTTTGTCAAAAATGCCTTGCCTATTGAAACTGGTGTTCAGCTCGTTTTTCTTGACGATAATTTCAATCGAATAGACTCACTTTTTGCCGAACCGACGACTGTCATTCCTGCGGCTCCGGTTGACTTGTCTGCTGCCGTTGGATCTCCGGATTATGGAAAAGTAATCGGAGAAACAGAAACGCGTATTGATGTGGCCATACCTCGTGAGCGCATTGATCCGCTGAAGGACGTGACCCAAGTTATCGTTGAAGTATTCGGCAATACCTCAGGAAATGGTGGCAATCCAATAAGACTCTATCCCGAGAACTTCATTGAAGTCAATGTAGCCGCTAAAGCAATTTTCAACCTTGAACTGGAATAAAATGAAGAAACTGATCACAATTTTTACAGTTCTATTTTCGGCTCAGGGCTATGCTCAATCGAGTGGACAAATCGGACACTTCGATTTGGTACCTCAACGCATTTATGCCAATCCGGCTTTTCAGCCGAAGGCCAAGTTTAACATAGCTTTTCCCGCATTGGGCAACGTATATGCGCAGCATGGAAACAACTGGATTCAACCACAGAATTTCGTTGAAGGTGATAATTCGGTTCTCTCGCCCGAGTCTATTCTAGCCGCGATTGATGACGAAGCAACCACATCATTATTTGCCGGGGTTGAGCTTTTTCATGCTGGTTTGAGATTTGGAAATCACTACGTTCATTTGAGAGCTGCTGAGAGATTGCAAACAAGGCTAAACCTGCCTGTTGATATCTTCAATTTGGCAGTTTATGGTAATGTTGGTTCTTATCAATTTGAGAATAACACGGCCAACTTCTCGAATCTGGCATTAGATGCCATTCACTTCAGGGAGTACGCCGCAGGATTCAATACTCAGATCACGGATAAAATAAATTTAGGTATAACCGCCAAATACCTCTACGGTATGGAAGTGATCAAAACGGAAAAATCATCCTTGCAGCTACGCACAGACCCGAATACTTACGAGCTTACATCTTCAGGTCAATTTCAGGTAAATACATCGGGTATCAATTCATTGGTTTCAGGTGATGGAGAGGCACCCAACGTTGAGGAATATCTCTTAAAGAAAAAGAATTCAGGATTTGCCTTTGACTTAGGTGGAACCTATGAGGTAATTGAAGGATTGCGATTGCAAATTTCAGCTCACGACATTGGCTTTATTCGGTGGAAAGACGATATTGCCAATTACCAAACTGAAAATGCCGGTTTTGCTTTTGATGGTGTCGATTTAACCGAGTTTCTCTTTCAAGAGGGCGCCGACTTTTCCGACGAATTTCAAAATGAGGTGGACAGCCTTCTAAATGAACTTGAAGAGTCTTTTGGTTTTGAAAAGACCAGTGGAGAATTCAAGACAAGCCTGAATGGATTTATGCGCTATGGCGCTGCCTACGAGATTTTCGAAAAGAAAGGTTTTCGGGGTACAGGTTGGTGCAACGTCACCCACGGTCTCGGTGAAAGCCTAATCAATTTCCAAGCTTCTTTGGGATACAATCAAACCCTGTGGAACGCCATTCAAGCTGGAGTTCACATGACCAAGTCGGGTGATTTACCTTTCACCTTAGGTGGTGGACTGTCTGTGAATGCAGGATTTTTTCAAATCTATGCCATGGTGGAAAATTTCTCAGTAGCACCCATAGCTGAGGTAACAATCATTAGCGAAGACAATCCGTCAGATCGGTCGACCGTCATACTCCCCGCGTCTACTGCAGATTTAAGGATGCATTTCGGCATTAACTTCACCTTCAACAGAGACTTTGGTTCTGATCAAGGTAGTGGAAGGGCTATGATGCAACGCTAAGCATATATAGACGTTTCAGTCTCGCCTGAACATTTTACATACCCTCGGTACATCCCATCTGTGTTGAAAGGCATCACAATATTTCCTTCGGCATCCACTCCTATCATACCTCCGTCACCACCCATCTTGGGAATAATTCTATCGATGACTTCGCCCGCAGCTTCCTCCAATGATTTATTGCCATACTTCATCATGGCGGCTACATCGTAAGCTGCTACTGCTCTTATATAATACTCACCCCATCCTGTAGATGAAATGGCACATACGCCATTTTCGGCGTAGGTTCCCGATCCGATGATCGATGTATCTCCTACACGCATGTAGCGCTTATTGGTAATTCCACCTGTAGAAGTGGCAGCAGCCAGATTTCCTTTTTGATCTCGCGCTACTGCTCCGACTGTACCGAATTTTTTCAATTCGTGATCGGAATGATCAAGTAAAGTTTGGTGAGTATTACGGATTCGCTGCAATTGGCCAAAACGGTAATCGGTAGAGAAATACTCTTTGGTTTCAATAGCCAGCTTTCTCAGTTCTGCAAACTTTTCCGCTCCATCTCCGATAAGGAAAACGTGTTCGCAATGATGCAATACTTCTTTGCACAGCTGTATCGGATTTTTCACCCTTTTTACTCCTGCTACGGCGCCCGCATTCCTATCTGATCCATCCATAATCGAAGCATCCATTTCGTGGTCGCCTTCATGGGTGAAAACAGACCCCTTGCCAGCATTAAAAAGTTCGGAGTCCTCCATTACCATTACGGCCGCTTCAACTGCATTCAATGCAGA
>CAZKXG010000034.1:0-12548 GCA_964556465.1 uncultured Cryomorphaceae bacterium | reverse complement strand
TCCTTTGGCGAGAATTTTTTCACCGGCCTTGAGCGAATTGCGCAACGCTCTGTGGTATTGTCTTTCTTTTTTGTCGGTCATCGCAGATTTGAGAATTGTTCCTGCACCTCCGTGAATGGCTAGTGAAAAATTTTTCATAGGCTAAAAAAAGAGTCCCGCTAGTGTGCGGGACTCGGTTATCAAATTTTATCAGTTTAATTGAGAACGGTCTTCACCACCGAAATGTTTTCTCCTGCCTTGATTCTCATTAGGTATAAGCCCTTTGCTAGTCCATTTCGGTCTATGCTGATCATGGCGGGTCCTGATGGGAGTTCGCGATTCGAAACAACCTCATGCACCTTTCCAGTGATATCCATCACTTCAATCGAGATCGATTGAGCCGTTTTGAGTGAAATCGAAAGGTTGATCATACCACTTGCTTCTACAGGGTTTGGTTGAACTGTAGCGTACTCGAAGGGAGTGTTTTCTTGAATACTTAATGTTGTTTCGTCATTCACTTCGATATTGTCGATCGCCAATTCGTTTCCACCGTTTCCAGGACCATCGCCTCCACCGGACACAAAAGGTTGAGTATTGTTTCTGAAAGCAACGTATATGGTTTCATTGGCGTAACCCAAATCTGCTAAATCTAAGGTGCGGTGAATCGGGAAATCAACCTCACCTGTATCACCCATTGTAAATTCGGGGGCTAACAATCCCAGATCTTCGAGTTCAGGGCTATTGCTGATAAAAACTTGGTAGCGGTCTCTAAAAAGTCCGCTGGAAGTGATGGCCATTGCATCCCATTCCAATATCGCTCCTTCACCGATAGCGATTCCCGGGGTTACGAGCCAGTCATCGCTCGGTCCTTCGTCATTTTCATACCAAGAAACGGAAAAGGCACTCAAGCCAAATTCCCAGCCCTGAGAGGTAATACTTCTTATGGTCCAGGCACTATCGGCCATTGTTTCCAAATCAGTATCATCAGGCGTTAATCCGTCGAGATTGTAAAGCGTATATCCTTCGAGACTATTGTCAGCGAAGTCGTCAAAATAGAGTTGGGCTTGCATTGTACCAAACCCAAAAATCGCCAGAGCGAGTAGGTAAACTTTCTTCATAGTAAAAGTATTAAGTGAGTAAAAGGAATGTGTAGGAATGGCGGGGTGATCCCCGAAAAAGATATGTGCTAGCAGTCGAAGATCGGCTGCAAATTAAGCCTGTGAAGAGGCTTGAATGGAAGGTGATTTGTAAAATACATCAATGCCAAATATAAATAAATCGAGTTGAAGGATACAAGTAAAAAACTCCTTGGGCAAATCGAAAACCAGAGAATAAACCTTGCAAGAGAGAAAGAAAAAATTTAATATTGACCAGTCATTAGCGTTTCGCAAATGAAGTTGAGATCAACATACCGACCTATTCTAAAGCCAATTGCTCTCCGCAATTTGCAGCCTATTTTTGATTGTTAGTCTGCCATTATTCTGGCAATTCTAAACTAACAATTAATCAATTCAATTTTTTTCATGAATTCTCTAAACGCTTTAGGTGCGTTACTTTGTTTGACCTTCCTGTCGAGTCAGGTTATGGCTCAGGAGACTGTTTCAGGAAAGATCACCGACTCCGAAACAGGAGAGGCCTTGCCCGGAGTTTCTGTGATTTTGAAGGGAACCACAAACGGGGTGCCCACCACTTTGGATGGAACATACTCCATCAAATTAACAAATGAAGAAATAGAAAATGAATCGCTAGAGTTTCGTTTTCTTGGATATCAAAACTTGGTAATTCCCATTCAGGGTAGAATCGTGATTGACGCGGTTCTGAGTCCCGACCAAGAATTACTTGATGAGGTGGTCATTACGGCAATCGGTATCGAAAAAGACAAGCGAAAGTTGGGTTACTCCGTTACGGAAGTGGAGAGCGATGAAATCATAAAATCGAGAGAAACCAACATCGTTAATGCGCTGAACTCAAAGGTAGCAGGTGTTCAAGTAACTTCTACTTCGGGAAGTCCGGGAGCTTCTTCGGCGGTTCGCATCAGGGGTAATACTTCTATCAATGGGAACAATGAGCCGCTTTATGTTATCGACGGAATTCCGATTGATAACAGTTACCGTGGTTCAAACTTTACCGATCAGGCCAATCGCGCCATCGACATCGACCCCAACGATATCGAAAGTATGACGGTACTGAAAGGTGGTGCTGCTTCGGTACTTTATGGATTGCGTGCTGCTAATGGTGCGATCATTATCAACACCAAGCAAGGGAAGAAAGGAAAAACGAAAGTCACCTTTAGCTCTACGACCACTTTTGACGTGGTCAACAAACTACCTGAAAGACAGTCCCAGTTCGCTCAAGGAGACAATGGTGATTTCATTTTTGGTTCCAATTTTTCTTGGGGCCCCAGAATAGATACGATGTTCAATTCGAGTCTAGGTAGTGACTTTTTGGTGCCAGGATCTGACGCCACGGCCACCACTCGGGCCGAGAGTTTTGACAATTCCGAAAATTTCTTTGAAACGGGAGTGACGCTCAACAACAGCTTGAGCATCACAGGAGGAAACGACAAGTCTTCGTTTTACCTTGGTTTAGCTGACTTGCGTCAAACGGGAATAATTCCACTTACCGAATTTAATCGGACTAGTATCCGATTGACAGGAACCACTCAGGTGAGTGAAAAATTGAGAGTGCGTGCTAGCGCCAATTATATCACGAGTAAGGCGGATAGAGCACAGCGAGGAAGTAACCTTTCAGGCGTTATGCTTGGGCTGATGCGAACACCACCCTCGTATGATTTGACCAATGGCACGGACGACCCCGTCAATGATGAAGAAGCTTGGATGCTTCCCGATGGCACCCAGCGTACTTACCACGGCGCTTACGATAATCCGTATTGGTCCGTTAATAAGAATAGAAATGAAGAATCACTTAATCGATTGATAGGATTTGTTGAGGCCAGCTGGCAACCCTTTGAGTGGATGAATGTGATGAACCGAACGGGAGTGGACACATATTCCGAGCAGCGCAAAAGCTATTGGGATCGCCAGTCCAATGAGTTCACGGATCTGGGAGGAGCAATCTTCGATGAAACTTTTAACCAGCGAAATATTACCAACGACCTTATCGTGACCATCGATCACGAAATCGCCTCTGATTTCAATGCTCAATACATTGTTGGACACAGTTTTCAGGATTTTAATTCGACTTCTTACGTTGTCGATGGATTCGACTTCGTGGTGGATAATTTTTACGATATGTCCAATATCGCCTCGATCAATGTTACGGCGGATGATTTTCTTGATCGGCGTAGAATTATCGGGCTCTTCGGAGACTTTTCTTTTGACTATAAACGAACGTATTACTTGACCTTAACGGGGAGAAACGACTGGTCGAGTACGCTTCCTGCCGACAATAATTCATTTTTCTATCCTTCGGTAAGTTTGGGTTTTGTACCTACCGAAATGGTGGACCTGGGTGTGATCGAATATGTGAAGTTAAGAGGTAGCTATGCCGTTACCGGAAACGATGCCTTTGCCTCTTACCTCACCAGTAATTTTTTCGTGAGTGACGGTTCCACTCAAGGACAACTCTCGTACTTCCCTACTTCGGTCATCGGCAATAACCAGCTTAATCCAGAGTTTACTCGATCATTTGAAATTGGAACCGATGTTCGAACTCGAAACAACAGAGTAGGCTTGGATCTGACGTATTACCATACTTCTTCCATTGATCAAATTGTTCAGATACCAATCGCGAATTCTACCGGATACTCTTCCGTTATTACCAATATTGGTGAGATTGAAAATCAAGGAATTGAGGCATTGGTAAATGTGAATGTGATTGATCGAGAAGTATCGAAACCAAATAAAGTTTGGTGGAACACCTCACTTAATTTTACCCGAAATAGAAGTGAAGTAATCAAATTAACCGATGGACTCGATAACATAGCTTTACCTAGTAACGGATTGGCAAGCACACAAAGCCGAGTCGTGGTCGGGCAACAATATGGCGTTCTCTTTGGATTCGTGTGGGAAAGAGATGAGGCTGGAAATATTTTGGTAAATGACAATGGTCTTCCAATAAGGAGTGCTGAAGCAGACATTATCGGAGACCCAAATCCCGATTTTACCATTGGGTGGCGAAACAATATTGGTTGGCGAAATTGGGAATTAACTTTCTTGCTGGATATCCGAAAAGGTGGAGATATATACAATGGAACTCGTGCTGTCATGACTTCGCTCGGAACTCATGCAGATACCGAAGACCGCAACGGAGAAATTGTCTTCGAAGGAGTCTTTGCCAGTGGTGAAAATGCGGGGCAGGCAAATGATGTTTCTATAAGAAAAGAGGAGCTTTACCGAAGTTATGGTTTGGTCAATGTATCTGAAGAATTTGTTGAGGAAGTCAATTGGATCAGAATGAGAGACGTCTCTTTGACTTACAATTTTTCTCCTGCCTTCTTGGATAAGATTGGGATTGAAAGGGCTTCATTCAGTCTCACAGCAAGAAATCTATTCTTGATAACCAACTATACCGGTATCGACCCGGAAACTTCACTGGGCGGAGGCTCCAACGCATTTGGACGAGATTATTTCAATAACCCGAACACGAGAAGCTACGGGTTCAACCTAACCGTAACGTTATAGACATGAAAAGATTTACCTACCTATTCGCCGTTTTCTTCGTTGCCGTTTCGTGCAATTTGGAAGAGATCAATGAGAATCCCAATGTTCCGATAGATGTGCCACTTAGCACCCTGCTGCCACCTACACAAAAGGCCCTTGCAGATGTGCAAGGAGGGCAGCTGTTTCGAATCAATAATATTTTCTCACAGCACATGGAGGGAATTAGCGGTCGCCCCTTAGATTTTGAGCTTTACAATCCCGATGAACTATTTGTAGGGAATGGATGGAGTGATATCTACTTAGGTGCTATTGTCAACTTAAAAATCATTCAGGATAGGGCCATTGAAGAAGGCTCTCCCCATTATGCGGGTGTCGCAAAAGTGCAGCAAGCTCAGGCTTTTGGTCTTCTTATTGATACATGGGGCGACGTTCCGTATTTCCAATCAGCGTTGGGACCAAATGCCATTAACCCCGAGTATGATTCTCAAGAACTGATATATGGCCAAATCCAGAATCTCTTGGATGAAGCCATCGATCATCTCGAGGAGGAAGAGAGTATCTTTTCACCGGGACCGGATGATATTATCTATAATGGAAACCTAACAAATTGGATTGCCGCGGCAAATTTGCTTAAAGCTCGTTACCTGATGCATACCACCAAGCGAGACCCTTCCGTGGCTGGAGAAGTATTGACTTACTTGTCTCAGGCGTTTACATCCACTGCTCAGGACTTCGAGTATCCTTACTTAGGAACGGGCGAGGACATCAATCCCGTAAATGGGTTTTTTGAAGCAAATGAAACCATGATCGTCGATCAGGACTTCATCGATTTGATGGAATTAATTAATGACCCCAGATTGGATTTTGCTTTTGAGATATTGCCTTTTACGGGTGGTCAACGGAAACCGGGTGAATATTTCGCATCACCCGAATCACCTGTTGAGCTTGCGGGGTATACCGAGCAGCTGTTTCTTTTGGCTGAAGCCAGACTAAGAACATCTGACAATACAGGGGCAGAAACAGTCCTTCAAGAAGCAATAGCGCTTTCGATGAATGATATTTCAGCTGGAGAAATCGCACAAGAAGAAATTGACACTTACATTTCAGTAAATGCGACTCTTTCGGGCGATTTTGAAGCCGATTTGGAAATCATCATTCGTGAGAAGTACATCGCTCTTTTCACTACTCCAGAGCCTTGGACTGACTTTCGTCGCACGGGTTATCCCGCACTCGAACCCAACGATGGTGGCGCTTCTGGTTCCAACCCGAATGGCGAGATACCCAGAAGGCTGATCTATCCTCAAAGTGAGCGCCTCAGAAATCAGAACTTTCCTTCTACTAACCCGAATATGCAAGACCGATTTTGGTGGGACGAATGAGATTATTCGGAGTCATAGCGATTGCCTTTTTACTCTTTTCCTGTAGAGGAGAAAACGCCCCGGAGCCTAAGATTCAGCATTACGTCACTGACGAACCCAAAGGAAAACTGTTCATCATCGGTGGGGGATCCAGGCCAATGGAAATGATGGAAGAACTGGTACAAATGACGATGAGCGAAGATGGGTACGCTTTGGTAATGACTCAATCGAGTAGCGAACCCGATACATCGTTTTTCTACGTGGCCAAACAGTTCATGGAGCTCACCGAAAGGCTGATTGTACACCTAGATTCAGCCAAGGTGCAGTCATTCTCTCTAGACTCAATTCAAGGTGCAGATCTCATCTACATCACCGGTGGTGATCAAAACCGTTTTAAGCGAAACGTTCCAGAACAAGCGATTGACGCCATTAGAACTGCCTACCAAGAAGGCGCAATCATCGCTGGGACGAGCGCAGGTGCTGCACTCATGAGTCAGGTCATGATCACTGGCGATCAGCGAAACGAGCCAGAATACGAGTCGACCTATCGACGACTGGAGTACGGCAATGCCATCACCACCGAAGGTCTCGGTCTTTTGGACAGTGTGGTGGTCGATCAGCACTTTGTGGCTAGAAGCAGGTATAACCGAATTCTTTCGGTTATGGCCGATTTGGACTACCCAATGGGAGCTGGCATTGAAGAGTCTACTGCTTTGGTAGTGTTTCCTGAAGGCGCTACGGTAATTGGAGAAGGGCAAGTGATGATTTTTTCTCGTCCTGACGAGTACAGCGAGCGAAATGATAAAATTGGTTTTAAAAATATGAACTTAAACGCATACCTTGAAGGTGATACGTTCCGTCTAAACTAAGAATGATGAAAAAAGGGATACTTGTAATTTTTGCAGTTGGCACCATGCTTTCTGTTTCTGGACAAACTTACCTGAGTGAAAGGCTCGGTAGCGATACTGACCTAGATGTTGAACCAAGCTTTGGCCTCTGCCTTATGGGCGGTGCGGGTGAAAGCGATGAAGCCATGACCTGGTTTTTGGAAAAGGCAAACGGAGGAGATGTGCTCGTCATCCGTGCTGATGGCATCGGTGGGTACAACGATTACATGTTTTCGGAACTAGGAGTGACGCTCAATTCGGTAGAAACGATCTCTTTCGAATCTGCCGATGCAGCCACTGATCCTTACGTGTTGCAACGTTTGAATGAAGCCGAGGCCATCTGGATGGCAGGCGGAAATCAAGCAACATACACCAGCTATTGGAAAGACACACAAGTGATGGATGCCTTGAATAATTTAATCAACGTGCGCGGTGGAGCTCTTGGGGGAATCTCTGCGGGAATGGCCATTTTGGCAGAAGCCTACTTTCCTGCTTCTCTTGGTACTGTGACTTCAGAAGAAGTGTTGGCAAACCCTTTTGACAACGGCGTTTTGTTGGGCTACGACGATTTTATTCAAGCGCCTTTCTTGGAACAGACCATTACCGAGACGCATTTCAATGACCCTGACCGCATTCGCTACGGCCGCATTATGGGATTTATGGCCCGATTGAAAAGCGATCAGTCTTTCAGGCCAAAAGCCATAGCTTCGAATGAATATTGTGCAGTGACCATCAACGATGAAGGTATTGCCCGTGCGTGGGGTGAGTTTCCCGATTTTGATGATGACTACCTCTATTTCCTTCAGGAAAATTTGGGCGATCAAACGGGACCTGAAGTGATGGAACAGGATGTGCCATTGACTTGGATTCGAAATGAGCAAGCGGTCAAAGTGTACAAAGTTCCGGGAACCATAACAGGTGAAAACTTCTTTGACCTAAACACATGGGAAACGGGAGAAGGCGGTACTTGGGAAGATTGGTGGGTGGACGGTGGCGAGTTGTTTATGGCTTCGGGAGATCCATTGTCATTGACCAAAAGAGAGATCGAGGAGATTTCGATTTACCCCAATCCTACTTCGGATTTTTTGAATCTGCCGCTGGAATTATCCACTCGCGATCGTTTCGAAGTGATTAATGCGTCGGGTGCCATAGCCCAAAGTGGAAGTTTCAATAATGGTTCAAGAATCGATGTTGCCGATTTGTCGGAAGGGTTTTATGTAGTCAGAGTGACTAGCAGGGATAGAGTCTTAACTTCGCGCTTCTTCAAAATTCAGTAGACCTTGATAAAAAAATCCCCTGATGCGCTGGTGATCATTTCACTGGTCTTGATTCTCTTCACCATTCTCACTTGGGTCATTCCCGCGGGTGAATATTCCCGAGAAGTTGTCGATGGGCGAACCGTCGTGATGGCAGGAACCTATGAAACGGTAGAAGCCAGCCCGCAAGGATTTGGAGAGCTGCTGGTAGCACCGATAAAAGGTTTCGTCGGAGCTGCACACATTATTGCCTTCGTTATTTTAGTGGGAGGTGCATTTTCAATTCTCACGGCTACGGGAGCATTGGATGCAGGTCTAGGGTCTGTATTGAAATACGCAGAGCGAAATCCTGCTTCAAAGCATTTTGTGGTTCCTGTATTGATGGTGATTTTTTCATTGGCAGGCTGCACTTTCGGGATGTCTGAAGAAAACTTGGTATTCATTCTCATCACCATTCCGCTGGCGCGAAGCATGGGCTACGACAATCTTGTCGGGGTGGCCATTCCATTTTTAGGCTCAGCCGCGGGATTTGCCGGGGCGGCCATTAATCCTTTCACTGTAGGAATAGCGCAGGGAATCGCCGAGTTACCCATCGGTAGCGGAGCAGGATATCGTTGGTTGGTTTGGGCGGCTTTCACGATCATCGCGATTGTATTTGTGATGCTTTATATCAGGAAGCTAGAGCGGAATCCTGAGCAAAAATTGGTCACTGCAGATGACCACAATACTTACGAATCAAAAGAGCCACCTGCGCTCGATGTTCCTAGAAAGATAGTATTGATTCTGTTCGTCTTGGCTGTCGTATTGCTGATGGTTGGCGCCAATAAATTTGACTGGTACATCGACGAGATATCGGCTTTGTTTATTGCATTGGGTTTGCTTTCAGCAATTGTCACTCGTATGGGTGTGACGAAGACAGTAAGCTCTTTCACAGAGGGTGCAAAAGATATGCTCACTGCGGCCATAATAATTGGTGTTTCTCGAGCTGTTCTAGTAGTAGCCGAAGACGGAAAAATCATTGATACAGTGCTATACGCTATGGCAAACGGGGTGAAAGATTTACCGGATACGATTAGTGTTCAAATGATGTTTTTCGTCCAAGGAGCATTGAATATTTTCATTCCGTCTGGATCAGGTCAAGCGGCCATCACTATGCCGATTATGACTCCGTTGGCTGATATACTTGGCATAGCGAGGCAATCGGCTGTGCTTGCATTTCAATTTGGTGACGGGCTTCTAAACGTAGTTATTCCTACCAGTGGAGTAACGATGGGAATTCTTTCGATTGCAAAGATTCCTTACAACGTTTGGATTAAATGGGTATGGAAACTCATCTTAGTTTTCACCCTATTTTCAATGCTCTTTTTGGCTTTACCTCAATACTATGATGTTTGGCCTTAATTAAGGGCAAGCTTCATGTCATCCGCCTTGATGATTTTTCGGCACTGCTCTTTGAATTCAGGAAAGTCTTCAGGTGGAACCTGATCTTGCAATAGCTTAAACTTACGCGTTACCACAACATCCTTTCCATCCATTTTAGCGCTCAGCTCATACTTAATGTAGTCTGATTCCAAAATTTGTTTCTCCGGAAGTTGTGTCGTTTTTCCTGCGGGTAATTTTATTCTTATTTCTTCCTCGTAGTCTTCGAATGAGAAGGCCGACCAGAGTTCTACGGCGTTCTGTCTATCGTCGGAAGACATAAAATTAAGGTTGGTAATCATATCCGTAAGCGGAACCGACATAATATCCATCCCACTGATGGAAGTGAGGGCTGAAGGAATTTTAAAATCATAGTGGTATCGAACAGAATCGCTTAAGTCATCAATTCCCGATACGAACTCCAATGTTGAAAATTCGATCTCAGCGAAATCAGTGGACACTGCCTCGCGCATTTCTTTAATTCGAGCTTCTTCACCCAGATTTTCATAGGTGTTTCTCATTCTTGATGCAGCGGTTCCGGCCTTTAGGTTTTCTCTGCTCACCAATAGGTTATCTCCCTCAAATGTCACGGTCGCTTTTCGTGTAACGCTGTTTTTAAGTCTGTTTGGATCTGTTAAATAACCCGCCGCAGTTGGTTGACCTTCTTTTTTGGTGATGTCGAGTATGAACGCATTGTTCACCGAAGGATACAGTGCTCCAAAAGGCAAATTGTCATCGGTCAGTTCGAGGTAGTAATCTTCCCCATCTAAATTTGCTTTGGCTATGCAATGATTGAATTCTATTCCTGGAAGGACGATTTCGTTGAATCCATTGTTTTTGGAGTTTACCAAAACCAAATGCGCATCAACTCCAACAGCCTTACACATCGAAACGAAGAGCGTAGAGACATCTTTGCAATCGCCCTGCTTTCTGCTTATGACATCATTGGCTTTTTGAGGCACCAAGCCTGACTGAATAAAAGAAACTGAGCTGTATCGAATTTGCTCAACGATGTAGTTATAGATCAGTTTGGCCTTCTCTTTCTCGCTTTGAGGAATTTCATCAGCAAATATTTCCGCCACCGTTTCTTCAACTTCGTAGTTGATTTTCGCTTTTGTTTTGGAAAGATCTGCATACCAATCTACCACATAATCCCAGTCGTCGATACTCGAAATGTGCAATACCTTCGCCACATCCACCAAAGAGGGCATGTTCGGTTCGTAATCTACTTTTTCGATATCAGTGAGCTCCCAGATATAAAGCTTGGTATTGTCTCCCAAGTCCTTTACTGTGGGCTCAAGTTCAAAGTTTTCTGTCTTGTAATTAAAATCTTTGTCTCCTTCTATTAGCAGGTTGTATTGCGCTTTTTGGGTTGGTCCCCAGTAGGACATGTAGAATTTATCCCAAAATTGATTGGCTAGTTTTCCGTAGTAGTAGTTTTGCAATCGGTAGGTAATGTGAATCGCATCGCCTGGCTCGAGATTGTCAAATACGATATCAGCACCATTTTGCTGCGCCTCTATTTTTTGACCGTTTGACTTCAATACCTCTGCTTTTTCAACTCGGCCATTTTGATTGCCATAGACGGGTATCGTGAAGTTTTGCCACGACTCAACTCCTTCCGTATCGAAAGCTTTTGCCACGAGAATGCGCTTAAATTCATTCGCTCCATTCAGGTAAATCACATTCTGGATTTCATCCAAAAGGATCATTGAATTGTCTTCGGGATTATCTTCAGCTGAGGGAGAGTTCTCATAGATTCCGTAGACATCGGGTTTCTCAAACTCCATAAAAATGTCCTCTTTGCCTTTTGCTAAACGAATAGCAGAGTGAGTATCATAGTCGTAAGGATCGAAAGAAATGGCCTTTTCGTAAGCCTCAATGGCTTGACTTTTCTTGCCGGCATCAGAATAGATCTCTCCCAATCTTACATAGTACGCACCTACGTAAGGGCATATTTCAATGCACTCACGGGTAATTCGCTCTGCCGCGGTATAATTTCTCAAATTGTACTGAACCAATGATTTGGTGTTCAAGAAACCTACCGCGATAGGATTGTATTCAACCATTTTATCGAGAAGCTTCAGTCCATCTTGGACTTCACCCGCATCGAACAAGAGTGATACCAGCTCATTTGCCGCCTCTTCGCTATAATTGTTCTTGAGGTACTTCTCCATTATCTTGATAGCACGGGCATTGTTGCTATTCACCTTTGATTCAACCGCCGTCTTCATCAAGACAAATTCATAACTCTCAGGGTACTTTTGGTATCCACGCTCTGCCAGATTAAGAATCTTTTCATTTTCATTACGACCTGCTGCTAAAGAGATTTTCTTGGAAAGAACATCGATAGTTTCACCTTCATCATCTTCGATTTTCTTCAAAATCGCACTGCTCGTCTCGAAGTCTTCAATTTCTAAAGCTTCATCAAATAAGATGTTTCGGGAAAGGCCTCGGTCAGGAAAGTTTTGTTTTAACTCCTCCAAGCTTTTGCTCAAAGCTGTTCTGTTTTGATCTCTCATGTACAGCTGCACCATTTGAAATAAGAGATAACTGCTGTTTGGAAATCTTTTGCGCGCTTCGAGGAGCACTTTCTTTGCTTCGTACTTTTTGTCATTGGAAAGCAGGTGCTGCGCCAATATTAAGTAGTTTTCCAGGTGATCAGGGCTCTTTTCGATTTCACTTTTGAAAAAGGCTACCGACGGACTTTTGATCGTTTCAGAAGGGGAGTTGCCTTTGGGGTAAGCCGAGTATTTGGTGCTTACTGTGAGCCCTTCTATATTATCTCCTTCCTCATTGGTGATTCGAAGCAAAAAGTTGGATTGATCTATTTCGCTCGATCCTACTTGTACCAGTAGGCGATTGTTTCCTGACAAGAGTTTTCCGGTAAAGACATAAGTGTCCATTCCATTGTTGCGCTCTGCCGGTTCCTGGAATAGCAATTCATCATTTAACCAAAACTTGAGTGAACCTGATGTTCCTATTCTGAAGAAAACCTTTTGATCTGTTGGGCTTTCCACAAAATTC
>CAZKXG010000033.1:16973-21702 GCA_964556465.1 uncultured Cryomorphaceae bacterium | reverse complement strand
TTTCCTTTGCTAATTTTTCACATTCAGCAAAATCTTTGATAACACCTTCACTACCTGGTACACAAGGTACACCCGCAGCGATCATGGTCGACTTGGCTGTAGCTTTGTCTCCCATTCCTTCGATCTGCTCGGGAGTAGCACCGATAAATTTGATACCATTTTCACCGCAAATCCTCGAGAACTTGGCATTCTCTGAAAGGAAACCATAGCCAGGATGAATCGCGTCGGCATTGGTGATTTCAGCGGCAGCAATGATGTTTGGAATTTTCAAGTAGGATTCGGAGCTCGGAGCAGGACCGATACAAACCGCCTCATCAGCAAATCTCACGGGAAGGCTGTCTGCATCAGCTTTGCTGTACACAGCCACCGTTTTGATTCCCATTTCTTTGCAAGTACGGATAACCCTCAAGGCGATTTCACCTCGATTGGCAATCAAAATCTTCTTAAACATAGGTGTCTTTTTGATTAAGAGGGATCGATCAGGAATAGAGGTTGATCATATTCTACAGGAGTAGCATCATCAACTAGTACTTTTACAACTTTTCCTGTAACCTCTGCTTCTATTTCATTGAATAGCTTCATTGCTTCAATGATGCAGACTACTTTGCCATTTTTCACATCATCGCCCACGGAAATAAATGGATCCTTGTCTGGACTGGAAGCTCGATAGAACGTTCCAATCATCGGCGATTTTATAGTGATGTATTTTGAGTCGTCTTCGGCCTTTTCCTCTTTTGGCTTCTCGGCTGCAGGAGCTGCTGGCTGAGCGGCTTGAGGCTGAGGCATGGGCTGAGGTGCAGCAACCATTTGAGGCATTGCCATTGGCATTTGTGGCTGCACAAAAGCTTCTGTTTGCTGCGGTGCAGCACCCTTTCCTCGCTTTTTAGTAGGATCAGACTTTATCGTAATCTTAAAATTTGATTGTTCGATCTCCACCTCGGTCACACCTGAGCGAGACACAAATTTGATCAAATCTTGGATTTCAGTAAGTTTCATTGGTCAAACTGTTATTTTGCTAAAGATAAAAATGTTTGATTAGTTGGAGTCGTATGCCCATTTTAGGTAAACCGATCCCCAGGTAAAGCCACCGCCAAAGGCGGCTAATATAATATTGTCTCCTTTTTTTAATTGATTCTCCCATTCCCATAGGCAAAGTGGGATGGTGCCATTGGTAGTATTTCCGTATTTCTGGATGTTTATCATCACTTTGGAGTTATCAACACCCATTCTACGAGCTGTTGCATCGATGATACGCAAATTAGCCTGGTGAGGAACCAACCAGCTCACGTCGTCGCTTTCTAGCTCATTGCGCTTCATGATCTCTTCAGCTACATCGGCCATTTTACTCACGGCGAATTTGAAAACCGTTTTGCCTTCTTGAAAAACGAAGTGCTCTTTATTTTCAACCGTTTTGATAGAAGCAGGATTAAGTGACCCTCCGGCTTTTTGATGCAAAAACTCACGGCCACTTCCGTCGCTGTGGAGAATTGAGTCTTGAACTCCCAGCCCGTCATCGCTAGGTTCGACCATTACTGCACCTGCACCATCTCCAAAAATGATACACGTCGCACGGTCTTCGTAGTCGATTATTGAACTCATCTTGTCGGCTCCTACAACGATCACCTTATTGTATTTCCCCGTTTCTATGAACTGCGCCGCGGTCGATAGTGCATAAATGAATCCACTACAGGCGGCCATGAGGTCGTACGACCAGGCATTGACAAGGCCACATTTATCTGAAATAATATTTGCAGTAGATGGGAAAAGGTGATCAGGTGTAGCTGTCGCACAGATCAGAAGATCAACTTCTTCGGGTGAGATTCCGCTTTTTTCGAGGAGCCGGTTTACTGCTTCCGCTCCCAAGTCACTAGTGGCTTTGGTAGGATCTTTTAGGATTCGTCTTTCTTCAATTCCCGTCCTGGTCTTGATCCACTCATCGTTGGTGTCGACCATTTTTTCCAAGTCAGCGTTCGTAAGCCTATCTTCCGGAACGTAACCTGATACGGCAGTAATTGCAGCCTTTGTATTGCTCATAAGGGTTGCAGCTAAAATTTACAATTCGCCAAAGTTAGAAAACTTATCGACCTGCTTTGCGCGTCGGCTAATAGGAGGGGTAATAACGAAAAAAAATCAGCCCGATCGAGCTGATTTAAATCAATACTATTGTTTAGGCTTAGGCTTCCGCTTTCTCCATAACTACTTGGCCCTTGTAGTACAATTTTCCTTCGTACCAGTGGGCGCGGTGATAAACGTGAGCTTCACCTGTGGTCTTGTCAACCGCCAAAGTTGGGGCAGATGTTTTGTAGTGAGTTCTGCGTTTGTCTCTTCTCGTTTTGGAGATTTTCCGTTTAGGATGTGCCATTTCGCCTTGTTTTTATTACTTCAATTTTTTTAATGCTTCCCATCGTGGGTCTATGTCGTCATCTTCGTTTCCTTCATTTCCGCTCAGTCTGCTTAGTGCATCCTGATCGCAATCTTCTAGTGATTCATGAGTCGATTTGAGAGGCATGTTCAAAACAAACATCTCATAAATTCGATGTGAGACATCCAGTTCATGCTCGTTGGGCAATAAAACGATGATATCATCTATATCAACGGGTTTTTCTTCGCCGTACTTTACAATTACCTTATCGGCGCACTCAAGATATAACTCCATTGTATCACCGCAACGATCACACAGAACTTCACCTGTGCCTGCGGCTGTGAAATTAAGTATAATCATATTTGATGTCTTCTCAAGCAATAGCTTCACCCGAAAATTCGGATTATCAAGCATTTCACTATCGAAGGATTCAAAGAACGATCGGTTCAATTCAAATTCGTAATTGTGAATCCCCGGCTTTAGACCGTAAATGGGTATTACGTACTCCTTCATGACCTTTCCCATAGAGGGGCGGCAAAGGTAGATAAATTTTAAACAAACAAAAAAGGAGAATGATTATTCTTTTCTACTCACTTCCAAGGCATTTGCAGCGAGCTGCCTGTTTTCAGTTCTATTTCTGTAAATGTCGCACGCCATATAGATGGCGTGCCTGAAGCTTTGCTCGCTCGCCAAGCCTTTTCCGGCTATGTCGTAGGCGGTTCCATGAGCAGGTGAAGTGCGTACAATTGGCAGTCCGGCTGTGTAGTTCACACCATATTCTCCCGCAATAGATTTGAAAGGAATCAACCCTTGGTCGTGATACATGGCGAGTACAGCATCAAACTTTTTGAATGAACCACCCGCGAAAAAGCCGTCAGCAGGATAAGGACCGAAAGCGAAAACGCCTTGTTCATTTGCTTCGTTGATGGCAGGAGTTATTACGTCTTTTTCTTCCATGCCTAGCAAGCCATTATCTCCTGCATGAGGATTTAGGCCCAAAACGGCAATTTTTGGTTTTTGTAGGGTGAAGTCCATTTTCAAAGACTTGTCCATAGCCAGAAGCTTCGCAACTATTTGTTCTTTCGTAATCTTTTCGCTTACTTCTTTCAGAGGGATATGACCGGTTACCACACCTACCCGAAGATTTTCGGAGCACATCAGCATCAAAGCTTGGTCTACATTGCTGTATTTGGCTAGGTATTCTGTGTGTCCCGGGAAGTCAAATCCCTTTTGCTGAATATTCTTTTTGTTGATGGGAGATGTGATTAAAACATCCAGCTTATTTCCCGCGAGATCTTTTACTGCAGCCTCTAATGACATGAAAGCAAGCTTACCCGCTATTTCGGTCACTTCGCCGGGAGAAACAGGAAGCTCTTGTTTTGTAAGAGAAACGAGGTTCACTTTTTTTGGAATGGCATCCGCAGCATCTTTGATTCCATGAAAGGAAAACTGCTCTATTTCCAATTCCTTTTTATAGGTATTGAGCACTCGATTTGAACCATAAACTACTATGGTTAAGTCCTGTGCAAGTCTATTGTCAGATACAGTCTTCAGAATAATTTCGGGACCGATGCCGTTCATATCTCCGAGCGTAATACCTACGCGTATTTTTTCAGTACTCATGCGCTCAGTTTTTTGAAGAATTCATAAAGTAAATGTACTCCGAAACCAGTTGCCCCTTTTGGTAAATACCCCCTTGAGGAAGGCAGAAAGGCAGGCCCGGCAATGTCAAGGTGCATCCAAGGATAGTCGGTAAATTTTTGCAGAAACTTTCCTGCAATGATGACGTCGGCCATCGGTGATGGTCCTAAATTTCGGGTATCTGCTATATCGCTGTGTAAGTCGGTTTCATAGTCATCCCAAAGTGGAAATTCTACCAAACGCTCGTGTGAATCGAAACCTGCATTTATCAAAGTCTTTTTTGTTTTTTCATCGGCTGTTCCCATAGTTGCAGCGGCATAATTCCCAATGGCACGCATTGAGGATCCTGTCAATGTGGCCAAATCCATAACAAGGGAAGGATGGTACTGTTTGGCATAAGCCAATGCATCGGCCATCACCAGGCGCCCTTCAGCATCGGTATTCATCACTTCGACTTGAGTTCCATCGTACATGGTAATAACGTCGCCGGGTCCATAAGCGTCAGGCCCCGGCTGGTTATCTGTGGCGGGAATAAGTCCGATGATATGAAGAGGCAGATTATTTAACGCACTTGCATGAATGGCTCCCGCTACTGCTGCGGCTCCGCCCATATCGCATTTCATGATATCCATTGAATTGGCCGTGGGCTTCAAACTTAAACCTCCTGTATCATATACGATTCCTTTTCCTACTAAAACGATCGGCTTATTGTTGACGGCCTTTTCA
>CAZKXG010000033.1:0-16963 GCA_964556465.1 uncultured Cryomorphaceae bacterium | reverse complement strand
TGCTGCCTTGGTTTACACTAAGCAAGCCACCCATTTTGAGTGATTTGATGCGCGACTTCCCTAATACCTCCACGCTGTATCCACCTCTTTTCCCGGCTTTGACGATTCGCTGGGCGAGTTCTTCTGCAGTAAGAATATTGGCGGGCTCATTAACCAAGTCTCGCGAGAAAAATATTGCCTCCGTTAGGCCGCTCAATTCTTTTATCTCTTCATTCGAAGCGGATAAAATTGAAATATTTTCCAAAGAGTAGGGGTTACCTTCTCTTTTGTAGATCTCAAATCGGTAATCTTTCAGGGCTATTCCAATGGCAACGAAAGAAGTACCTTCGCCTGCCAACTGAACGTCCTTTAGCCTTTGTCTGGATAATTCTTCCCAAACGGAAGCGCCGAATTGACGGAGTTGTTCGGATTTATTTTTCCCGGGTTCCAAAGGAGAGCCTTGAATCAGAAGAAGACCACCATCAGAGACGACTCTTATTTTTTGTCCTTTGTGGAATCTTGACTTTAGGGACTTTTCACCATCATTTGTAATAATATCGGCTACGCTTTTAGGTAGTTCAGTTCCTATAAAGCAAACAGGACTTTTGCCGGATAATGTTTTGAGCTTTTTATAGACTGGAGGCATTCAATTCATTTTGGGAACACAAAACTAACTTTTTCCAATTGATCATGATTGAGTGAACAGGGCGCAATTTTTGATGTTGGAGAATAGATGAAGCCTTAATTTCGTTCTTCTTTTGTTACTTTTAGATCATTGAATTTTCAGGAATTGAAAAGAATTCTTTTTTTACTCGTTTTCTTTCTTTCTTCGCTACTTGCGGATGCTACCCATAATAGGGCCGGGGAGATTACATACAGACATATTTCGGGCAACACTTACGAGTTTACGGTTTACACTTACACGAAAACTTCTGCTCCGGCAGACAGGCCTTGGTTGCCAATTGTGTGGGGCGACGGAACACCGTCCGATAGCTTGGAGCGAATACAAATCAATTCATTCCCTGATAGAGATTCGCAAGAAAACGTATACATCAAACAGCATACATTTCCGGGGTCAGGTGAATACGATATTTGCATAACAGATCCGAATAGAAACGGAGGTATTCTCAATATTGATAATGGCAACTCGCTTTTCGTGGTCTTTGCGATCCAAACGAGGCTAAGAATATCTGCGGCGTTTGCGGCCAACAATTCAGTTCGCTTCACGAATCTTCCTCTTCAAGACGCTTGTAAATTTCAACCTTGGATTTACAATCCCGGTGCCGTTGATATTGATGGAGATAGTCTTTCCTTTAAGCTAGTGCCAAGCATGGGGGCAGGATGTGAGTCCTTTGAACCGGGGTTTTATGTTTACCCTGATGAGATAGGAGCCATTGGAGGATCTCCTGATCCTACCAATAGTATCAGTATTGATCCACTCACAGGAACTATTACTTGGGATTCGCCGCAGCGAAACGGAGAGTACAATATCGCTTTCGTTGTAGAGGAATGGAGAAACGGAGCGAGTCTGGGACAAGTCATGCGCGACATGCAGATAGTGGTTGACGACTGTGCCAATCTTCCACCCGAGATTGGTTTTCTCCCTGATACTTGCGTAGAGGCAGGTCAAAACATAAGTTTTGAAGTCACGGCAACCGATCCGGAGGGTTCTAATTTGGAGATAGCCGCATTCGGTCTGCCATTTGAAGTCCAAAATGAAGCGACGCTGAACCAAGAGGGGATGATGCCTCCTGTGCAAGCGGAGTTCTCATGGGATACAGAGTGCCAAAATGTGCGTTTGCAACCTTACCAAGTTACGTTTCAGGTTACCGACAATGGACCGGGTGTCCCCCTTGTAGACATCACTACGATGAATATCACCGTGGTAGCGCCTGCTCCACAAAACCTACAGGCCGAGGCCTTAGGCAGCTCCATACAGCTTAATTGGGAGCCTTCGCCTTGCATCGAGGCTATCGGATACAAGATTTATCGACGTGTCGGATCTTTTGGCTTTGAGCCCGGCCCATGTGAGACAGGTGTTCCTGAGTATACCGGCTTCACTTTGATTGATACCACCTCGGGACTAAACAGCACCTCTTTTTTAGACAATGACGAAGTCCTTTTCGGAAGGCAGAATTGCTACATGGTTGTAGCTTGTTTTCCTGATGGCGCAGAGAGTTACGCAAGCAATGAAGCTTGTGCCGAAATTATCTTCGGAATTCCGATCATTAAGAAGAATAGTGTAGGTGTTACGGCCATTGCAGGCGTTGATACGGTAAGTTGGAGAAATCCTATTGATCTTGATCTGGACGTTTTCCCTGGGCCTTATCAATACAGGCTGTTGCGGTCAGCGGGATATGGAATGGCTGAGGATTTGATTTTTGAATCGCCCATTGAAAATAGTTTGGACGATTTGGAAACGACTTTCATCCCACCTCCTTTTACCAATACCGCAGATACTGCAAATACATACAGAGTTGAGTTGTATAGCAATGGTGAATTCGCCGCTCGCTCAAATTTGGCATCGAGTATTTTTCTAACACTGATCCCCAACGACAACCAAATTGAAGTGACCTGGCGTGAAGAGAACCCGTGGCTCAATTTTGAATATGACATCTACAGGAGAGCTGACGGAGAGTCTGATTTTGAACTTCTCGCAACCATCGATACATTGGGGTATTTAGATCTAAATTTGCGTAACAATCAGGAGTATTGCTACTACTTGGTAGCAAAAGGGTCTTATTTCGCAGATTTGGAGAATGACACTTTGATCAATTATTCTCAACGGATTTGCTCCTCGCCATATGATCGAAATCCACCTTGTTCACCTGAACTTTTTGGAGATTCTGATTGTGTTGATCTATTTGTGGATTTAGAGTGGACCAATCCGAATCTAGAATGCGAGGATACGGATGACGTAACCGGCTACAACGTTTATTTTTCGGCTACCGAAGGAGGAGAATTTGAAATACTTGAATCCTTTCAAGGTGAGTTTTCAACGACACTTTTCAGAGACTTGGTTCAAGAGAACTCCATATCAGGTTGTTATACAATTACTGCTCTTGATTCTCTATCTGAGTGGCCTGACGGGAATTTGGTTCAAAATGAAAGTGAGTTTAGTAATATCGTTTGCTTCGACAATTGTCCTGAATACGCCTTCCCAAATGTCTTCACTCCAAACGGCGATGGAAGAAATGATCTTCTAATACCTTTCCCGATAAGGGCTATAGACTCTGTAGAGTTTTCGGTATTCAACCGATGGGGTGGAATAGTCTTTGAATCTACAGATCCGCAAATTCTTTGGAATGGTGAAAACATTCAATCGGACGGGGTCGTTACTGATGGTACGTACTTTTACGTTTGTCGGGTATTTACCCGGAGACTTACAGGTATAGAACCGATTGATCTTTCCGGTTACATTACCATCTTTGCCGAGAAAGGAAACACCCTAGATTAGCCCCGACATGTTCACAGGTATTATCGAAACAATGGGCGCAGTTAGATCAATTGCGCAGGAAGGACAGAATATCAACTTCACAATAGAGTCAAGTGTTAGTGACGATCTCAAGATCGATCAAAGCATAGCTCACGATGGCGTTTGCCTGACCGTAATAAAACTATCTGAGGGTGCTCATGTGGTTACGGCTATAGCCGAGACCTTGAGAAAAACGAGTCTTGGGAGTTGGAAAGTAGGAACCCAAATTAACTTGGAAAGGTGCATGCCGATGACGGGAAGATTTGATGGACACATCGTTCAGGGCCACGTGGATACTACCGGAAAGGTGACGGAGGTTTATGAAGAAGACGGTAGCTGGAGGTTTTTTTTCGAACACGAAGAGGGTATGGATTTTATGACCGTATCAAAAGGCTCCATCACCATAAATGGTGTCAGTCTCACTGTTGTTGACAGCTCGTCGACAGGATTTTCAGTGGCTATCATTCCTTATACCTATGAACACACTAACTTTAAAAATTTCACAGTAGGTGATACAGTGAATCTTGAGTTTGATATCATAGGAAAGTACGTCAGAGAGATGATGAGGCGCGAGCCAAAAGCCAATTAGAATACCTCAGAGGCGATTTCTTTAACAGCTTCTGATTTTCCCATGGTGTAGTAATGTAGGCAAGGGACGCCGTGTTCGACTAAACCTTGACTTTGCTTAATAGCCCATTCTACACCAACCTTTTTGACTTGGTCGTTTGTTTTGCAATCCATCAACTGATCTGCCAAATCATCCGGAAAGTCTATAAAGAAAGTCTTTGGCAAGAATTGTATATGGCGCAAAGACGTAATAGGCTTAAGCCCGGGAATGATGGGAACCGTGATGCCTATCTCGCGGCAGCGCTTTTCAAAGTCAAAAAACTTCTGGTTGTCAAAAAACATTTGAGTGGTGATGTATTCAGCCCCCGCATCCACTTTTTTCTTTAGATACTTCAAATCGGTCTTGATACTCATCGACTCATAGTGCTTCTCGGGATAACCGGCAGCACCTATGCAGAAGTTGGTCTTTCCACTGTTTTCACTTTCTTCGTGCAGGTAATTACCTTGATTCAAGCGGGCAATTTGATGTATCAATTCTTCGGCATACTGATGTCCAAGTTCCTCGGCGACAAAATTATTCTCACTTTTAATGGGGTCTCCCCTAAGAGCCAAAACATTGTCTACTCCCAGAAAGTGGAGATCTATCAAGGCGTTTTCCGTTTCTTCCTTTGTAAATCCACCACATATCAGGTGAGGCACGGCGTCAATGTCGTATCTGTTGATAATGGCAGCACATATCCCAACGGTTCCAGGTCGTTTTCTAATGCTGACCTTTTTGAGCATATCATTCGGAAACTTCTTGTAGATGTACTCCTCGCGGTGATAGGTTACATTGATAAAGGGAGGTTTGAAATCCATTAAAGGATCTATTCCTCTATAGATGTCTTCAATGCCTTTTCCTTTAAGAGGGGGCAATATTTCAAAAGAAAATACGGTGCTCTTCGCTCGCTTAAGATGATCAGTAACTTTCACGCTCCGAATATTTAGGGGGGGCTAATATAAAAGACAAGCCCGAATTTCAGGCTTGTCTCTTACTATAATAAATTGAAAGGATTATTGTTCGCTACCTTGTTCAGTAATGATGGTCACATTCCCCGATTCAACCCTGTCGAGAGTTGGCAGCTTCAGTTCATAGAAGTACACTCCTCCCGGAAGATCTTCTGGATCCCATCCTTGATTTTGGGCTTGATACCTGTCATAAGAAGAACTTGAGAACACCTCTTGCCCCCAACGATTGAACACTGCCAATGATGCACCTGGAAAGAACTCAATGTATTCAATCGCGAACAAATCATTCAAACCGTCACCGTTTGGAGTAACGATATTGGGAATATTGTATTGACAAGCCAATGGCGTGAAAATTAAAGTGTCTCTTCCTAGCTCAGGACAACGGCCAAATGCATCAGCGGTAGCTACAGAGGCTATATAAGCTTGTGCAGGCTCAAATGCAGGTGGCGGAAAGCTTTGGAATTGATCAAAATCTACATCAGTAGGAGGAGTTACCACCCCGGGGTTAACTGAAGTAAGTTCCCAGAAGTACGTTCCATTGCCTTCTCCTTGCAACACTGCAGTTAGATTGAGAGAATCATCTTCAAAACAAAATATCGGGTTTTCCGGAAGAATCGTCAATTCAGGTTGTTGGTACCATTTCATATTTCTTGAAACGGCATCATTCGGGCACCTGACATCAGTATATGTAATGAGGTAGTCTCCGAATTCAGGAGCGATAATTTCGGTGACGATAGCATTGGGAGCGGAAAATATGATTCCTTCATCGTCTGCAGACCAAGAACCACCTACACTTTCAGGAACAACCTCTACGGCTTTAAATCGCGGTATCAGTCCGCAAATCGTATCGCCTTCGAAGTTTACTTCGATAGCTGTAATGTTAGAAGTGTCAGCTGCGATTCCGCATACTCCTGTAATTGTCAGTATAATCTCTCCCGATGTGCTAACAGTAGTGCTATAGTCGGTGGTATTGTAGGTGTTTCCGTCTTGAGTCCAATTGATAAAGAAGTTGCCGGAGTTTGCCTCTTGGGGTCCCGCATCGTAAACAATGCTCGACCCTCCACAGAGAACAGTGTCTTCGAAGAAGGGCTCTATCATTGGAACAGGCCTAAAGTCAATTTCAGCTTGATCCGTATATCCACAATTATTTTCTGTGTATTCTATTGTGTAAATTCCATACTCAGTCGCGTTAATTGTGGTAAAGCCGAATTCATTTTCTTCAGAGAAGATGAGTTCAGCCGTTTCGGTTGGGGTTTCGAGAACTTCGTATACTCCACCGGCAGGGTCGTTATTCGGATTGAGGGAGTCAATCAAGAAACAAGCAATATTGCTATTGAAAACGGGCAATGGACGCACGTATACAAAGAATGTCGTATCGTGGATACATCCGAAGCTATCTTCCACTACAAAGGTGTAAGCATTGTCTCCAGGGTCCTGAGGAACGATTGTAACGCTCGTATCAGAGTTGAAAACTATGTCTTCATCTTCTAACCAATACGCATCAACGATGTCAGGGGTGTAGTAAATCGTATCGAGTTCAAAATCAGGGCCGAATTCCATTCCCCAATTAAATATGTACCCATTGTCAGCAGGAATATTATCACGAATGGTTATAACCCAGTCTCCATTAAGTGGGCATCCATCAAATGACGTTTCAAATTCTTCAGCAGGCAGATAGGTGCCCGAAATCATGGCATCTCCTCCCGGAGGAAATGAGCTCACGGGGACCGTATTATTAGCTGCAAATTCATCAGCCATCGCTTGAAGCGGCCCATCATCTGAAAAGCAATAGTCGAATCCTATACCTTCTGCATCAGTTCCGTCATCATTGGCATCTCCTAAAAAAGTGTTTCCACCACCGAAACCAACTCCGGGGTAGCCACCTTCTCCGCCAAAACCGTCGAATAACAATGCTGTCTGACCATTGGGACAGGTCAACCAAGCCTCTAGGTCTCCGAGGTATGTGTGCTCCATATTCAAACAAACGTTAACAAAATCGCCTGGTTGCGAGATGATAGGGTCATCTAAGTAACCTTCTATTTCAATCGTTGTCTGGTACTCCTCACCATTTCCATCAGGCAAGAAGCGACTATCGGTAAAGTCATAGTTAGGCTGGACAATGCTTGTACTCGGAGATACACCAACAGTATCGGGAAATAGAATACCTCCTGTAATTATCGTGGTGTCTCCTAAGCATAAAGTATCACCAAAAACGATGTTGGAGAAAACGGGTCGAGGTGCCATGAGTAGGTATGCCTCATAGCTCTCTTCTTGGCCCTCCACATCAATGACTGTAAGTGATGCTAAATAACCTCCGGGATTGGGATAGCTATAGGTCAATTGGTTGAAATCGATACCTTCGAAAATATCACCGTTCCCCATGTCCCATATGTAGGTGCATTCTTCGGCGAGTTGTTCATATCCATCACCCGTTGCGTCAGATAGAGGGAAAGAAGGGTTTGCTGTAAAACTAAGTGTATCGCCAAAACAGAAAACAATCACATTGGCATCAGGACCTATATCAGGAATGGTATCAGGAAACAGACCAAAGGGAGGATCAATAAATACAGAAACAATGAAGGGCTGTAAGTCTTGCAGACAGTTAATCTCTGCCACGAAACCAGCTCCTGAACTATTTTCACCCGACTCCCAAACAAAAGTCACGCAGGGAACAGTAGTAGTTAAATAAACGCCGTTAGGATCAGTTACACTGTTGAATGCACCCAATAGTTCGCCGCCTGTTCCTGTTCCCGCGTAGATGAAGAGAGTACTATTTCCATCGACATCCCATACATTAATGGTATCATTCGCATTAATAGGCGGTAATATGCTAATTTGTACGGAGTCACCCACCAAGGTATTGATACAAGTGGTTATTTGATAGGTCTCGCCCGGAAGGTAGTTGCCATCGTCAGCATTGCTGTCCGTAATTATAATACCATTGTCACAATTGGTTGATTCCACCGTACCCTCATCGGAAATGGGAGTAGAATCTTGAGCGAAAAGGCCATTTAATGATAACGCCAACAAAAGAGAAAGCGCTATTTTGAAATCAAAATGCATAGAGTGGGATTTCATAATTTTTAGTTCGATCGATTTCGGGAAAACTCCTTGCTAAATTGATCATTGGATTTCAAAAGGAGGTACTGATCTGTTCCTTTAATTTTATACACCTTCGACTTATTGCGATCCATATGTATATCCAGATCCAGGATGTTGAATTTCTCAAAGTCTTTGATCTTTATTTCTTCGTTCGTCTCTATACTTTTTCCGGTAGCATTATCAACGATAGAATAGCTGTGCTCGAGGTAATAGGTCCAATACTCAATGGTTGCAGGCTGCTTATCGCTGAGTTCTGCGATTCTTTCTTCGGAATATCTTGACAAAAGTCTTGGGTCAAATTGCGATTGACCCATAGCACTTAGGCTTACAGCTGAGATCAAAAGGGTGAATAAGGTTTTCATAAAGGCTTGACGTAAATTATATGGTCTGCGTTGCCGCAGAATCGCAAATATAGAAAGATAGATGTTGCATTTGGTGCCATTTAACTGGTAAGAACCTCTTCATCCAATTATAATTTCATCTTTATGAAAATCTCAACAGTGGTAATTGTAGAACTGAAGAAGTTCTCGCTTTGCTTTTTCCTTAGGACATTCCAAGCCAAAAAGCGTATTTTCGCACTCGATTTTATACTGTATGAAGAACATCCGAAATTTCTGCATCATCGCTCATATTGATCACGGTAAAAGCACATTGGCCGACAGGCTGCTACACTTTACGGGAACGATCACTGATCGAGAGCTTCAAGAGCAAACGCTCGATGATATGGACTTGGAGCGCGAGAGAGGAATCACCATCAAGAGTCATGCGATTCAGATGGACTATGAATTTGAAGGGGAGAAATATGTTCTGAATTTGATAGATACCCCCGGTCACGTTGATTTCTCCTACGAAGTATCCAGATCCATTGCCGCCTGCGAAGGGGCTTTGCTTATCGTAGATGCTACTCAGGGAATCCAAGCGCAAACCATTTCCAACCTGTATCTGGCGCTTGAGCACGATCTTGAAATCGTTCCGGTTCTAAACAAGATGGATCTTGATAGCGCGATGGCCGAAGAAGTAACCGACCAGATTGTAGACCTTATCGGCTGCAGTCCCGACGATGTGATCCCCGCCAGCGGTAAAACGGGAATGGGCGTTGAAGCTATTCTGAAGGCAGTGCTTGACCGCATACCTGCTCCTGTAGGAGATCCCGATGCTCCGCTTCAAGCCATGATTTTTGACTCGGTATTTAACTCATTCAGAGGCATCATTGCCTATTTCCGCATCAGAAATGGAAGCATTAAGAAAGGCGATGAGGTAAAGTTTGTCAACACAGGTCAAAAATACTACGCCGATGAAATCGGTACCCTAAAGTTAAATCCACTTCCTAAAAAGGAGTTGAAAGCGGGCGACGTGGGTTACATCATTTCGGGAATTAAAAAGGCAAAAGAGGTAAAAGTAGGAGATACCATTACTCTGGTAAATAATCCTTGTTCAGAAGCTGTAAAGGGATTTGAAGATGTGAAGCCTATGGTCTTCGCGGGAATCTACCCGGTAGATACCGACGAATACGAGGAGCTTCGTGCGTCTTTGGAAAAACTGCAGCTCAACGATGCTTCTTTGGTCTATGAGCCTGAATCATCCGCAGCGCTTGGTTTTGGTTTCCGTTGTGGATTCTTGGGAATGCTTCACATGGAGATTGTACAAGAGCGACTGGAGCGAGAGTTTGACATGACCGTAATCACCACGGTGCCAAATGTGGGATACATCGCCACTACTACCGACGGGAAGACTTTTAATGTAAACAACCCTTCCGAACTTCCCGATCCATCGAATATGGACAAGGTGGAAGAGCCGTATATTCAGGCGCAGGTTATCACCAAGTCTGATTTTGTCGGTCAGGTGATGAACCTCTGCATCGAGAAGCGTGGAATCCTAAAGAACCATTTCAAAAGGATATGCCTCATTCGACTACCACCCTATTGGTTACAAGGTGAGTAACTTGGTGAAACTGGACATTATGCTCAATGGCGATCCTGTTGATGCCTTGTCGGCTTTGATTCACCGCGATAATGCTTACGATTTAGGTAAGAAAATTTGCGCTAAGCTTAAAGAGCTCATCCCTAGACAGCAATTTGAAATAGCCGTTCAAGCAGCCATCGGTACAAAGGTAATAGCACGTGAAACAGTGCGTGCCTTGAGAAAGGACGTTACAGCGAAATGCTACGGTGGTGACATTACGCGAAAGCGAAAACTTCTCGAAAAGCAGAAGAAAGGTAAGAAGCGCATGCGCCAAGTTGGAAACGTAGAAGTTCCACAGCAAGCGTTCTTGGCTGTTTTGCAACTCGACTAAGAGCCACATCCCATTCTTTTTTCTTTTTCTTTGGTGACGCAGTAACTTTTCGGATACCCTGTCCGTCACACCCATGTAACCCTCTGATGAGCCTATGACGGTTGATGATTATAACCAATGTGTTGATACCCACGCTGACGGGCTGTATCGCTTTATGCTCAAACATATCCGCGATACAGAACAAGCCCGTGACTTGGTACAGGAAGCCTTTGCCAAGATGTGGCTGAAGGTGGAAGATGTCAGCGCAGAAAAGGCAAAAAGCTATTTATTCTCTACAGGGTACAATACAATGATTGATCAAATAAGAAGAGATAAGAAGAAAGGCAACTTCAATGAGGTGGAAGTACAGAAACTTGCGAATAGTAATCAATACTCAGACCTGAATGAAATTTTGCACGAGGCGCTGGAGACACTGCCTGAAAAGCAAAAGTCGGTGGTATTGCTGCGCGATTACGAAGGGTACAGCTATCAGGAAATAGGAGAGATTACCTCCATGTCTGAGAGTCAGGTGAAGGTGTACATCTTTCGCGCCCGAAAAGCATTGAAACAATACATCGGCAGCATTGAAGCCGTGATTTAATGGAAAAAATTACTCGACATAACTACGAAGCTTTCTTCCTCGATTACCTCGAAGGTAACTTGAGCGAAAAGCTGAACATTGAACTGAAAGTATTTCTGGCTCAGAATCCTGATTTGGCTGTCGACCTCGAGGATTTTGAAAACGTATCGCTTGAGCCAGCTACCGAATCTTCCAACTGGAATGACCTGAAAGTACCCTCACTCGAAGAATTAACCCATAGCGCGTCTTTGCGGGAAGAATTGTACTTCAGGTGTGTCGAAGGAGAGTCAAACGAATACGATAATAATCGCCTAGACCAGCTGCTTGCGGTTGATCAGTTCAAAGATGAATACGCACTTTGGCAAAAATTGAAACTAGCTTCAACGATGGAGCTTGTTGATAGAGAAGGTCTTTATCAATTGCCGCTTTCGCTTCCCATCTCTTCATCCAATTACGAGGATTTTCTGGTAGCACGAACGGAGGGAATTCTTTCTGCAAAGGAAAATAGGGAACTTGAAATCTACGCTTCCGGAATCAAGACGGGAGAAAAAGATTTGGCACTTGCTGATCGGATGAAACTTGAAGCTCCAAAAGGTATTTTCTTTCCACTCAAGGATGAACTTAAGAAAAAAGAAAAGCGGGGGCTGATTCTATTTTACCGAGCCGCGGCTATAATCCTATTGGTCGGATTGAGTGCCTCTCTTATTTTTCTCCTCAATAGTGGTGAAACAGCTGACCCCAGATATGCCCAAAGAGAAATCGTTCAACCATCTCCCGATACCTTGAAGGTCTTAGAGTCCCGGAAGGAGTTAAGAGAGGACTCCATTCCCGATGAAATTGAAACTGAGAAATATCCGCTTGAAGAATGGGAGATCCGCGAGCCTGATCCTGTTTTTGTAGCCGAAAACGAAGAGCCTGAGATGGAACAAGAAACCACACCGAAAATGCCGGAGGTTCAAAAGGAATTTGATGAATTGGAATACGCAGAATCGATAGAGGTTGAAAATCCCATAAAACAACAAATCGCTCTTCCGGATTCTGTAGTGGAGATGGCTGATGATATAGAACCGCTTTTGGCTGATCGAGACCCACAAGCTAAGTCGGTTGAATATCAAACGGTAGGTGAAATGGCCGAGGCTCGTGTAGCTGAAGAGCTCAATCTATCAGACCAAGAACGAGATGAAATGGCGCTGAGTGTAGCCAGACGAATCACTCAAAAAGCGGGAGAGGCGCTGAACTCCGAAGTGAAAAAAGAAATAGACGAAGACCGTGACAGGCTCACCTATTCGCTTAGAATTCGAGGCTTTAAAGTTTCTCACTCTACCAAAAAGTAACTTTTTGATAACTCTGTCCGTCACACTTTCAAATACCGAAAACCATAGAATATGAAAACGATACTAATTTCAATGACACTGCTTACTTGCATGGCGGTTTCTGCCCAAGAGCCTGAGAAGAATGATACTACTTTTCAAACTACACCTTCAGTTTCATTGAAGGTAGGTGAAGATGGGGTAGAAGTGAAAGGACAGAACGAAGATGGCTCTTACACCGATACTACGAGGATTGAGCTCAAGAATTCTTACATCACTATCATTAGCAAATCTGAATCGGACATGGATGATGACGACGACGATGATGACTGGGGTGACTGGAATAATCCTAAATACCAACTCACCTGGTGGAATGGAATTGACATAGGTGTGAACGGCATTTTAAACGAAGACTATGGTTTTGATTTGTCAGACGATCCTTCTTCCGGGATGCTTGAGCCCAAATACGGAAGGTCTCGTTACATCTCTTTGAATTTCGCCCAGGTTAAAGGGAGAATTGTAAAAGATTACGTTGGTATTGTGACGGGACTTACCATTCAAAGCTACAACTGGAAGTTCTCAGGATCAAATGAATTGGTATTTGCAGGAGACAGTATGGGATTGGCTCCTACGGGTGAGAAAAACGTGAGTAAGAACAAGCTTCGGGCCACCTATATTGGAGTCCCATTAATGTTGGAGTTCAATACATCGCTCGATCCAAAAAAGGCCTTCCATATTTCTGCCGGAGTAGTTGGAAAGATCAGAATCGGAAATATGTACAAGCAGAAGTATTCTTTTGAAGGCAACGACAACAAGGCTTCTCTAAAAGGAGATTTGGGCTTAAACAGATGGGCGGCTGATGCTACTCTCAGGATCGGGTACCGCAGATTAACCTTTTTCGGACAAGTCGGGTTATTACCCTTATTTGACAATGACAACACCCAAGATGTTTATCCTTTTGCGGTGGGATTGTTTATTAAGACCTAATTTGGTTGATGATTATTTTTGAACCGAAGACTCCTCCACAATGTAGAGGGGTCTTTTTCGTACTTCTTGATTTATTTTACTGATGTAGGTTCCTATAATTCCCAATGAAAGCATTTGAATACCTCCCAAGAAAGAAACAGCAATCATCAAGGAAGACCACCCTGAAACTGTAGCGTGAAAAATGAGGTGAGAAACAAGCGTATAAATGAGCAACAACAGCGCAATAATCGAAACAATAAAACCAAAGTAGGTAACCAGTCTTAATGGGACATTTGAAAATGAAGTTACCCCTGTCATAGCAAGATTAAACTGCTTAGAAAGTGTATAGCTAGTTTGCCCAAACTTCCTTCCCTCTCTATCAAAAATAATATGAGTTTGGGAGAATCCGAGCCAAGATATTTGACCTCGGAGAAATTTATTATACTCTCCCATAGATTTCAAGCTTTGCAGCACATCTCTGTGTATCAGTCTAAAATCGCCCGTATCGAGAGGCATATCAAGCGAAGTGATTCTGCGCATAGTACGGTAAAACGATGAGGCAGCAAACTTTTTAAAGAAGCTTTCGTTTTCCCTTTTCCTTCTTTTGGCATAAACCACTTTATAGCCTTTTTCTGCCTTTGCGATCATTTCGGGAATCACTTCGGGGGGATCTTGTAAATCGCCATCCATCACTACCACTAGTTCACCTTTTGCATAATCGAGCCCCGCGCACATTGCATTTTGATGACCAAAATTTCTGCTCAAGCTCAAATAGCGAATAAAAGGGTACTCGGGTTGGAGAGACTTTATTACGCTCAACGAATTATCTGCACTACCATCATTGACCATAATGACTTCAAACTCGCGTTTTAAAGGCACTAATGCCTTACCCAACCTAGAAGCTAGTAGGGGTAAGTTTTCTTCTTCATTGTGAATGGGTATGACGACAGAGAGATACATTTATTTTTCTATTTCAAGAATCTGAACTCCTTTGACTCGTCCGCCTCCTTCTTCCCACAAGATTTCAAATTCAGCGGTTTCCCGAAGATGATTAAGTTGGTGGTTGCCCTCAATTATGGCTTTATCTCCTGTTTCAATGTCTTTGATGTACTTCCATTCAACTTCACTGCCTGCCAGCTGATGTAAACGCACATAAAAATATTTGTGAGCGGCATATTCTGAATACAGAACGGCATAGCCTGGAGGAAATGAATGGTCTTTATAAGTATCCTTCAAGTATTTAGAAACCGCATAAAAATCAGTTGAGCCACCATAGTCTTTTTCTTTGTAATTGAGGGTGACCATTTGATAATATGGCTGATAAAAAAAATAAAGAACCACAGCCAATGTTGCAACCTGATAAGGCAGTTTATATTGGTTAGAGACATTGGCTTTGCTAACTAAATCGACGAGGCTTCCAAAAAATCCCCCTCCTAAAATAGCTGCAAATGGAAGCGCTGGGATTAAATACCACGGGAGCTTGGTTTCAGCATTTGAAATAATCAAAATGTATATCACGAAGATAATCGCACAGTATAGCAAGAAGGTGCGCGTATCATCTTTTTTGCGAAACAAAGCCAGCACTAGCCCTAAAATTGAGAAAAGGAAAAATTTCTTAAAGTCTTTTTCTACAAAATTCTCTAGGTAAAACGTAAAAGGACCTCGGTGATTTTCAAGCGGTGTAGTGTATCGACCAAAAAGGTCATTGACCCACACAGCCTCTAGATATCCACTCTCCGCAAATTCTCTAGAGATATAAAATCCTCCAACTATCAGAATAAAAATCACTAGACCTACATAGGTTGATTTCTTTGTTAAAAAGGTAATGAGCGTACCCGAAAGAAGCAGTAGAATTAAATATGCCGGAGCGAATAATAGGGCCGCAATAGATTTCGTCATCACCCCGAGAGCTAGCAATACAAATACACCAATGTTCTCCTTTGGGTTGGTAAATTTGTTTTGATTGGCAACAAAAAAGAGCAGGGATGCAGTGGTCATGAACATGGTTAGCAATGCATCATAATCACCAGATCTACCCCCATGATAAGAGATGTAGCCATAGCTTGTGATCAAAATGAGTGATCCAAAAATACCTATAGTGTATTTTCGAGTTATTCGTTTTGAAAAGTAAATTAAGCTCAGTGTCGTCAATACTACTGCTAACGCCGACGGTATCCGAATAGCCTCTTCAGTAGGGCCTAAAAACTGCATTAAGCCCCATTGAATCCATACTAAAAGAGGGGGCTTCGTATTCCATAAATCTGTTTTATACTCGAATGTAGTTATAAGTGAGAACCCATTTTCGTACATCTCCAAAGCATTCACTGCCAATCGAGATTCGTCCCATATCCGAATAGGCAACTCTCCGAGTCCTATGAATGCGCAGACCAAAATGAGCAGCATGAGTACTGCCAAACCAAGAACAGACAGCTTTTTTTCCATTCAAAGGCTATAAACTATTTCTCATCAGGATTTTCAACCACCTTAGGCACCTTGAAGTAGAAGCCATCGTGCTCAGGGGCATTTTTTAAAGCCTCTTTTTGGGAAAGCACTTCAGTTACTGCATCTTCTCGGAACTTGTTCGTTTCTTCATTTACATGAATCAACGGCTCCACACCATCGGTATTGAGGCCGTTTAGTTGCTCCACAAAATCAAGCATACGGGTGAGGTCTTGCTTGATACTTTCTTTCGCTGCAGCGTCAAATTCAAGCTTAGAAAGACTGGCAAGTTTATCGATCAGTGCATTGTCCACATTCATAGCGTCAAATTTAAGGATTTACATCTTCTGATATAAGGTTAAGACTTACTGAAGTTAAAGAACTTGAAATCCCTAAATTTGCCCGCATTATGGCTAGAGTCTTAACAGGAATACAAAGCACGGGAATTCCCCATTTGGGAAATATTTTGGGGGCCATTAAGCCCGCAATAGAACTTGCTAATGAGGGGAGCAACGAGGCTTTTCTATTTATCGCAGATTGGCATTCGCTCACTACCATAAAAGATGCCGAGTTGCGAAAGTCTAACGTGAGAGCAGTTGCTGCCACTTGGTTGGCTTTTGGTCTCGACACTGATCGCAATACCTTTTACCGTCAGAGCGATGTTACGGAGGTAGCCGAGCTTACGTGGTATTTAAACTGCTTTACGCCATTTCCGATGCTGGCAAACGCACACAGCTTTAAAGACAAAAGCGAACGCTTGGCCGATGTGAATGCAGGCCTTTTTACCTATCCCGTTTTGATGGCAGCAGATATTTTGCTTTACGATGCCGAGATTGTTCCGGTTGGAAAAGATCAGCTACAGCATTTGGAGATGACGCGTGATATTGCGGGTTCGTTTAACCATCAGCTGGGAGAGACCTTGGTAGTGCCCGAGGCCAGAATTCAATCAGAGACCATGTACATTCCCGGAACTGATGGTCAAAAAATGAGCAAGAGCTACGGAAACTTTATTGACATTTTCCAAACGGACAAAAAGCTTCGGAAAAACGTGATGAAGATTATAACCGATAGCAAAGGAGTGGAAGAACCCAAAAACCCGGATGAGTGTAATGTCTATAATATCTATAAGACAATGGCAAACCAAGAGCAGACTGCCGATATGCGTCAAAAGTACGAGGCAGGTGGTTTTGGCTACGGACACGCCAAGCAGGAATTGTACGAATTGATTTTGGATCGCTTTGGTGAGGAGCGCGAAAAATACGATC
>CAZKXG010000032.1:11494-21854 GCA_964556465.1 uncultured Cryomorphaceae bacterium | reverse complement strand
TTAGGAAACTTCTATTCTATCCATTGAACTACGGGGCCTGAAGGAGCAAAATTAAAAATTCTCGTTTTTAGCTAGTAGCGAAAACTGCACCTACCCAAAGGACATACTCCAAAAAGAATAAGACCCAAAAACTGAGGTAAAACCGTTTCATCTGCTTTTTTTCCAGCGGGTTTGTTCTTGAAGCCAGGCTCAAAAAGGCAATTCCCAGAAGGGCATGGCCGATGGTGATGACCCAACCTGAACCAATTTGGAATTCGAAAAAAAGAGGCGCAAAGGCCGCTATGGAATAAGCCAATCCCAAAAGCCAAACTCCTGCCGAAAAGGTTTTGGCAGCTCCACGCTTGATCGCCAAGCTTCCGATGTCGATTTGCGCATCACCCTCGATGTCGGGAATGTCTTTGAACCAAGCTATGCCCGCGCTGAAGAGAATCACGAAAACGGTAAGCGTCCAAATCTCAACCGGGAAATCATACCCACCCGAGTAGAGCGCATAAAAACCAAGATTGATCAAAACGCCGCGGACGATGATAATGGCAAAAGCAGCAGTCTGGTGCCGCCGTTTTAAATAGACTCTTTTCCAAGAGTAGATGAACCCAAGGGCGGCAATGATTGCCACCAAACCTAAAAGGAAAAAAGAGGCGTAAGCGGAAATCAGCAAGGATACGATCAGCGATCCGAAAACGATGATTCGGGCTGACTGAACGCTGAGGTTTCCCGCGGGTAGGGGAAGCTTGGGTTTGTTGACGCGATCCAAATCAATGTCCACAAGTTGGTTGTAGCCCGTAATAAAGACATTGCAAAGTAGCGCCGCAACCAAGCTGAGAAAGAACAGAAAGCTGAACTCCCATTGACGGATAGCCATTAGGTAAAGAGCTGTTACGCTAACCGCAGAGCCAATAATGGTATGCGGTCGGGTAAATTCCCACAGCGTTTTCAAGGTCCTCATTTCACCAAGAAGTATTTGAGTTTTGCCATTCGCGAAGTTAGTAGACCTTGTTCCACGGTTTGGCCGCGGGCAATTAATACTTTTTCCAAGTCATCCCATTCTTTTTGACTAAGCGATTTCACCACTGAGGCCAATCCATCCCAAGCGGTAGCCAAACCCCCCAAGGGAATCACATAAGTCAACAAAATCCACTTGACGGAAAAGGGACGCATGAAGGGAGCCAACAGAAAAGGGCCGATAAAAGTTGCCAGAAATACTTTTAAAAACACATCGACTCGCGGTCGGAGTGGCTCGATAATCAAAAATTGACTGCTGTTTTGGCAGGCTTTTTTTGCAATCAATCCCCGCTGTTGGTGGTCGAAATGATGAAAAGCGTTGAACATAAGGTACAGGTCAGCAGAGGGCAATTCCGATGTGAGCACATCCAATTCTACTATGGTATAACCGTCCTCGGTGCTTTCGGAGATCGATGGAAATTTATCGGTCAGCAGCACTGAAGTCCCTGACTTTCTCAGTGCATCCGTGGCATTCATGGCCGACTCTCCCGAGCCCGAAGCCAAGTCAACAATCCTTTTGGGACTGAGTTCTTCCAGGTGGTTATTGACGGGCAAGTACAGTTGGGTGATTCGATCCAAAGTCGATAGAAACGCCATTTGATACGCACGCAGCCAATCGGGAAACCAAGGTTGATCTTCCAATTCGGCGGGGCGCCACTTCTTTCTCTTATTTTTACCGTCGATCAAAAGAATTGATTTGGATTTTCTCCTTGCTGGTTTGGTGCTGTTGTTCGTATTGGTGGCCGAAGTTCTTCGCCGCACTGGAATTGTCCATCCCGTATTTGCGAGAAAGATACTTCACATCGGGGCAATATCCATTTCGGCGATTTCGATCTACTACATCAACAGATCAGACTTGCTTTTGATCATCGGCATTGCCATCCCTTTATTGGCGGCAGCTGTTTTTCTTGGTTTTTTCAAAGATGACGCTACCGGTCGCAGGAGTTACGGCATCCTTTATTATGCCTTTTCTTTTTTCGCATTGACCAATTTATTTGGAGCTGATCAGCCTCATTTGGTGTACTATCCCCTGATAGTTTTAGCGTGGTCCGACGGTCTTGCCACAGTAGTAGGCTATCGCTTTGGGAAGCGAAAGTTGGATTTTTCGCCGGAAGGCAAAACGCAGGAAGGGGCCTTGACGTTTGCCGTTGTGACTTTTGTCCTCTTGGCATTTGGGAGTCGTTTATTGCCTGAGCTCATTCCATCCATCGAGTGGAAACAGGCATTATTCATGGCCGTATTTCTCGCCATTCTGGAGTCATTGTCGCTCAGGAGTTTTGACAATCTATGGGTGCCCGCTGCTTGCGCATACTGGATTTTAATTCCATCCACAGGCGATTCGTTCTACTATTCTCTGGTTATCCCTGTTTTGGCGTTTTTTGCCTTTCGGCGAAAGTGGTTAACCTCGGGAGGCGCGTTCGCGGCTGCTATTCTGGGTTGGGTTTTTCTGATCAATCCTGAACCTGAAATCATCTTATTTCCCGCATCATTCTTCCTGATAGGGAGCCTACTTTCAAAACTACCCGGACACAAGGATGACGGCGCTGTGCGAAATGCCAATCAAGTTTTCGCCAACGGGCTTGTTCCTACCATGTGTTTCATGGCGTACTTTATTTTGACCGATCCCGTTTTCTTAATTGCGGGTGTTTCCGGGTTTGCTTTTGCCTTGAGCGATACAGCTGCTTCTGAAATCGGTGTGCGAATGGGAGGAAATCATTATAAAATTTTGAGTGGTCAGAAAACACTGTCAGGTGTTAGCGGTGCTATCACCATGCCTGGCACACTTGCTGGGTTGATCTTTGCCTTTGTTCCCGCAGCACTCGGTTATTTGCCATTTTTCGGTTTTAGCTTGACACAATGCTTGATTATAGGGACTGCCGGAATTTTAGGGAATTTGGCCGACAGTTTAATTGGAGATCTCTTCCAAGCGAAATACTCGAACCAGGACGGCACCATTCGCGAAGGCCGCTATGAGAAAAATGAAAAGCCGGTAAGTGGTTTCTATTGGGTTAACAATAGCACAACCAATCTGCTGGCCTCAATGGCCTCTTGCTTATTGGGCTTTTTGCTAGCCAGCCTTATTTAGGCTTCCAAACTCTCGATCCATTTCCAACACAACAGTGTGAAAAACTATGAATAGCCGAAACATTACTCCCACTCTGATACGTATCTTTAAAAAGATAAATTATCAACTCCCCTTGATGACTATAAACTTCCGGATTAAGGAGGCACTTTTTCTATTGCCCTTCATCTTTATAGGGTCTTTTCTTGCAGGTCAAGATTGTACCAACCCTGAAGCGCTGTGCTCCGGCGAAGGCTCTCCCAACTATTCATACTTGGATGGTGCGCCATCAGGTGTAGGCACTGGTTTTTGTTTTCAGGATGCTCCAAATGCAGTTTTTTATTCGTTCGAAACCCAAGACATAAATCAGTTTCCATTCATTGATTATCAAGATAGTACGGCTACTATACAGTTTAGTGTAGACTCTTGTCTTGCAGATACCGCTATTGGAATAGCTGTATTCGAAGCCATAGATATTTGTGATGCAAACTCCTACTCAATTCCCGTTTTTTGCACTACCGATACTACGGGTGGAGGGCAGATTTTCTTAACAGCACTCGAACCTTCTACTACATACTACATCATGCTCACAGGGTTGAACGATGGATTGGGCGGTCCTGATTCTGAGTGTAGTTTCAATCTCGATGTTTCTGGCCCTGCTCTGGAATACGACCTTGGTGCTGAAGGGTATCAAAGTGGACGTGATCCGAATAGTGCCTCATCAAGTGTCGAGATCTTTGAAGGGGAAACCGTTGTTTTAACGGCTGATGGAGATTTTGGAGATTTGGAATGGTCGGGCCCTCAGCTCAATCAAACGATGGGAGATGAAGTCACTGCCGCACCTCAAGGTGTGGATATTACTGTAACTTATGTGGTGACCGCCGAGATAGAAGGGTGCACCTACACTGATGAGGTGACAGTTTTTATACTGCCGCCTATTGTTGCCTCCAACACGTTCACTCCAAATTCTGATGGATTTAATGATGTGTGGTTTATCGAAGGAATTAACGATTGGCCTAATGCACAAATATTTGTCTACTCGAGATGGGGCAACAAGGTGTTCCAAGCAACCAACTACGAAAACGATTGGGGTGGAGACGATTTGCCTGCTGCTACCTATTATTACGTAATCGAACTCAACCCTGTTGATTTTGACGCCGAACCCATTACCGGTTCGGTAACAATTCTAAGATGATGAGGAAGCTGTACATATTGATTTTCTTATTGGCTTATTGCTCTATGGCAAAGGCTCAACAAAATGCGCAGTTCACGAACTTTCTATTCAATTCATTCGCGCTTCACCCGGCCCAAGCCGGAATGCAGAAATGCCTGGATGCCAGAGTTGGCTACCGAAATCAATGGGTGGGTTTTGAGAACAATCCACAGACCCTTTTTATCTCGGCAAATCAGCGAATTGAGAAGATCAGCAAAGAGAAAGGGGTCATTCACGGAGCGGGTATTATTATCGAAGGAGACAATACCGGATTTACGAGTCGCACCTCATTGCATGCTGTCTATTCCATTCACCTTCCAATCACCCGAAAGACACGGATAGCTTTCGGAATGGGTCTAGGTGCCCTTCAGTATCGATTTGATGCCTCACAAGTAAGAGTGCTAGGGCCAAATAATGGTCCTGACCCCATCCTTGATGCCTCTCAAGCCGAGTTTGCCTTTCCTGATATCAAAGCAAGTATTTGGCTTTACAGCAAATACTGGTTTATTGGTTTAAGTGGGCATAACCTCACAGGTCCTACCTTCAACGATATCGGAGAGGATGTGCAGATTCAGCCAAATTTTAATTTAACAGCCGGTCGGGTTTATCAAGGTGGTGACAAGATGAAATACATTCCTGCAGCTCAACTGAAATTTACCGGTAACTCTACGCCTTCATTTGACGTAAACTTCTGGGCAGACTACGACGATGTGGTAGCTCTCGGTGTAGCGTTTCGATCAGAAGACGCGGTTGCAGGAATGCTGAAATTCAGTTTTCTCGATTACTTCACCGTAGCGTACGCATACGACGTGACTTACTCCAAAATTCGTCTCGGCTCTTCAAATAGCCATGAGATCATTTTAGGAATAAGTGCTTGTCCGCGAAACCAAAAAGCAGGCTTTGTGCCTTGTAATGCATACGACTAGAAAGTGAAATGAAAGCTGCCCCTTATATCCGGTTGTCGTTGGTCATCATCTTTTCAACGATGCTGTCCTTTTTTGGTATAGCCCAGTCACTCTATTGGCAAGGGCAGTCCGGAAATTGGAACGATCTGAATAATTGGAGCGATGCGACTGGCGGACCTGCACCGCATCTTCCTGACGAAGGAACTCACGTGTATTTTTCAACACAGAGCACTGGGACGATTAATCTTCCAAATCAAGAAATTTACATAGCTTCATTAACGGCACTCAACGCTGATCAAATTGCTTTGGAGTCGGATCAAGGTACTACTCTGATTATTGGCGGAAGCCTCAACCTTGGAGAAGAGGTTTATTTGGCTTCAGGTATAGAGGTACAACTTACAGGTGAAGGGTATTCTAATCCAACTTTTTCAATTCCTTCCAATCTCGAAAGCCAACTGGCTAATCTTCCTGAGCATTACGAAAGAATTCCAACTACCGGCGGTACGAGAGGTTCCTGTCCGTTTTTTGATTTAACGGCAGACCCTACAGCGCCTACGTGCAATGATTTTAATGATGGAATTGCGGCTGTACTCGAACCCACTACAGGAGTCGGGCCATATACTTATCAATGGATCGGTGGTCCTAATACCAGAGAGTGGACAAATGTTGGTGCGGGAACTTATACTGTCTTGGTATTTGATCAAGGTCAAGGAGGTGTTCCTTGTAATATTGATGTATTCGTAAATGAGCCCGGGCCGCTTACGGTTTTTGCACTCAACCCAACTGCTCCCACATGTGCAAATCTTTGCAATGGTCAGGCAGCTCCAATTATCATCGGAGGAAATGGCGGTTATAGTTTGGACTGGTCAAGTGGTGAATCAGGAGCAACCGCCTCTGCCCTTTGTGCAACTTTCACTTTGACAATCGAGGATGTTGAGGGGTGCGTCGCAGATACTACAGTAACGTTTAGCAATATTCCTGATGCCATCACGATCGATGAGGCCGTAACCGATGTTACTTGCTTCGGAGCAGATGATGGTTTTATTGACATTTCTGCCTCGGGTGGTACAGGAAGTCTTGGTTTCAGCTGGACGGGTCCGAATGGATTCACTTCTGTTTCTGAAGATATTTCGGGACTAGAACCCGGAGATTATACAATAGAAGTAACGGATGACAATGGTTGTACCGTTGACGAGACTTACACAATAGTGGAAAACCCGGTATTGCTTGTTTCTGCAAACTCAACTGATAATTTGTGCAACGGAGACAATACCGGTTCCATCGACTTAACGATTTCAGGAGGTTTGTCGCCTTATGATGTTGCTTGGACAGGGCCTGGAGGCTTTAATTCCACAGATCAAGACATTGCTGATCTTATTGCCGGAACTTATGAGGTGACCGTTACGGATGCCGCCAATTGTGTGGTGATAATTCAAGAAACGGTGGATGAGCCAACACCGTTGACGGCAGTCATTACACCTTCAAGCCTACTTTGCTTTGAAAACAACTCAGGTCAACTTACCGCAGTGGCGCAAGGTGGAACTCCGGGATACAATTATTCTTGGGCAGGTCCAAATGGATTCTTTGGATCAGGACCTACGATTATCGCACTTCCTGCGGGAACGTATACGTTGACCCTCACTGACAATAACAACTGTGCCTTCACAACAGATGTAGATTTGGTTGAGCCCGATGAACTGACGCTTGATTTTGTAGAATCACCCATTTCGTGCAATGGTGATTCAGATGGCGCCATCGACTTGACTGTTGCGGGAGGAACTGCCCCATTTTCTTTTGCTTGGACAGGACCCAATGGATTTACTTCAACGGATGAGGATATTACTGCCCTTTCAACGGGAACTTACTCGGTTGAGGTAACAGACTTCAATAATTGTGTAATAGTAGATAGCTACGACCTTACACAGCCATTGCCAATAGCTCTTTCAGCCGTTACTACCAATCCAAGTTGTGCGGCGCAAAACTCGGGAGCGATTGATCTTACTATTGCTAATGGAACTGCCCCTTATGATGTCTCATGGTCCGGGCCAAGTGGTTTTTCATCTACCGATGAGGATATCGCAGACCTAGTTGCCGGAGATTACACCGTAGAAGTTACGGATGCTGGAAATTGTTTTGAGACTGCTACTTACACCTTGGTAGATCCAATAGGATTGGATGCAACGTTTACAACTGCGGATGTCGCATGCTTTGGAGGTACGAATGGAAGTATCTCAACATCTCCTTCAGGAGGATCGGCCCCTTATGGTTTCGCTTGGACAGGGCCAAATGGCTTCGTGTCATCTGATCAGAATCTAAGTGTTTTGGAAGCCGGAGACTATACGCTGACCTTAAGTGACGACAATAGCTGTGAGGAAACCTTCTTGGTTACCGTAAATCAACCCACTGATATTATGGTTTTGAATACCATTACTGACGTGCTTTGTTTTGGTGATTCGGATGGTGGAATTGAAATTACACCTTCTGGAGCAACTCCGCCCTATAGCTTTCTATGGACGGGGCCATCAGGTTTCTCAGCTTCAACTCAGAATATTTCAAACATTTCAGCTGGAGATTATTCAGTGGAGATCACAGATGATAATGATTGTCTGTTCAACTTTACCTATACGGTTAATGAGCCGGGAGCAATAGTGCTTGTTGAGAGTATTACAGAGGTGCTTTGCGCGGGAGATTTTACCGGTGCTGTCGACCTTACTGTTTCAGGTGGTGTTTTGGATTATGACTTTTCATGGACGGGTCCAAATGGTTTTACTGCCAATACAGAAGATATTTCCAATCTCGAAGCAGGTTCTTACACAATAGACTTGACTGATGGCTTGGGCTGTAGTGCTTCAGCTACTTATACTATTCAGGAGCAATTCGATGTATTGCTGTCCGCTTCTTCAACCAATATTTCTTGCTTTGGTGCCGGCGACGGTTCCATTGACTTAACTCTTTCAGGAGGTGTGGCACCTTTCATATTTGATTGGACGGGCCCGAACGGATTCACATCTTCCGATGAAGATCTAATAGGTCTGGAGGCAGGAGTTTACGATGTACTGGCTACCGACTTCAATGGTTGTACCGAAACCTCACAGGTAGAAATCCTTGAACCGTCAGAGATCGTTTTAGATATCGTTTCTACAAATATTAATTGCTTTGGTGATGCGGATGGTACAATAACACTGACCACCACAGGAGGTACAGCACCCTTGGATTTCTCCTGGATTGGACCCAATGCGTTCACTTCAAGTAGCCAAAATTTAGCGGGATTAGAGCCCGGTGATTACGAAGTCACTCTAGAAGATGCAAACGGATGTTCAGTAAGTGACGTGGTGACCATCACAGAAAATGCCGACTTGACGGTTTCCATTGAAACATTCAACTCCAATTGTCAGCAATCAGATGGTTTGGCAGTGGCTTCTGCAGCAGGTGGATCTGGTTCTTTGACATACGTTTGGGAAGATGAATTTGGAACTGAACTAGTTCAAAACGATAGTTTGATAGATGTGCAATCAGGAACTTATGTGGCGATTGTGTCAGATGAATTGGGCTGTACTATTCAAGCAACTGTAGTGATCTCTGATGACAACGGAACGTTGTCGGGTATTGTGATAAATCCTATTTGTGCCGATGGAAACGATGGAGCCATTGACACGGAGCTTATTGGAGGAACAGCCCCATTTATTTATGAATGGACAGACGGAAACGGTTTTACCTCTGACCAAGAAGACCTTACCGATTTGGTTGCAGGCACCTATGTTTTGTCGATTACAGATGCGAACAATTGTGTGTTTTCAGAAACTTTTGAAGTTATTGATCCAGCTGCTATAACCTCAGTGGTGAGCTTGGTGGAAGTGAGTTGTGCAGGTGGCGATGGGTCCATAGATTTGGCAATCCAAAATGCTGCTGACCCCTTTGATGTCAGTTGGACTGGCCCTAATGGGTTTGTGGGAAACGGAATATCTCTTAGCGCTTTAGAGCCTGGAGATTATAATTACACTATTTTCGACGCATTGGGTTGCAGTCTTTCTGGAGCCGTTTCGCTTGCAGAGGCTCCACCTATCGCTGTTGTAGAAACAGTTACCAATATTGATTGTGCCGGTGATGCCGATGGTTCAATAAGTCTGGAAGTTTCCGGTGGAATTCCACCCCTGCAGTTTTCTTGGACAGGCCCCAATGGATTTACTTCCTCTTTTGAAGACATTTCAAATCTGTCTCCGGGAGATTACGATTTGACCGTAACGGATCAGTCTACGTGCACAGAAAATCTGATGTTTACCATTACAGAACCAGATTCTATCTTGGTTGATATTGCCATCTCTGAACCTGACTGCAATCAATCCAATGGATCACTTGAAGCCTCCATCATGGGAGGAACTATTTCGGTGGAATATAACATTGTATGGGAAGATGAATTTGGCAACTTGATATCGAATAATACTCTCGTTGAAAATTTGGCTCCGGGCAATTATAGTTTGACTGTGAGCGATGACAACGGCTGTACCTACCAAGAAGACCTTGTACTGAGCAATCCGGGAGGTGATATCACCCCGACGATTACTCCCGTTTCCTGTGGTGGTGAAATGGATGGGGCGATAAGCTTAGAGATCCTCAATGTTGCCGAACCTTTTACCGTTTCATGGACAGGTCCTGATGCATTTATCTCAAGTGACGAAGATATTTTTGACCTGACAGTAGGTACTTACACCTACACCGTTTCAGGAGCAGATGGATGTGTTTTTACTGAATCCCTCGAAGTGACTTCGCCTGAAAATATAGAGGTGCTCGCTACCATAGTAAACACTTGCTTTGGTGAAGACAGCGGGCAAATCGAAATTGAAGTTTCAGGAGGAGAGGCACCCTACACCATTAATTGGGTTGGCCCGAACTCTTTTGTTTCAAGCGATTTGGTGATTTCGGGTTTAGTAGCCGGAGATTATAACCTCGAAATTATTGATAACGCAGGGTGTGACTTTAACGATATCTATACAGTTATTCAGAGTCCTGAAATTAGTACAGAAATTGCTTTCCAAGATGTTGTTTGTTTTGGTGAAATGAATGGCTCCATTGATTTGACCATTTCAGGAGGTCTTCCTCCATTTAATATAGAATGGTTGGGCCCTGATGGTTTTAGTTCTATTGATGAAGATTTAGTGGTATTGGGCATTGGAGAATATA
>CAZKXG010000032.1:9080-11484 GCA_964556465.1 uncultured Cryomorphaceae bacterium | reverse complement strand
CCGTGACTATTTCTGATTTTAATGGATGTTCTCTGCAAGACACGGTTACCATTTCTCAACCCGATGAACTTGTAGTAATTGAAGAGGTTACCGCTTCAGGGTGTTCAGATCTGCCCAATTCAGGTTCAATTTCGCTTTTCCCGGAAGGAGGACAAGTAGGATATGTCGTAGTATGGACGGGCCCTGATGGCTTCAGCTCAACTCTTTTTGATATTACAGATCTCTCAACAGGAGTTTACGACTACACCGTGACTGATCAGGCTGGCTGCTCAGAGAGTAATTCAATTGAGATACTTGAAGTAGAGCCTCTCTCGCTAGAGGCTAGTGTTATCGATCCCACTTGCTTTGGGTCTGCTACAGGAGCTATTGAGCCATTAATTGGAGGAGGACTTACTCCTTATCAAATAGTATGGGTAGGACCGGACGGATTTGAGGCATCTACTGATACGATAGAAAACCTCCTAGTTGGTGAGTACAGTCTTACCGTGATTGATCAAGCCGGATGCGAGTTGAGAGAAACGCTCGTTCTAAATCAACCTGAGCCAATTTTGATAGAACTGAATAGCGCAGCTGCGACTTGTGTCAATGTTGCCGATGGCTCTGTCGAAGCTGTGGTCACGGGAGGAACTGCTGAGTACTCCTTGGTCTGGGCCGGACCCGAAGGCTACGAATCCGATGAACAGACCATTACCGATTTATCACAAGGAGAGTATATCTTGACGGTTGTTGATGCCAATAATTGCGCGATTTCCGATACGACGCTTATAGACGTTCTTTTTGACCTCGATGTGAATGCAGGTTTGGATGCGGCTCTTTGTCCGTCAGATCTGCCTATCACGCTGGAAGGGGAGTTGGCTGGTGGAGATCAATATTTTTGGACACTTAACGGTGATACCATTTCATCGTCATCTCAAGTACTAATCGATGAGTCTTTTGATGGAATTACAGATCTTATCCTTATAGGTTCAAATGGAGCTTGTTCCGAAACTGATACGGTTTCTGTCGAAGTTCTGGAGAGCCCTGAGGTCGATGCAGGAGATGATCTACGCGTATTCATTGAAGAAGTGTTCACACTTGGAGGTGACCCAACTTCCCCTGACGAAGTAACGTATTTATGGATTCCGAATCCTATGTCTGTATTTGACAGTACTGCGGCTAATCCGACAGGCTTCCTTTTAGAAAGTGAAGATTTCGTAGTCACAGTTACTGACGAGAATGGATGCCAATCTTCAGATACTGTATTTGTTGAGGTTTTGCCTGATATAGACGTGACATCAGGCTTTACCCCAAATGGGGATGGAGTGAATGATACATGGATCATTGACAACATCGAACTTTTCCCTTCGATGGTCGTACATGTCTTCAATCGATGGGGAGTGGAAGTGTTTGAATCACAAGGATACAACTCGAATATCGCGTGGGATGGAACATATGAAGGATCTATACTGCCAAGCGGTACTTATTATTTCACTCTTGAATTGAATGATCCGCGCTTCCCTGACCCGATTACAGGACCACTAACCCTGCACAGATAATGAAAAGACTATTGGTCATATCGTTTCTACTTTTCTGCCTTCAGGGTTTGAATGCTCAGCAAGTACAGCAGTTTTCGCAGTACTTCTTGTCGGGTTTTGCTTTCAACCCTGCATTTGCAGGTAGTACAGAAAATTTCAATGCACTAGCGACTCACCGAACACAGTGGACGGGAATTACTGATGCTCCGAGAACTTATTTCTTAGGACTGCACGCTCCAAGCGCCAATGGCAAGATGGGTTTTGGGGGTTCTCTTTTTACAGATGTAGCGGGACCGACCCGCAGAACGGGAATTCAAGGTGCTTATTCTTATCAGTTAAAAGTTACCGAGAACTCCAAAGTCTCTTTGGGTGTTTCTTTCGGAATGACACAGTTTGCAATAGATGGAACGCAGATTACGCTAAGAGATAATAATGATCAGGCACTTACCAACTCTATGCAAGCCGAGCTGAAGCCTGATGCCTCTTTTGGTGCCCTTTGGTACGGAGAGAAATTCCACCTGGGGATTTCGGCAACACAACTTTTTAATAACAAACTTGATCTGTTCCAGGGAGATACGGAAGGTAGAATGGCCGTCCATTACTTCCTGACAGGTGGTTATAAGTTTACTATTTCTGAAGTATTTGATATTGAGCCTTTTGCATTGGTGAAGTATGTCTCGCCGATTGAACCTCAAGTAGATATAAGTGCGAGAGTACTATATAAAAGTAACCTTTGGTTAGGAGGTTCGTATCGGACGAATGATGCTGCAGCTGTATTCGCAGGCTATCAAATATTGGATTATCTCACTTTAGGCTACTCTATTGACTTTACAACGTCTAATTTGAGAAACTATTCGAATGGCACCCATGAAATATTCTTGGGTATTCGA
>CAZKXG010000032.1:4575-9070 GCA_964556465.1 uncultured Cryomorphaceae bacterium | reverse complement strand
AGAAAAAATGATTGAACCAGAACTATAATTTTCCCCTTATGAAAACTAAATACATAGTATTGCCACTGCTGCTGATTTTCTTCAGTTTTGAACTGGCGGCTCAATTGGATACAAAGCACTGGATCCCCCCGTTTTTTGCAAAAGTGGAGGACCAATCTGGTACAGCCAATATTCGGGATCACTTTGTGAGTCTTTCAACTCCAGCAGAGGATACCATTCCCGTCGTTATTCGCGATGGTTTTGGTCAGTTGATCGATACTGTATTTATTTCCAAGGCCATGCCGCAGGAATACTCCTTCGGTCCTACAGGAAATGCCACAGGAAACCCAGCCACTTCAGTATATCCGCTCAATGTTATTCCAAGGGATAGTTTGAACATGCCAATTAGGTCTCAAGGTCTTTATTTTGAGAGCTTCCAGCCATTTTTTGTAAACATGAGACATAAAGCAGGATCTCAAGGGTTTTCACTTACGTCTAAGGGACAAGTGGGGCTGGGGGCAAAGTTCTTTACCGGTCATGTTTATACCATTTATAATGATGGTAATGGAGGTGATAATGAATGGAATAATGATCGCCGTTCACATTTCGTGTCGGTAATGGCTACTGAGGATAACACCACGGTCACCTTTGATCTTATTAAAGACCCAATTACCTATATCGGACAAACCCCTGGGGAACCAATAACGGTAACACTTGATGAGTTTGAGTCTTATGTCATCGGCGTCGATCATGCAGACTTTGATGACCTGACCATAAATCTTGCAAATGGTACAAGAGTCACTTCAGATAAACCTATTGTGTGTAATTCAGGATCGTGGCTCTCCGGAAATGCGGATGGACAGTGTATCGGTGCCGACCAATTGGTGACTGCGGATGTTACTGGACAAGAGTATATTCTGGTAAAAGGTCTTGGAGATGAGACTACTGAACGACCAATGGTTGTTGCGATTGAAGATGGAACAGAAGTCTTTGTAAATGATGAGACTACTCCTGTTGCAGTTTTGGATGAAGGCGAGTTCTATTTTATTGAAACTGAGAAGTTCACGGGCAATGACAACTTGTACATTCTAGCCACGGAAAAAGTATATGTTTATCAAACTGTTTCGGGTTCGGCAACGAATATTGGCCCCACGGTTGGTTTGAATTTTATCCCACCGTTGAACTGTGTTGGGGCAAAAGAAGTAAACCTTCCTTTCGTAAATAGTCTTGCAGGCGGCAGTGGTGAAGGGCGTATCAATATTATTACGAAGGCAGGGACATCCATTTTTATAAATGACGACACTACGCCACTTACGGGATCTCAGACTGTTACAGGTAACTCTGAATGGGTGACCTATGCATTCGACCCTCCGACCGATAATGTGAATATTGTAAGTGACTCCGTGATGAACGTTGCACTCCTTACGCGTGATGGTGTGGTGGGCAGGATATTTCTCGGGCTTTACCTTAGAGCCTGTAGTTGGACTTAGCGCGGGAATAAGTGGAACAACTCCTTGTATTCCAGGTAATGCTGTACTTCAGGTATTTGGGTTTGATACCTATCAATGGTTTTTCGAAGGAGAGGAAATAGAAGGGGCAACTAGTAATACCCTTGTTCCAGAGTTTGCCGGTCAGTACAGCGTTGAAGGAATTGATATTGCATGTGGATTCCGATTCCCTTCCAATCCTTTTAATATTCCTTATTGTCCTTCGACATTGGGTGCTGCAAAAGAAGCCCAAGTGGTTCAAGAGACCGCTCCGGGATCAAGAATATTTGATATTACATATAGGATTTTCATCGAGAACTTAGCCGAAAGTGCTAGTCAGAATATCCAAATAATTGAAAATATAGCAGGTGGATTGCCGGTTGGCGCCACGGCTGAACTTATCGGAACGCCATCTTTGGCTTTTGGAATTCTTTCAGGAGGTCTCAACCCATCTTTTGATGGCGTTACTGATCGTCGTTTATTGCCCGGAACAGGGGATTTGCCGGGCTCGGCTGCTGATGCCATTGACCTTACTATTCGAGTGGATATGAATGCCGCCGAGCAAGATGGTTTCTTTAATCAGGTAACCGTTACCAGTATTGACGAAGGAGTTAATGATGGTGTAACAGGTCCGTTTAACGGTCAAGACTTCTCACATGTAGGAACTAATCCCGATCCCAACGGAAACGGTGAACCCAACGAGGAGGGAGAAAACGAGCCTACTTTAACTTGTTTCTTCCCAAATACATTTGAATACGCCGCTGAAAGCTTTTGCATGAGCGATGATGTTCAACCCATCGAGCTTGATGGAGTAAGCAGCGGAATATTTACAACTGATGTAGAAGGTTTGGCAATTGATCCAGAAACAGGATCGATAACACCACAAGACAGTGATGCGGGAACGTACAATGTTACTTTTACAGTCGAAGGAAGATGTCCGACTATTACGGAAACAGTAGTTACTATTATTCCTGTCCCGGTTCCCGGAGCTGATATTGCCTCAGATGTTTGCGAGCAGTCAGAACTTGTTGATTTAAACGATATTCTCCAAGGCGAGGATGCCGGAGGTGTATGGACTGATTCGGAAGGAAATGTAGTAGATAACAGCTTTGACCCAGTGTTGCCGGGTTCCAGTGTCTTTACCTATACAGTTGTCAATGAACCTTGTCCGGCAGAATCGGCTGAGGTGACCGTCAACGTTATCGTAGCTCCTAATCCGGGTGTTCCTGCTGAGAATACATCCTTTTGTGTTGATCAATCTCAGGTATCGGTCGATGAGCTCGTTGTAGATGCTGACGCCGATGGTGTATGGACAGATTCCGATGGCAATGTTATAGAAGACACATATACATTTGTTGGTTCGGGTGATTTCACTCTTACCTACACAGTGAATAATGCCACTTGTGGAGATCGCTCAACTGATGTGATTGTTTCAGTTATTCCTGTGCCCGATTCGGGAGTGTCAGTAGGTGACGAAACTTTCTGCGAAGGCCAAGAACTCAATCTCAACGATTTAATCATTGGTGGAGATGATGACGGTCAATGGTTTGATCCTGACGGAAGCGAATCGGAGGATTTAATCAATGCGGGTCCTTTAGGGTCTCAATCATATACGTATACAATCAACCGAGTGCCTTGTCCTGAGGTTTCTACCGAAGTCACATTCGAAGTGGTAGAGGGGATATTCCCGGGAGTGCCAACTGACGATCAGATTAATATCTGTTTGGATGACCCTGTTCAGAATCTCTTCTCATTCTTAGAAGATGCCGATGCAGGTGGTGTTTGGACAGATGCTGATGGCAATACAACTTCAAATCTTTTTGACCCATCTGAGGAAGGTGATTTTGAATTCACTTACACTGTAACTAGCGTGGAATGCGGAGACATTTCGGCTACCCTCTTTATCAATGTATCGGAAGAGAACTGTCAGGTACCTGTTGAATTTGAAATTCCCCAAGGTTTCTCTCCTAATGGTGATGGAATAAACGATCAGTTTATTATTCCCGGACTTAACGAGCTATACCCCAATAATTCATTTCAAATCTTCAATCGATGGGGAGCTGAGATATTGAGTGCATCTCCCTACAACAATGATTGGGATGGGAAAGCCGCATCAGGGTTGAACTCAGGTGAACAACTCCCGGTGGGAACATATTGGTACATTCTCGATTTGGGTGATGGCTCTGAGCCGATTATGGACTTTATCTACTTGAATCGATAACTAGAACTTTAAAATAAATGGCTATGAGCTATTCGACTTTGAAAAAAATAGTGCTAGGTTTTGCCGTAGTTTTCATGACTGCAGACGCCTTTGCTCAGCAAACTCCTTTGTACACCATGTACATGTGGAATCAGTTGGTGATCAACCCTGCCTATGCAGGTAGCCGCGAGGCCTTGACTGCTTCAGCCGTACTGCGAGAGCAATGGGTTGGTATTGAAGGTGCACCGTCTACTCAGGTTCTGAGTATTCACAGCCCACTCCCCAATGACAATATAGGTCTTGGTTTTACGGTTCAAAATGACAATGTAGGCCCGGTAAACAATACGGGTATTTGGGGAGACTTTGCCTACCGTATGCAAGTGACCGAAAAGGCAAAACTCTCTTTGGCTTTGAGAGGAGGCTTTAGCGTTTATCAAGCAGACTTAAGGGATCTCCAGACCGGTGATGCCAATGATCCTGCTTTTAACCAAAATGTAAGCAATAGCGTTACGCCAAACTTTGGATTTGGAGCATACTACTACTCAGATCGTGGTTATGTGGGAATAGCATCGCCGAGTATCATCGAAAATGAATTGAACAGCGGAAACAATACGCCTGGAAATGATTTCGAAGACTTCAACAATCGTCATTACTACTTATTGGCCGGTTATGTGTTCAACATCAGCGCAGATAGTGGTTCTGTTATGTTCAGGCCATCTACGGTGATTCGTGCGGTAAATGGTGCTCCCGTGAGTTTTGATATCTCTGCAAACTTTTTGCTCAAACAAAAACTATGGGTTGGCGCCTCCTATCGTTACCAAGATGCCAT
>CAZKXG010000032.1:0-4565 GCA_964556465.1 uncultured Cryomorphaceae bacterium | reverse complement strand
AGTTTCATTCAACTTTACAGATCACTTGCAAGCAGGATATTCTTATGATTTTGGCACAAGCGACTTGAATACTTATCACAATGGATCTCATGAAATTATGCTGACCTATGACTTCTTTAAAGACGAAGTCAAGTCTAGAGACCCCAGGTACTTTTAGAGATTTCTTGAATCGATTTAATCAAGCCCCGATTGGTTTCGGGGCTTTTTTGTGACCTATCTCACCATCTCGTGTATTTCTCATAACGTATCTTTGCTTGTCAATCGATTTATATATCCTATGGAAAAGCTCTTTAAGTTTTACGCTTTTATCTTCTTATTTATTTTTCAATCCTGTTCCGTGCCGGCTCAAGAACAGGAGGCTCAGTCATCTCCGATAGAGGTTGAGGTTAAGGAAGCTTCTGAATTGATTGCTCAGGGAAATCTGGTTCTTCTGGATGTCAGAACACCGGGGGAGGTGAATCAGGGATACATAGCAGGTGCAAGGAATTTGAATATTTCAACTTGGGATGAATTCAAAGCGGGAGTAGATAAGATGGATAAGACAGAGCCTGTAATGGTATACTGCAAAGTAGGAGGGAGATCTCACCAAGCAGCCGTTTATTTGGTTGAAAATGGATTCACTCAGGTTTATGACATAAAAGGTGGGATTCTTGCTTGGGAAAAGGCAGGCGAATCTCTTAAAAAAGATTGATATGGCTAGCTTTAAAGAACTAATTAACGGTGATAAACCCGTCTTGGTAGACTTTTTTGCCGAGTGGTGTGGTCCTTGCAAAACAATGGCTCCTGTACTGCAAGACCTGTCTTCAGATATCAAAGGAAAGGCGACTATTCTCAAAGTAGACGTCGACAAAAATCCACAAGCGGCTCAAGCGTATCAAGTGCGTGGAGTGCCGACTTTTGTGATCTTCAAAAACGGCAAGTCCGTTTGGCGGCAGTCAGGGGCGATGCCAAAGAATGTGCTGTTACAAGCTCTCGAGAGTCAGTATTAGCACTATGCTAAAACCGAAAAAGAATACCCTTCTTCGCTCAACCTCTTGAGACTTCGGGGGAGAGCATAGATCATGTTTTTATAAGCCTTATCACTGTCGTGAAAAACCACAATACTCCCTGAAGAGACATTGTCGACTACGTTCGACAAGCACTTTTCGGGAGATACGTCACTGCGCCAATCGGCTGCCAGTACATCCCACATGATGATTTTAAATCGCGACTTCAATGCCTGTACCTGACTTCTTGTAATACGGCCATACGGTGGACGAAATAACTTTGAGTTCACCACAGACTCGCACTCCAATACATTTTTAAAGTAAGAGTAATCAGAAAACTCCCAACCATTCATGTGATTCCACGTGTGGTTAGCTGTTTTGTGTCCGGCCTCAAGCAGTGCTTGGTACGCTTTTGGAAAACGGACCACGTTTCCCCCGATGCAAAAAAAAGTAGCCAAGGCATCGTATTCCTTTAGTATATCGATAATCTCTAAAGTGATCGATTCCGTTGGACCATCGTCGAAAGTAAGGTAAATCACCCGCTTGTCTCTGCTCTCATTCCAGTGCAAATCACCCGCAAAGGGCTTCAAGACTTCAGGTGTTTTTACCAAATACACTTTTTAGAATCTCATGGTGGGCTGAGTACGGTATTGTTCGAGCTCTTGAATTTTTACATCAAAAACTTTGTCAAGTTCTTGGAATCTTTGATCTATTTCCTCTCCGAATCCTTCCTGCGGATAGCGCTGCTTCACGTCATCACGCAATCTTCTCATTACTGAGTAGGAAATCTGAATGTCTTGCTGAAGCTGAACAGCAAATTTCGGATCAAGGGACATGTAGTATTCAAAGTCCTCAGCGTATCGTTCAAAAACTATTTTCGTGATTTCATTGGCTTTCTCGTTCTCACCTAGTTCATAATAGTTCTCTGCAATCGGAACCATCAATTTATCAAATGGGACGTTGTGATCGGGCATAACCTCAAGACTTCTATCAAGCACTTCAAGCGCCTTCTCCTCCTTCTGTTCTATGATGAGTTCTTCAGCTAGATTGGAGAATTGCAGACGCAGGTTGTTTGTCATCCGCAGGTTATTCTCATCCATATAGATTTGATTCTCGCTGTCCATTCCTCCCCACTTGAACTTGTTCATCACATTGTCATACATCTTCTCGGTATCCACCTTTCCGTATAGGTTCGGGTTCCGATTATCAGGGCTTCTCACCGGTGTGAGCCTATAGGCCAGTCCTTCCAATTTGAAGTAATTCTCCAAATTGATGTAGCTATCAGGGCCTGTTGTTACTGCAAAGTAAATCGGCCTTTCCCAGTTATTGGTAGCAAGCAGGTCGAGCTGCATCATGTTATTTTTCAATAGGTAGCTGCGGTCAATTCTCCACTCTACCCGATCTGAAACGTATGCCGTATCTTCAACAGTTATCACCCCTCGGCTCAGCAAATCGTCTTTGTCTACTTCGATGTAGAAGCTTTTCGTTGGAATCACTGCCAGTTTGGCTCCACCCCCCATGCTTCTCAAATTCTCATCTTTTGCGATGTAGGCAATTGCTTTATCCACATCAACAGGCACTCTTTGTGGATTCGATGATTCATCCATCAAAACTACGTCGCGGGTACCTTGACGGTACTTGGTTTCTGTAAGTGAAAACGGCACCGGATCAGATTCGTATGCTTTTCGCTTCATCTGATTGATGTACCAATCCGTATTGAGAAGGCTCAAGTTTACTACCCTTACATCTGTTCGAATTCCCTCCACTTCCTGTGCGTACCAAAGCGGGAATGTATCGTTGTCACCATTGGTAAACAAGATGGCATTTTCTTCAGTAGAGTAAAGGTAATTGGCCGCGAAGTCGCGCGCCGTGTAGCGGTGAGATCTATCGTGATCATCCCAACCATCGGCACCCATGAGTAAAGGCACGGGCAGGGTAATGAGCGCTGCCAGGGCAGCAATAGGTGTGGCTGACTTAACTGATTTTCCCAAGAAGTAGAATAGGGCAATCGCACCTACACCGATGATTCCCATATACCAAACGGAATAAGAGAAGAAATGACCATTGTCCTGCAAACTTTCGAGCAGGTAAATTACACCGCCTGCTCCCAAAACTGCTCCCGCAGTATTGATGAGTTGCTTTTTCTTGATGTTGTAAGCAGCGTCAAAAAGGGCATAGACTCCAAGACCTATCCAGATGGCAAATGCATAGAAGGATCCCGCGTAGGCATAATCACGCTCACGTGGCTGAAAAGGAGTTTGGTTTAGGTAAACCACAATGGCTATTCCCGTAAGAAGAAAAAGCAGCAGCGTTACGAACCAATCATCCGGTCGACGATACAGTTGGTAAAGCAAACCGATCAATCCAAGGATGAGGGGCAAAAGGTAGAATCGATTGTAAGCGAAATTATTGGTGATGCTACTCGGTAAATTTTCTTGTGAGCCGAGGCGTTCCTGATCGATAAAGTCTACTCCGCTGATCCAATTTCCGCTCAATAAATCGCCGTGACCTTGAACATCGTTTTGCCTTCCGGCGAAATTCCACATGAAGTATCGCCAGTACATAAAGTTGAACTGGTAGCGGAAGAAGAACCGCATATTCTCTGTGAAAGTAGGCTTGTTGACGATCGTTGGCTGTCCGTCTTGACCAACGGTTCTTATAGGTTTTCCTTTAAAATCTGACCAGCTTTTGTAAGATTGTACGTGGTTTGCCTGAGAGCTATACATTCTCGGGAAAACAGATTCAAATTGGGGATCGTAGTTCACTACGGATGATTTCCTGTCATCAGAAACCACGTATTCATGCGAGAGCTCGTATGGCTGATCTGAATTGGCGATATACTGCTCCGCGTCAAACCTTTCTGAAAACCACTCGACTATTCTGCCTGTTTTGGCTTGAACTGTCCAAGCCTTGGTGTAAACTGGTTTTCCGTCGCTACGTGGGTTTTGAGCATCGGTTGGGGAATTAAAATAATGACCGTAAAGGAGCGGACGATCTCCGTATTGCTCTCGATTCAAGTAAGAGAGCAGCGTAAAGACATTTTCGGGATTGTTTTCATCCAAAGGTGGATTAGCCGAAGAACGAATGACGATGGTTGCAAACGTAGAGTATCCCAGAATAATTACCACAACCGAGAGAATGGCCGTATTCCAAACGGGCTTATTGTTTTTGTGGGTGTAGTACAATCCGAAGGTCAAGGCTGCGATCGCGAAGAGGGTGTATACGATGGTACCCGTATTGAAAGGTAACCCCAGACTGTTTACAAAGAAAAGCTCAAATTTTCCCGCCAGGGAAACCACGCCCGGAATGATACCTGCTTGAATAACACCGAGAATAACCAAAGAAACCAAACCCGTTATTACCAGACCTTTGGTGGTCGGTTTGTTTCGTTTGAAGTAAACCACGAAACAGATTGCCGGAATGGCCAAGAGGTTCAGCAAGTGAACTCCTATCGAAAGCCCCATCAAATATGCGATCACAATGATCCAGCGCATTTCATTCCTCCCATTGGAGAGACTCTCCCAACGCAGAATAGCCCAGAAGACCGCCGCGGTGAAAAGTGATGACATGGCGTAAACC
>CAZKXG010000031.1:9264-22038 GCA_964556465.1 uncultured Cryomorphaceae bacterium | reverse complement strand
CCGAGAAGCTTATCACCAAAGACGAAAGAGATCGTTTCATTGCTGTGGCAGAAAGATTAAAAGACCTCTCAGCTGCAGAAGTAAACGATTTGACCGTGGAGATGCCATTCGATCAAGTGAAAGAAAACACACCAAATACTAAAGGAATTTTCTAATGATCATTAGCGATAAAAGTCCTTCCGAAAAAAGAGCCTCTTTCAGAAAGGAATTGGCTAGTGGGAAACTCCTTCAATTTCCCGGAGCTTACAACCCTATGGTGGCTATGCTTATCGAGCAAAAAGGCTTCGACGGCATCTATGTTTCGGGAGCCGTGATGGCAAATTCTTTAGGTCTCCCTGATATTGGGATGACCACATTGACGGAAGTAGCGCAATTTGCTTCGGCTATCGCACGGGTTACTTCACTGCCTTCCATTATGGATATTGATACCGGTTTCGGTGAAACCATGAGCGTAGCACGAACCATCAAAGAGTTAACCTACTTGGGAATGGCGGGATGCCACATCGAAGATCAAATCAACCCCAAGAGATGCGGACACTTAGACAATAAGGAGTTGGTCTCAGTTGATGCCATGGTGCAAAAAGTAAAAGCAGCGGCTGACGCCAAAACTGATGAAAACTTTCTGTTGATTGCCAGAACGGATGCTCGCGGAGTGGAAGGTCTTGACAAAGCTTTGGACAGAGCAAAGGCATACGTAGATGCCGGAGCAGATATGATTTTTCCCGAAGCGATGAAGGACGAATCAGAATTTGAAGCTTTCCGCAAAGCCGTAGATGTGCCCTTGTTGTCCAATATGACTGAATTCGGAAAATCACGTCTTCTAAATAAAACTGAACTCGAAAATCTGGGTTATAATCTGGTTATTTATCCAGTTACCACCCAGCGATTGGCCATGCATGCGGTAGAGAAAGGTTTAGATATCATTTCAAGTGAAGGAAGCCAAGAAGGAGCCCTCGAAATGATGCAAACCAGAAAGCGACTCTACGAAGTGTTGCACTACGAGGACTACAATGCCTATGACAGTTCGCTGTATAATTTTAAACTATAACCACCCCTTAAAAACACCTACTGATGAGTGATAAAATAATTGCCCCTAAAGGTCTCGCAGGAGTAATAACCGACGAGACATCGATTTCTAAAGTGATGCCCGAAATCAATTCGTTGGTTTACCGAGGCTACAAAGTTCAGGATTTAGCAGAAGAGTGCTCTTTCGAAGAAGTAGCTTACTTGATGACTCACCCGGATTTGCCAAATGCGCAGCAACTGGCAGAATTTTCAGGAAAGGAAAAGAGCTACCGCGATCTATCAGATGATCTCCTGGAAGTCATCAAAAAATTTCCAAAAGAGGCTCACCCGATGGATACCTTGCGAACGGCGGTGAGCTATATTGGTATGGAGGACCCAAGAATTTGGGATGATTCTCCAAAGACGAATATGGACAAGTTCATTAGTCTTTTGGCAAAAATCCCCACAGCAATTGCCGCTGCATATCGGCATTCTAAGGGACTGGATTTCATCGCACCGAAAAAGGACTTATCCATCAGTGAAAACTTCTTTCACATGTGTTTTGGGAAAGTCCCGGCCAAGGAAGTTGTGAAAGCTTTCGACGTTTCATTGATTCTCTACGCTGAGCATAGCTTCAATGCCTCCACTTTTGCTACTCGAGTAATCACCTCTACTACCAGCGATATATACAGCGCTGTGGTTGGCGGAATCGGCGCTTTGAAAGGCCCACTTCATGGAGGTGCTAACCAAGCGGTGATAGAAATGCTGGAAGCTATTATGCATATGCTGAAGGAGGTTGGCGAGCCTGATGTAGCCAAAGCTTGGATGCTTGAGGCTCTTGCTGAGAAAAAGAAAGTAATGGGATTTGGCCATCGTGTTTACCGCAAGGGAGACTCCCGTGTACCTACCATGAAGAAGTACACGGAAAAAATGGCTGATTTTACGGGCGAGAAGAAGTGGCTTGAAATTGCCAATATATTGGAAGAAACGATGGTTTCTGAAAAGGGTATTTACCCCAACCTAGACTTCCCGGCAGGCCCTGCATATTACATGATGGGATTTGAAATCGATATGTTTACGCCCATTTTTGTGATGAGTCGAGTGACAGGATGGTGTGCTCATATTATGGAGCAGCAAGCCAACAACAGAATTATAAGGCCGCTCAGCGAATACATCGGTGAGACTGAAAAGTCAGTTGTGCCCATGGCCTCTCGCTAAATGATATTTCTCTTTTGAGAATAGATAAAAATGGCCCCTATTCGGGGCTATTTTTATATCCTGATTATTCTTTCTTTAATTTGTCAGAGTGAAAAAACACGGCAAACTTAGATTGGCAGTTTTAATACTAGTGGGACTAGTAGTAGTCATCGGCGCGTCAGTCGTACTTTACCTAAATGCCCACTTGGAAGATCTGCTCAGAGAGCAAATAAAACTCCATACCGACAAGGAAATTGACATCAACTTCGAAGGCATTTCCATCAATGCCTTCACACAATCTGCCGAAATTGAAAAAATTCAAGTGTCCAGAAGCGATTCAGGCACTGTTGAATGGAGCGCTCGAATAGAGCAGTTGCTAGTCGAGAATCTTTCTGTTCTTTCTTTGATTCGTGGTGATGGGGTGAAAATAGATTCTATTGTTATTTACGGAATGGACGCTGTTTTGTACACAAATCCTAAAAAGACAATAAATAAGCGTACCGTTCCCGTTGAAAATAAATTGAAACCACAGTTACCACTTGATGTGAATGGTATCCGTATCTCGTCGGGGAATTTTGATTACGACCCACCGGGGGCCGCACAAGTGTCAGGACGTTTTAGCTTTGCACTTAGCGATTTTCAAAGAGAGCCCACTGCTGAAATAGACCTTAAGGCTCAGTTTTTGAATTCTCAATTCGATATCCATTTGGATAAACTGATATTGGAAGACTCTCTGTATTCTGCCCATATCCGATCTATCCGCAAAACACGTGGCGACAGCCTGTTTATTGATAGTTTATCTCTCTCGCCTAACCTATCACTAGAGGCATATTCGAAGTATCACGGCTGGAACAAAGGAATGCTGGAAGTTGATATTCCTGAAATTAAAACGAGGGTAGACTTGGCTGACTTTCCGGATTCTATCAGAATCCCTTTTTGTTCAGTAAGGCAAGCTCAACTAAATGTGAGTAAGGATAACCGTTGGCCATTTCCTGACCGGGTTACTTTGATGCCTCAGGAAATGCTTTCATTACTGCCCTTTAAGTTTAGGCTCGACTCTCTTGTGGCGGCCGATGCAGAGATAAGAATAAATCTCATTCAAGAGAATGGTAAAGTGGCATCACTAAACGTACAAAAAACCGAAGCGTTAATAGCTGTGCAAAATGTCAATGAAACAGAGCCTGCCTTATCTATAACGGCAAGTCAAATGGTAATGGGAAAAGCGTTAGGCTCTGTTGAAACCGTCTATCATTTTGGTGCCAATGCTCCATTTGAGTATTCCTTAATAATGGAGAACAATAAGCTTGATTTTATGAGTGAGTTTCTTCAAAAATCAATTGGTATTGAAATTATAGAAGGTGAATTAAACCGATTAGATCTGGATATGACGGGTAATAAGTATGGTTGCAAGGGTAAGTTGGTTTTTGAATATAACGATCTTTCAATTGCGGCAGTAGACAAAGAAACCGGCAAAGAGAAGAAAATGCTGAATGCCTTAGCCAATGTTTTGGGAGCCTTGGTATTTTGGAAGGATAACCCGGCCCATGACGACTACAGAACGGGAACTTTTTTTGTAGAAAGAGACGCACGGAAAGCTTTTATAGCCCAGTGGTTTGAAGGAATGGAAGCTGGAATAATAAATGTGGTGGCCAAAATTGACCCATTAAAGGCAAGGGGCAATTCTGAAAAACATAAAGGTGGGAATAAGGAGAAGAAGAAAAAAAAGTAACGCAATAGTGAAATTGGCCGAACGCATTATTTAGCTCAGAAAAGCGCTGATGCTTAATAAAAAAGGCAGCTTCTCTAACTAAAGCAGCCTTTGCCATTCGAGTAATCTGCGAATCAGAAAGCTCTCAAAAAGAATCTGATACTTTCGTATCCTTCAAGGCGCAATATTATTGTTCTGTTACGTGGTAAAACCGGAGGAACGGGAATCTTATTTATCCCTGAATAAACCCGCTCATTGATAGTAAGAAGCTCTTTACCCTCTTCTGAGTAGTAGGTAAAGCTGAGAACATATTCTTCATTGGATGAGAACTGTAAGCATAAACCTCCTTCACATTTTACAAGCCCAATATTCGAGGTGATTCTACTCTGTTCAAAAAAGTCATCTGAAAGAGGTATCAGTTCACAGATGGAATCCAGGTCGCACTCATTCATAAACTGACAGCCTGCCATACTTATGTACGGCAAGTCAATTACTTCGAATGGATTGTCAGATTCACAACTGCACTTATCGAGATAAGAATACTCTCCTTCTCCAAGCTCACAACATTGGTTTGAGTAGTTTTCAAATTGATATCGATACCCCTCATCATACACTTCGGTATTATCAATTTCTTCTTTCAATATGGAAGTTACAAACCTTACCTCTGCTGCATTGATGTACTCCAAAACACAAGGATTGGTTGTGTGGCCACCGTTACAAAAGGTAATGAGCTCATGATAGATATCTGCCTCGTCCATCGCATCTGAAATATATTGAGGACCATAGAAAGTAATAGTGGTATCACTTGTCCCGTCCGGAAAAGTGACCCGTGCATCACAAAGGCCCTCGTCATTCACGAAAGTCCGTTCTTCGTATGGTATAATTTGATCGCACGTACCACAGATGATTTGTACAGGAACTTTGACCGGACTCAAGTCATAACTCAACTGCTCAGGCTTAAATATGGCCGCTGTTCGCGACATTACTCCTTTTATTCTCTCGTAAGGAAATTCATAGTTATCAATGAAAACACGCCCCGTTGAATGCAACAACCCACCATCACCTAGTTCGACTAAGCCATCTTCTCCATCTACTTGGTAACCATCTCCTGCACCTAAATAGGGTTCCCACTGCTCTTGAGTCATTCTGCTGGCAGCATGAAATCCTGCAGAGCCTCCGTAACTGAATCCGCTATAAAAAATTGACTCGCCGTCCACAGGTCTTCCGTTCAATGGGTTATCCTCAACCAACGGTTCAGGTAAAGAGCTATCATCATAAAGAAAGCTAAAGGATCGCACAACGGCTGAGATATCTTGGGCAGCCAAATAAAGTGACTTTGTATAGATGTAGCAATAGTCTGCACCCAATCTATCAGAGCGGATAGAAGGAATAACGACTATATACCCCCTGCGGGCCCAACTCAAACCATTAGGCGCAGCACTATCTTTATCTCCCTGACCCGAATGAAGAATGACAACAACAGGAAGGGCATCAATACTGCCTCCTGAATAAACAAACGAAAGTGAGTCGTTAGGAACGTAGATATCAAATTTTCGCGAAACAGGAACTTCCTGCCCATTTCGATTTGTAATGACCGTATCCGTATCATACCTGAAGGTAAAAACATCTATTTGATCTTCGGTGAGGATATCTTCCATTAAGAGATTACCCGTATTCACGGTATCACCATCAATATCTATTACAAAGCAAGTCTGATCTATAAAGCTATAATCAGCCTGTCCCAACAATTGAAGGCCAACGTGGGAGAGTAATATTGATAAGGCAACAATTTTAAAATCTTTAGTTCTAGTAATTTTCATACAAAAGAGTTAATGCAGCGAGATTCAAACGCGAAGTTACTTTAAATCCATATTGGTAGCAATCCGTCTGAAAATGATTCTTGTACCCAGTTTAAATCCGTATCCCTTTGCGAAGGTGAATTACTCAGTACTTTGTTAATGGTACAGTAGATCATCATTCACTCCATTTTTACTAATCTCACTGAGTAATCTGAAGCTCCCCGAAACCGCACTAAATAAACAGCTGGATTCAGGTCAGAAATATCCATAAGAAAACCGTTTGAAATTCCACCCGCAGGCTCTATGATCTTGCACAGCTTACCATTGAGGTTATACACTTCAGCAGTTTTCAGACCACTAATAGGACTGGACGAGAAAAATCGCACTTCGCCTGGAGAAGGGTTTGGGTAGGCTTGAATCGTTGGCTCATTTTCTTCATTCAACCCAGGGTCAATCACTAATTCACTCAAAGCCAGTATCCTGCGATCGGGATCAAACTCGAGTGAATTCACAGCAAAATCCGTTTGCAGATAATAGGTTTGATCTTGAACAGCATTGTTTACAACTATGGTCGTGTCAGATTCTTCACCAACCAACCTCAAGGCGATTGGCATTTCAAAAAAGTCCACTGAAGGATGACTGGGCAACTGGCTAATGCGCAAAACCACTCCTCCATCGGCTTGAGAATAATGAATCTTATAATTGGGAAAACCCTCTCCATAATACCAATCATTAAAAAATTCTGAAAGATCTTTTCCCGATACCTCTTCCATTATTTGAAAAAACTCATCCGTATGAGCATATGAAAATGAATGATCGGGTTCATTTAAATAGTTGCGACAACCTTCATAAAACGATTCATCGCCGATGACCCATCTCAACATGTGCAATACATAGGCACCTTTGTTGTAACTGAGACGTCCGTTAAATATTCGATCTCGATCTAAGGTATCCTCCACAAAAACCGACCCATCAGGCTGACGTGTGATGCTCGAGATTCTTGCGGCTTTCCATTCATCAAACTCATCAGGCTTCAAATATTCAATAGCCAATCCATTAAGATACGTTGCAAAGCCCTCATTTAACCAGATATCTGACCAACTCCCACAAGTTACTTTATTTCCAAACCATTGATGAGCCAATTCATGAGCCGATAAGTTGAACGATAAGCCTGACATCGTACTCATTGTAGAGTGCTCCATCCCTCCTGGAATACTGGCTTGAGCGTGCCCATACTTCTCGGAGGCATAGGGGTATTCTCCGAATAGATCTGAAAACAATTCCATCAAAGAGACTATTTGTAACCCTCTGTCCATTTCTTCCTCCAATCGTTCGGGGTAAACATAATTCAGAATCTCTACAGTATCACTTTCCAATTCAGCGAAATAGCTGAATTCAGCATAATTAGTAACGGCTATAGAAACTAAATAGGCTGGTATTGGATATCGATGTATCCAAACATAGGTACTCGTTTGATCAGGGTTAAAGATGACTTCTTTCAGAACTCCTTGAGACGCCGCTTTGTTTCCTTCAGGCACAGTAATCTCTATTCTTATGCTATCTAGCTTATCACTCAGAGACATTTTACAAGGCCACCAATCTGCCGCCCCAAATGGTTGAGAAAGCGTCCATATCTCGGGGATACTATTTCCGTGAAAACCCTGATTAAAAGAAAGATAATTGTTCGTCCTCGGCTGCCCCTCATACTCGATTCTTATTTCATGGCTCGAACCGATTTGCAACATATCCGACTTAATAAAAAAAGAGTTTTCAAAAGAAAAGCCGTATTCACTCACTTCTTCTCCGTCCACAAAAACTCCTATTACCTCAAGTTCAGAGCTGAAATCAAAGTCAATAGAATCTGTTTGAATAAGAAGCGTAATGGTATTTACCACCTCGCCTTCTATCCTTCTTTGCCAAGGGTCAATACGCCATTTGCAAACGGAGTAATTCCAGTCATAAGACTTTCCTATCTCAGAAGTGGCATTTTTTGCTTTATGCTGATTGAATCGAAGCGACTCCATTTCTGAAATCTTTTCGATCGACCATTCTTCATCTTGAGCAAAGCAAAGAAATGGTACCAATAAAACTATTCCCAGTAAAATCCCTTTATGCATTTGGTCAAAATACAATATTGTGAGCCAAAACCCGAACACTTTCGTTGTGATCCGGTTTATTCAGAACCTCTTTTAGTCGATGTTTTTTTGACTTTCGTCGAAATACAATCTAAATTTGTAACCTTAATTTAAAACTAAAATTGTTGCTATGATAAAAATCAACTTTAAAAGTTCCTTGCTCACAGCTCTGACCCTTCTTTCGGGTTTTGCATTATTTGCTCAAGGAGTTTGTACTCAGTTTACTTACTATTACGCAGACATCACTTATCCAAATGGTGGTGAGCAAACAGATCTTTACACCGTTCAACTCGATGGAGACAATGCAATTCTCAGTCCTATCGGTACGCTAGATGTAGGTGTTCACATTGCCTACAACACAGAAAATAAACTGCTCTATGCAATCGATGACAACTCAGGGGAGATTAGTATCGTTGATCCAATCACGGGAGAACTCATTTCAACTACGGGTGTAAGCCTGAATGTTGGGAAAGTAACGACCGCTGCTTTTAATTCTGAAAACATTCTACTTCTTGGATCTGAAAATGGAAACATTTACCAAGTAGATGACATCGTTTCTGATCCTATTGAGGTTTCCATCTATTCTAATGGAAACGATATCTCAGGAGGAGACATCACGTTCAGCGAGGCAGGAAACCTCTATCTGGCGGCAAAACCCAATGGGAAATTCTATGAAGTTTTTGCAGGTTTCGCCAACAATCAATTGGGGAATGTAAATGGAAACGTAACTGGTATGGCCACGTTAGAAGATGGCGAAGGAGTAATCGTTTCTTCAAGAAATAACAATCAATTTCTCACTTACATGCCCGGAGCAGATGACCTCACAGAAGGACCTAGCTACAATGCAGTTCTAGAAGATGGCTCTGCATTTACTTTAGGAAACGGAGACATGACTTCAGGTTGTTCAGAACGCAGTACATCACTCGAAGGATGCGATGATTACAGAACCTACTACATACACAATGCGCAAGGTGGCGGACCAGACATTCTTTACTCTGTCGATTTCAACGATATGGGTGGAGCAATGCTAACTGCACTTTCTGAAATCAGTTCCAATTCTCATTTAGGTGTTGGTTCTAACGGCTTCCTATACATCGTTGCCGGAAGCTCAGGAATGCTTACTACCCTAAACCCACTATCTTTAGGTGTAGAGAACGAAGTTCAAATAAATCTTGAAGGTGAATCGCTTTCAGGTTTCCCTGCCGTTGTAGTTGGAGAAGACGGATTCGTTTACGTTGGAAAAGGAAGCAACAATACGATTTACAAAGTTGATCCTACTACAGGTAACGCTGAAATTTTCGGAGAAGGAAACGTTGCAGGTGGAGACCTCATTTTCGTTGGAGATGCTCTATGGTTAGCGAATCGTTCTCAAGGTCGCTTTTACGAAATTAATGGTGAAGGACAGTTTGATGTAGATGCTGAAGAAATCAATGGAGTTTCTGTTTTACCTGATGGGAATCTCCTTATTTCAAATGGTAACCTCGCTGGTCTTTTCGAGGTCTATGAGCCCATTACAGGAAATGCCACAGGAGAAGCGTTTGAAACCGGATTGGCCCTTTTTAATGGAGACCTTGCGGGAAAATGTTTTGATGGAAATCCTGAATTCCAAGGATGCGATAATTTCCAAGCATACTACATTCACAGACCTCAAAACTCTGATGATGTAACCCTATTCAGCGTAGCTCTTAGCGATCTGGGAGATGCAGTTCTAACAGAACTGCGAACATTGGATGGAGGATCTCATATGGGCGTTGGTCTTAACGGTGAACTCTACATTGTTAACGGAGGTACAGGATTAATGACGATCATCTCTGAAGGAAACCCTGATGCTTTTGTGCAAATCAACGATGGCGATAACAATATCACTGGAATTCCTGCCGTAGTAGCAGGTGATGACGGATTTGTTTATGTGGGTTCATCTAGCACTAACACGATTTATAAGGTAAATCCCGGTACAGGCGATGCTGAATTTTTCGGTTCAGGAAATGTTAACGGTGGAGACCTTGTATTTGCAGGTGGTGCGCTTTGGTTAGCAAATAGAAACAATTCTACTTTCTACGAAGTGAACGGAACAGGAGAGAATGACTTCACAGTTGCTGCTACTGAAATCAACGGAGTTGCTACTCTACCTGACGGAAACCTGTTGATTGCAAATGGTGACCTTGGAAGTACATTTGATGTGTATGAGCCGATTACTGGTTTGGCTACAGGTACTGAGTTTGAGACTGGTTTAGAATTATTCAATGGTGACTTAGGAAGCCGCTGTATCGATGATGGAAACTCTGGTCAAGAATGTGAAAACTTCCAATTGTTCCTCTCATCTAGCGGAAGCGAAGGTGGAGATGTATATCGAGTTACTCTTGGCGAAGAAACAGCATCATTAGAGTTGCTATTGGAAAACCTTGGTGATACTCACCTCGCATACGACGAAAGCAACGGACTTCTTTATGTTGTTTCAGGAAGCGGTTCTGTAGCCATCTATGATCCAATTGCAGACATTCTCACTTCTTATGCTAACATCGCAATGGGTGATATGAATGTAAATTCAACATATGCAGCTGTTGTGACAAACGATGGAACTCTTTTAGTTGGATCAGACAACCAAAACACTGTTTACGAAGTTGATCCTGTAACAGGAGCTGCATCAAACCCGGTAGACGCTCCGGTTAATGGTGGAGACCTCGTTCAAACACTTGACGGAAATGTATGGGTAATCAACAGAGATAATAACCTTTTCTACAATATCACAGACGGTGGAGCTACTCAATTCAATGTTGAATTAGATGAAATGTATGGTGCGGCATTGCTGGAAAGTGGAATGATCCTAATTGGAGATCAAGGCAACCAACTAAGAATTGTAGACCCCGCTATTCTAGCAGCAACAGAGGCTTCATTTGAACTTCCATTATCAATCACAGCAGGAGATCTTGCAGGTGGATGTGGAGATAACTATGTAGGATTGGAGCAACCACCTACTGCTGAGAATACAGCTGTGGTGATTGGGGAAGGGGCTACGGCTTTTGTGGCATACCCGAATCCAACCGAAGGGATATCTAATGTTGAAATAGTGGCAGGCTCATCTGAAAGAGCTTTAATTGAAGTATTCGATATGAGCGGACGTTCTGTTAGCACACTCCTCAACCAAGAGGTACAAGAAGGCAACACTTACAGAATGACTTTCGACGGAACCCAGCTTCCTAATGGAGTATATGTCGTGAAGTACGTTACTCAAAGCGAAACGGCCATTCAGAAAATCATGATTGCCAGATAATTTCTGAAAATTTATTTAATTCAAAGCCTCCCCGATGTGGGGAGGCTTTTTTTATATAACTACCAAGGCAATTCGGGATTCTTATTGCCTTGAATACTTGCCGAACAAAGATTTTTGTGACGAATTATAATTCGCAAGATCAAGGATTTAAGGAGAAATAAATTTATTCATCGAGGAAATATTGACTTTCGTCGAAATCCACGCTACTTTTGTAACCATAATAATCAATCAAAAATACTAGCTATGGTAAAAATCAACATGAAAAAAGGTATGCTTACTGCCTTTACATTCCTTTCAGGAATGACTCTCCTTGCTCAAGGAGTATGCACAAATTTCTCTTACTTCTACGCAGACATCAACTACCCTGCAACAGGAGGTACAGAAACTGACATTTATTCTGTTTCGCTTGAAGGCGAGGATGCAATTCTTTCAGCTATCGTTGAAGACATCCCGAATGCAGCTCACATTGCCTATAACGAAATGAACGGACTCATTTACGTTGTAAACGGAACCAATGGTGCCATCAGCACTTTGGATCCTTCTACCGGAGTACTCTCCGAAGAAGTTAGTGTTTCTCCAAGCGTTGGGGTGACAGTTGCTGCTTTTGATGCGGAAGGAAATCTCCTAATCGGTGGCTCTGCGAATGATGGTAAAATTTACATAGTTGATCTAGGTACTGAACCATACGCACTTTCAGATTTTTCTAATGGAAATGATATCTCTGGCGGAGACATCACTTTTGGAGCTACAGGCAGCCTTTATTTGGCTTCTAAACCTATGGGTAAACTCTACGAAGTAATTCCCGGGTTCGATAACACAGTTCTTGGTAACGTAGATGGAGAAGTTACGGGTATTGCCACATTAGAAAATGGAGGAAGCATTATTGTTTCTTCAAGAAACAATGGACAATTCTTGACATACGACTTAGACGGAGGAGTTACCGAAGGTGTTGGCTACAATGCTGTATTAAATGGTGAACCTTTCACCCTCGAAAATGGTGATATGGCTTCAGGATGCTCAGAAAGAAGCACATCTATCGAAGGCTGTTCGGACTTACGCACTTACTACATGGAAGATGCAGTAGGTGGTGGAAGCGATATCCTTTATTCAGTTAACTTCAATGAAATGGGTGGAGCTGACCTAGTGGAGCTCGGTACTTTTGGTTCCGGAAGCCACATCGGAGTTGGTCCAAACGGATTGATCTACATCGTGCGATACGGTTCAGGAATGCTGACAACTTGGGATCCTGAAACCCTTGGAATGGTTCAAGAAGTGCAAATCACAATGGATGGAAACAATATAGGTCAAATACCAGCTGTAGTTGCAGGTGATGACGGATTTGTATATGTTGGATCTCAAGCTGGAGATATCATTTACAAAGTTGACCCTACCACAGGAGAAGCAACAATATTTGGTGAAGCCAATGTTGGTGGTGGAGACCTTGTGTTTGTTGACGGTGCATTATGGTGTGCGAACAGAGGATTAGGTCGTTTCTTTGAAGTAAACGGAGAAGGAGAATTTGATGTTGCTGCTGAAGAAATCAACGGTGTAGCAAATCTACCCGATGGAAACCTATTGATTTCCAATGGTAACTTAAATGGTCTATTTGAAGTGTACGAGCCAGGAACGGGTAATGCTACCGGTGAGACTTTCGAGACG
>CAZKXG010000031.1:4177-9175 GCA_964556465.1 uncultured Cryomorphaceae bacterium | reverse complement strand
CCTTTCAGCTAATGGAAACCAAGGCGGAGACATCTACCGAGTTACTCTAAGTGAAGGTTCTGCATCATTAGAGCTTCTTCTTGAAGGACTAGGAGATCCTCACTTGGCGTATGATGAAAGTAATGGATTACTTTATATTGTAAAAGGAAGCGGTGACGTAGCCATCTATGACCCTGTAACCGATGTATTGAGCACATTCTCAAATATTGCCATGGGCGATATGAATATAGCACAAACTTATGCGGCTGTTGTAACTGACGAAGGAACACTTCTGGTAGGTTCTGCAAACCAAAACAAAGTATTCGAAGTTGATCCTGCAACAGGAGCAGCATCAAATGCAATTGACGTGCCTGTGAGTGGTGGAGACATTATCCAAACCAATGATGGCGATGTATGGTTGATCAACAGGTCTCAAAATCGCTTCTACAACATCACAGACGGAGTATCTCAGTTTGACGTTGACCTCAACAACATGTATGGCGCAGCCGTAATGGAGAGCGGAATGATCCTGGTAGGAAATGCAGGAACGCAACTAAGAGTGGTTGACCCCGCTACAGCTAGTGTTACTGAAACTATCTTTAACATTGACATCAGCGTGAGTGCAGGTGACCTTGCAGGAGGATGTGGTGATGCAAATTCTGTGATTACTCCTGAGCCCGGCCAGTGCTACGCAGCTGAAGCTTTCGATTATGTAGAAGGTGTGCGAAGCAATGGTGGCGCAATAGCTACTAACCGCACTGACTCAACTCAAGCCCAGGGAATGCCTGAAGGAATTGACCAATTGGTATTCGTAACTCTAGGTTATGGAGGAAGCATTAAGTTAAACTTCGACGGTGCAGTACCAAACCTTGATGGTGATGATCTCGAAGTAGTCGAAACTTCATACGGCAATCCAGGTTGTGATGCCTACCCTGAATACGCGGATGTTTATGTTTCTCAAAACGGAGTAGACTTCTTCTTCGCTGAGACCGTTTGCAAAAGTGACAATGGAGTAGACATCAGCGCTGCCGGTGACTTTGACTACATCACGGTGGTTCAGATCAGAAACAATGACACGTTGACTTCTACACCTGACGGTTATGACTTGGACGGTGTAAGAGCGATTTGGAACTGTGAAGGCACCACAGAGGAAGAGAATGAGCCTGGTCAGACTGAAGGTGATGTTGTTCAATTTGTAACTACTCCTTCTACGGTTATCAATTCTTACCCTAACCCTACAGAAGGGCAGGCTACAATTGAGTTTACTGTAGCTCAAAATGAAAGAGCAGTGGTAGAAATCTTCGATATGAACGGACGCTCTGTTGAAACACTGTTTAACCAAGATGTTCAGGCTGGAAACACTTACCGTCTTGACTTCGAAGGTGCTTCATTGCCAAACGGAATCTACGTCGTGAAGTTTGTAACTGAAAGCGAAACAGTTATTGAAAAGATCATGATTGCGAGATAATCTAAATACTTGTTCATAGCTAAAAAGGAGATCGCCCATATTGGTGGTCTCCTTTTTGCTATTATTGACCTATGAACAAATTTCTTTTTTGGTTCTTCAACTTCTTGGCGATTGCTGTCAGTGCTCAAAACCCGGTTGTTGAAATATCAACTACAGACAACCCTAATGAAATCTCTATCTGTATTGATGAGAAGAATCCACATCGACTCTTAGCAGGCGCAAATATTTATAGCATCTACCTGAGCGAAGATGGTGGATTATCGTGGTCAGAGAAAAAGCAGGTATCACCATATGGAGTTTGGGGAGACCCTGTGGTTATTCAAGATACAACAGGAAGTTTCTACCATTTTCACTTATCCAAAGTCCCTGACGGAAATTGGATTGACCGCATGGTTTGCCAGCGATCAGACGATGGAGGTAAAAGCTTCAATGATGGCAGCTTTTTTGGATTAAACGGTGGTAAAGCACAGGATAAACCTTGGGCTGTTGTCAATCCCAACAACAATGAAATCTACGTTACGTGGACTCAATTCGATGAATACGATTCTAAAGACCCCGAGGATCGGTCGAATATTCTGTTTTCGAAATCCAACGACAAAGGGGAAACTTGGAGCGATCCCATTCAAGTGAATAGCGTAGCCGGTGATTGCTTGGATGATGATGATACGGTGGAAGGCGCAGTTCCGGCAGTCGGACCTGATGGACAAATTTATGTAGCCTGGTCCGGGCCAAACGGCCTAGTATTTAATCGATCCTCTGACGGAGGTGAAACGTGGGAAGATCAGGAAGTATCAATTGCTGATCATGTGGGTGGATGGAATATCAACATACCCGGTATTTACCGTGTCAATGGTATGCCTGTCACAAAGTGCGACCTTTCTAAAGGCCCCAATCAAGGAACTATTTACGTCAATTGGGCCGACCAACGAAATGGAATTAATAATACCGACATCTTTCTATCAAAAAGTAACGACCAAGGGTTGACATGGTCCGAGCCAATAAGGGTGAATCAGGACTCATCCGAAAACCATCAGTTTTTTACATGGATGGACATTGACCAAACCAATGGAAACTTATGGTTTGTATATCACGACCGCAGAAACCACAACGACACCGGAACTGATGTTTATGCCGCAGTAAGCCAAGATGGAGGTATAACTTTTACCGAGGTCAAAATCAGCGAAAGTCCATTCTACCCCAATCCAAAAGTTTTCTTTGGAGACTACAATAATATTGCTGCTCACGGCAATGTGGTCAGACCGGTTTGGACAAAACTAGATGACGAGAAGCTTTCTGTGCGCACCTCGATTATTGATACCTACTCGATTATCAATAAGCAATCAAACTCGCTCACTATCCAAGAACAAACGAATGAGGGATTAATCATAGAGCATGCTTTGCCAGGAAAGGTTTCTGTAAAAATTCTGGCGTTAAATGGAAAAGAGGTCTTGGATATTAATCGGAGAAAATCCAAAAAAGGTATTTTAAAAGTACCTGAAGCTTCAGAGTTGACCACGGGAATCTACATGGTGGAAATCGTCAATGGATCAACACGAGCGACAGGCCAGTGGATCAAGTTTTGATCCAATCGATTTCTTTCTTCAGCAATTCCAATGTTTTCTCTTCTTCAGATCCGCCCTCAGGGTGGAAATCGTAAAACCAATTGGCTTCCTTCGGAAGGCTCATCAAAATCGATTCTGTTCGCCCATTGCTCAATAATCCAAACCGAGTTCCGCGATCATAAACCAAATTGAACTCAACATAACGGCCTCTTCTGAGTTTCTGCCATTCCTTTTGGGAATTGCTAAAGGCCTTATCTCTGTTTTCATTTATCAGAGTGGAATAAACCTCAGGGAAGAGTCTTCCGAGCTCTAGTGAAAACTCAAGTATCTCTAGCTTTGAGTGATTCGAGTCCTCAGATACATGGTCGTAGAAGATACCCCCGATTCCTCTCGTTTCGTTCCGATGAGGAATAAAGAAATAGTCATCTGCTTGCTTTTTAAATCGTGGATACCAATCCGAATCGAATTGATCACATACTTTTTTCAGACTATTGTGAAAATAATGGGCCTGTTTCTCGATTACATAATGGGGAGTCAGGTCTATACCTCCTCCGAACCAATAATCGCCATTATCTGTTTCAAAATAGCGAATATTCATGTGAATAATTGGAACATGGGGATTATGCGGATGCATGACAATACTTACACCTGTGGCAAAAAACCACTTTGCATCCATTCCAAGGTTCTTGGCCATCATCGGAGTAACTTCTCCTTCAACTGCCGAAAAATTTACTCCCGCTTTTTCTAAGACACTTCCTTCTGACATGACTCGGGTGAGTCCCCCACCCCCTCCATCGCGTTCCCAACTATCCTTTATAAACTTTCCTGTTCCATCAGTCTCTTCGATTTTTGCGCAGATGAGAGACTGAATCTGACGGTAGTTAGCTTCAATTTCTTTTCGGTCAGGTACAGTCATTAATTTACCCGTTTTATTTCAAAGTCCTCATACTGGAGGATGTATGCTTCCTTATTCTCAAACTCTTTTCCCGTTGTTGATTTTCCAAACCGATAAGAGCCTGCCGTTCCCTCCAATTTTAATCGATCAAATGCCAAAGGGAATGCCAATCCCTCTCTTAGCAGAGCCTCACCAAAGAACAATGTCAAATCATACCCCTTAAACCCATAATCAAAGTGAGAAGGCTCTGTGCCGTATGCATCACGATACGATTTCAAAAACTCAATAGTTGTAGTACTTTCATAATCCACGTATGAAGGAACCACTAATCTCAACTTTAATCGATTCTTGTATTCGGCTTCGATATTTTCATAATTAATCCATTTGTCCAGCCCATATACTTGTACTTGATATTCACTTTCGAGCAAGGACAGTCTCGTCATCACATCACTTACGAAGGCCAAATCATTAGAGGGTACAACGATAACATTAAGCGTATCCTTTTGTAGGAATTCTACAATTTCACCCCCGCCTCCTTCTCTGTTAAACATCTCTTTCGTGACACTTCGCAATGAATCCGAATAGATATTGTTAAATGTTGAGACAGCTGAATTATAGTTATGGATGAACTCTTTTCGCATGGGCCATTCCTTGGGCGACTCACTATTCAACATCAAAACATTGTGATCCTGATGGTTGATGGCAATGTAATTCGCTAGGTACCTGAGAAGTGTTTCTCTTGAGGTCAATGCCCTCAACAAGTAAGGGTTGTCCTCAAAGACTTCGTTCGAAAATGAGTTGGGCGAAACGAGATATATCTTCTCATCGATGGTCATTTCACTCACCAATGCCAAACTAGCCTTGTGCATCGGACCAAAAATCATATCCATTTCACTGAGCTCGCCTCTCTTTAATGTCTCTCGGGTTCTGACAATATCTTCTCCTACTTCATAAACGTGCAGGTTTGCGCTTAATCCTAACTTGGCTAATGAGTCAAGGGCCAATCTTGTACCCCGATAGTATTCCAATGCGATTTCCGTAAGAATATAAAGGTCCTCGCCTTTTGTCAACACCTTATCAATACTGTCATTTAA
>CAZKXG010000031.1:0-4137 GCA_964556465.1 uncultured Cryomorphaceae bacterium | reverse complement strand
GCCCAAATCATATACCTCTTGAGTGCCGACGGGAATATCCAGCTCATCCAAAAGCGTCTCTCTCTTTTCAGCTGAACGCATCGCTAAAAACGACTCGTTGTAAGTCGGAATAATCAAGTACTGATCTTTTTTTACTCCAAGAGCTAAATCAGGATTCATGGTCAAGAGACTATCCTGAGAAATTCCATATTGCTTAGCGAGAGAGAAAATTGTTTCGCCCGATTGAACCTGATGAACAATGAACGAATCATTTCGAGCGGGTTCCAAAAATTTCTCCTTAACATTTGAACTCTTCGATGAAGGAACTCTTAATGTCACGCCCGTGCTCAAAGTCTGTGCCGACTCCGGGTTCATCTCCATCAGTTCATTCACAGTGACTCCATAATCCTTCGAAATGGAAAAAAGCGTTTCTTTCTTTTGAACCGTATGTAAAATGACGTCTCCTTCTACCTTAACTTCTTTCTTCTTGGCTTCACGCTTATTTACTTCTCCCAGTGGAACAAGTATTTCCTGACCAATTTCGAGACCTTGCTCTGCAGAAGGATTGGCAGCAACCAAAGCATCCACAGAAACCGAAAACATCTTTGATATTGCGTATAGCGTATTTCCGGGCTCTACATAATAGAGATAGTAATCGTTTCCATCAATTGTGCGCTGCGCATAATTCTGAGCCGATACTGCGGAGGCCATCATGGCTACCAATGCGACAAAGATGAATTTTATTAGTCCTTTTTTTACTCCCATTCTATCGTTGCAGGTGGTTTTGAACTAATGTCGTAAACCACTCGGTTTATGCCTTTTACTCTATTTATAATCTCGTTTGAAATTTTTGCTAGCAGCGGATATGGCAAATGACACCAATCGGCGGTCATTCCGTCAGTAGATGAAACTGCTCTAAGAGCCACAGCTTTCTCATACGTGCGTTCATCGCCCATCACACCCACACTTTGAACGGGAAGCAAAATTGCTCCTGCTTGCCATACATTGTCGTATTCTCCTGATTCTTTCAAGTTTGAAATAAAGATATGATCTACCTCTTGCAAAATACGGACCTTTTCTTCCGTTATGTCCCCCAATATTCGAATGGCCAATCCGGGGCCTGGGAAAGGATGTCTTCCCAAGATGGTTTGAGAAATCTCCAAATCCTTCCCTACTAAACGAACCTCATCTTTAAAAAGTGCGCGCAGTGGCTCCACGACTTTCAACTTCATAAAGTCAGGCAGGCCGCCAACATTGTGGTGACTCTTTATGGTAGCTGATGGTCCTTTTACAGAAACGGATTCGATCACATCAGGGTAGATTGTTCCTTGAGCGAGCCATTTTACGTCTTGTACTTCGTGAGCCGCGTCATCAAATACTTCAATAAACACGCGACCGATCGCCTTACGCTTTTCTTCGGGGTCGCTTATCCCTTTCAACGCTTCGTAAAACCGCGACTTGGCGTCTACTCCGCGAACGTTAAGCCCCATATCCTGATAGGAGTGCAAAACATCTTCAAACTCATTCTTTCGCAGCAGACCATTATCGACGAAAATGCAATAAAGGTTTTTACCGATAGCATGATGCAGCAAAACAGCAGCAACCGAGCTATCAACTCCACCACTCAAACCAAGAATTACCTTATCCTCTCCGAGTTGAGCCTTTAGCTCTGATACGGATTGTTCTACAAAGCTATGAGGAGTCCATGACTCACTGCAACCGCATATATCAATCAAGAAATTATGCAACAGCTGTTTACCGTCAGTACTATGGTACACCTCGGGATGAAACTGAATTCCAAAAGTGTTTTCTCCTTTTACTTCATAACCTGCGACTTCTACATCATGAGTAGAAGCCACAATTTTTGCATGATCCGGCAGGGAAAAAATAGTATCACCATGAGACATCCAAACTTGAGAGCCAACATGAATATCTTTAAATAAAAGAGATTCAGCGTCGATTGATCTCAGATTTGCTCTGCCATATTCTCGCTTGTTGCTCTTTCTCACTTCTCCTTTTCCATCGAGCTGAGCAATGTATTGTGCGCCGTAACATACTCCTAGCACCGGTACTTTCTCGCGATAAAGACTTAAGTCGATCTGAGGAGCATTTTCATCATGAACAGAAAAAGGGCTACCCGAAAGAATTACTCCCTTTATATTATCCGTGAGTTCGGGAGATTCATGGTATGGATGAATCTCACAATAAACATTAAGCTCTCTCACTCTACGGGCGATAAGCTGGGTATATTGCGATCCGAAATCCAAAATCAAAATGGTTTCTTGCATGGCGGCAAAGATAACGATGTGGAAGTTTTTGGATATCCGTTTCCTTCATTGCAGCTTGCTTGTTTTCAACAGGATTTCATCATATTTAGCAAGTGCAGCTGAAATTGGTCATATTGGTTGAATAATTTGTTTTCTTAGCACGGATATTTTAACACCAAAAATTTCTAATAACCATGTCTGCAACTGATAGCAAACCCAGAATTATCACTTCTTTCGAAAAAATAGCTCCTGTTATCCAAGAGCAGATCAAGCTCACTTATCCTTATGGATTTAGTGATGAACTCATTCATTTCAATAACAAGGACGGAGACAGGGTGAGCGCTCTTAGATTTGAAACGGATGAAAAAATATACCTCATCAAAATGTCACAAGCCCGCGCAGAAGAATTAATCGAAGAAGATGAGGATTATGATGATGAGGGTAACCTGAAAAAAAGTGTTAAGTCTGATTTTGAGGACAAGTATTCTGATTTGGACTACATGCCTGATTCCGATGATGAATCGAACGACGACGACTAGACTAAACCTTGATCCAATATCTGTGTTCGTATTTATGCCTTTTGATTCACATTATTCAGAAGATCTAAGAACGAACGAGTATGGCCAAATATCCGAAAGCTGAGAAACCAAAAAAAGGTCAAGAATCAGTGTGGGACTATCCGCGCCCGCCAAAGTTGGAAAAAGTAACTTCTTCAGTCGAAGTATTTTTTGGCGGAAGGCGAATAGCCTCTACTAATAAGGCGCTAAGAATTCTGGAAACAAGCCACCCTCCCACTGTCTACATTCCAGTCCAAGACATTGAGTCGGATTGTTTGATTCGGTCCAATCAAACTACGTTTTGCGAATGGAAAGGCAAAGGAAATTACTACCATTTACAGTCAGAAGAATTGAAAGTAGAAAATGCAGCTTGGTATTACCCCAAGCCGAAAGCGACTTATGCGGAACTCAAAAATTGCATCGCTTTTTATCCCTCTAAAGTTGACGCTTGCTTCATTGATGGCCAAAAAGTTGTAGCTCAACAAGGAGACTTTTACGGCGGATGGATTACCTCAAAGATTGTTGGCCCTTTTAAGGGAGCACCAAATACTTTTGGTTGGTAACTAATACTCTTTCGAGTATGGAATCTGTCTGACTGCGCTCGGCTGGCAGGCAAGAAACACCGAATGATGCATGACGAAATGAACGATATACTTCTAAATTCGACATTCGTTAATCCCGTCGACTCCACTCAGGAACCTTCGCTCAAGACAGGCTTTGTTTGCTATTCATATTTTCAGTGCTGTACAATGAATTTCTGTGAAGAGATTCGTTTCTCATCTCCGACAATTTCGACAATGTACATGCCTTCCGCTAAATCAGAAATTGCATAGGAAGCAAGGTCGCCCCGCCACGAATAACTCGCCACCATCCTTCCCGAAAAGTCAGTGATTCGAATAGATTCAACTTCCCCCGCTAGATGCGCAGGTGAAGCCACTAATTGAACCGTAATTCGATCCGAGGCAGGATTGGGATAAATAGCCGCACCCGCTTCCGAATCGACCCCGTCCACACTTAAAACACATGACCCGAATTCGGGACTTACATAGTCGATGGATGAGGATTCGAAACATTGAATTTCCAAGTCATAGGCTCCCTCGCACACATTCCAATCACCGAAAGGTATGATAAACCCATTTTCTTTAACTCCCATATACTCCAAGACTTGCAATGAATTGTACCCTATTGAGGAATATTCCTCACCCGACACTACCTCAAAATCCAAGGTTAAACTTCGTATGCTTTGCCCATCGATCATTTCAGTATCAATAGCATTTACGGTGACTTCGTAATTGGTGAAGTCAACGAAATTTTCTACAGGCACAGCAAAAATC
>CAZKXG010000030.1:18734-22208 GCA_964556465.1 uncultured Cryomorphaceae bacterium | reverse complement strand
TGATGCCATGGTAGTGCTCAAAAATGGACATGTTGGAGTTGGTACAGATTCACCCGGGAGTAGATTGACTGTTGCAGATGTGCCTGTTGGGGATTCAGGAATTCGACTTGAAGGAGGCGGCAATTATCTCGGTACGGACACTTGGGATATTGGTGAGGCCCAAGATGAACAGTTTTCCGTTGTTGACGGGGATTTCGTCATGAAAAGATCAGGATTTCCACTTTACACATTCTGGACAACTTATTTCACTGCCGCAGAGGACAATGACAAAACTCTGGGTACGATCGGCAGAAGGTGGGCAGGTGTTTTTGCGGCAAATGGAACAATCATCACTTCGGATGCGCGAGAAAAGAAAAATATAAAAAATCTAGATTATGGATTAGAAACATTAATGCAACTCAAGCCCGTGAGCTATGAATGGAAAGAAGACGTCATGAATGTGGGAACTAAACTCGGTTTTGTGGCACAGGACCTCTTGGAAATCGTTCCTGAGGTGGTCGTAAATCAGGAGAGAGTCGAAAATCGCGAAACAGGTGAAGTTACATATCAGGAAGCTGGGCGAATGGGTGTTTTCTACGATGATCTGATTCCAGTACTTACCAAGGCTATTCAAGAGCAACAAGGCACCATCGAAGAATTGACCGAGGAGAATGACAAGCTCAAAGATCAGTTAGAAAATGTGATGGACAGAATGGATTTGTTTGAACAAGATCTTCAAACTTGCTGCTTTAGCTCCCAAAGTGGAATTCAAGAAGGGTCTACCGAAAATTCGGTTGAAAGGGCGGAACTCGGTCAGAACATCCCAAACCCTTTCAGCGAAAGCACGGTCATTCGCTATTACCTTCCTGATGCGAGTCAAGATGCAATCATCCGCATTACCGATATGGAAGGTAGTCCGGTAGAGGATATTCAATTGAGCGTTCAACGCGGTGCCAACCAAGTAGAATTCCAAACGCAAGGATTGGCAGCAGGAACTTACCTCTACTCACTTTTTGTGGATGGGAAGTTTGTTGATACCAAAAAGATGATGATTGCGAGATAATTTTTCAGAGCCCATTTTTTAATGAGCCCTCGCCGCAACGGTGGGGGCTTTTTTGATGACAAAAACCATTCATCTACTCACTTAAGCCTTTCAACATTTTTTGATGTGCTTTCACATCAAGGTATCCCATCTTTGATTCATGGCCAAAATGAACACCTACTACCTCGACCGCTACGGGGATCCTGAAGAAGTCCTCCAAATTCAAACGATTGGAATACCTGAGCCTTCGGCAAAAGAGGTGCAATTGAAAGTTCATACCTCTTCCATTAACGACTACGATTGGTGTCTCACCTCCGGAAGTCCGTTTGCTTACCGGCTTTTCTTTGGCTTATTCAAGCCAAGAAAAAAAATGCGCCGCCCCGGAATGGAAGTCGCAGGTGTTGTGGAGAAAATAGGGGCAAGTGTGCAGGATCTTAAGATAGGTGATCGGGTTTACGGCGACACTTCCGATCACGGTTTTGGCAGTTTGGCTGAATACATGGTGCTCAACGAAAAGGCACTTCGAAAAATGCCCGAAAATATCTCCTTTGAAGAAGGTGTATCTCTTCCACACGCTTCTGCTCTGGCGATGCAAGGACTTATAGATGTCGGACAAATAAAAAAAGGAGAAAGAGTTCTCATCAATGGCGGTGGCGGCGGAGTGGGTATGCTCGGCATACAAATCGCCAAAAAGTTCGACGCAGAAATCACGGGAGTAGACTCCGGTGAAAAACTCAATCGAATGCTCGATATGGGATGTAAACAAGTCATCGATTACCGAAAAAAAGATTTCACCCGCAGTGGAGAGAAGTACGACCTCATTTTGGATTGTCGCACTTCGCGATGGCCTTTGGCGCATTTGCGGGCGCTTAATCCCGAGGGAAGATATGTTTCTATTGGTGGGCAATCAGGTAAGCTCATCGTGATGCTTTTGATGAGTGGATTGATCAAGCTCATCACTAAAAAGAAACTTTTGATGGTTGCGGTAAAGGCCAACAAGGATTTGCCCGAAATAGAAGAACTCCATGCGGAAGGAAAATTGAAATGCGAGATAGACGGCCCCTACCCTTTCGAGAAAACGCCTTGGGCCATTAAGCGATTTGGAAAAGCTGAGCATACGGGGAAGGTAGTGATTAAGGTCTATGACGTTTAATCTTCTCCTTTAAGGAATTTGATGGGGCTTAAACCAAAGCAAGGTGATATTCGTTTGCTCTCCGTTAAAGATAGAAGATGATCAAAACCGAGAATTTCAGAAAAGTAGAAATCGCCTCGCAAGTTGAACTCAGAGAGTGGCTGGATAAAAATCACACGTCAGACAAGAGCATTTGGCTCGTCACTTTCAAAAAGTCAGTACCCGAAAAGTATGTTTCTACTTCACAAATTCTCGATGAACTTTTATGTTTTGGGTGGATTGACGGCATCAGACGGAAGCTCGATGAGCAGCGCACCATGCAACTAATTGCTCCACGAAAGACCGAACATTGGGCAAAGACCTATAAAGACCGTGTGGCAAAACTGATCAAGGAGGGTAGGATGTACCCTGCGGGTTTAAGCGCCATTGAAGCATCAAAAGAAAACGGACTCTGGGATTTTATGGATGATGTGGATGCGCTATTAATCCCGACAGATTTGGCGAAAGCCTTATCAAGGAGCAAAGATTCGGAGGCATTCTTCCATTCGGTCAACCCATCGAGTAAGCGTTTCGTGCTCCGTTGGATAAAACTGGCCAAAACTGAAAAGACCAGAGCAAATAGAATAGAAAAAATCGCAACACTATCCGCAGAAGGAAAAAAGCTTCCAGGGAGCTAGTATACGGTCGTAATCACCACCAAACTCACGTTATCATTAATCTTGAGCTTAGTATTGCGATCCGGATTCATAATTAAGTCAATGGTTCCTTCGTCGCGATTTACAATACGATAGGTTCCAAGAGCCGTTTCATGGAAGCCTTCTGCGAGAGCCTCAAGATCTCGAAAGGCTATGTCGCCTTTGGTCAGTCCGTATTCCGAAGGTTCTCTAAAGATTATTTCGGCACCTCCGACTGTAAGCAACTCATTGTAAAGGCTATGTAGTTCTCTGCGCAACGCGATAGCTGCCAAAAGGTGGCTCAAGATCTTTGGTCCGATGATGACTTCACTCTTAAATTTTTTGATGAGGGATTCGTTGTTTGGGTCTGCCAATTCAAGCAATACTTGAGGTCTTTTAACGACATTATCCAAGATCTCTTCCAGCAAAATATATCCCACAATGGTTCGTGCATCTGCCTCTTCTTCGTCTTCAATCAAGTCACTACTTACCAGAAGAATATTGTCAAACTCACCCGGGTTTACCGTTCGAAGCTCATTCTCTTTTACGTAATCTACTACGACATGCTTTACCGAAACTCTATCGGCAGTTTTCATAATGAGCTCCAAATCCTTTTGCCGACTTTCCACCGATCGCAATGAAGCCAT
>CAZKXG010000030.1:14104-18708 GCA_964556465.1 uncultured Cryomorphaceae bacterium | reverse complement strand
CGTAGGTACTAAATTCTTTAATCAATGAAGGGATGTGATGATTCCAACCCAAAATCAAAATCTTGGTCACTTGCTTCTGATCTTGAACAGGTAATGTCCTCACAGGCTCAATTTTCATCACCTGGCCGGGCTTATTGCTCATTTCAATGGCGTCTTGATTCTTTGCTAAAATCACCAGTCGGTCATTCTTCTCCAGAAGGTAGTCTCCACGAAGGTTCAACATTGGCTTATAGCCATCTTCGGCCATCCGGATAATACCTGCAATAATCGCTTTGGGAAAATAACTTTTGGCTTCGGCTATGGTCTTTCCCGTTAACGCATCGTATTCCTTCGCAAAAAGGTTGTTGTTCAAGCTTCTCGAAAGGAGCTCATTGTAGATCTCTGACAAACCATGATGCCTTATGTTTTGCGCCAGCAATCTGCTAATGATCGTGTTGCTACCAATCACCTCAATAGGCCCTGAATAGGCCCGGTATGCGGCTGATATTTTATTCTCATCCTGAATTTCGGCTACAACGAAAGGGCGCTTTCTGCCCATGGCATTTTCCGACTCAGCATTAAGCGAAAGCAAAGCTTTGATGGTCTCTACGTCGGGTGTCACAAATTCTCTTTGACCGTTTGCCTGACTAGGAATGATAATAGCGGCAGCATTGAGACTATCGACTCTTCTGAGGTGCTCTCGGTCTATGGCCACCCCGGAGCGGAGTATGATCTCATGTGCTCTTTTGCCGATAAGAGGATTGTCCTTAAGTTCTTGAACGTGGTCAGGTGTTACGTCGTAAGACAGGATAATCAAACGCAAAGACCGTGTGCCGTGAATTTTCAAGAAGCGTCTTAATCGACCAACTGAGTGAAAAATTTCAGCGGCAATGTGAATGGTTCGGTTTGTCCAGCCAAGGATGATAACATGGTTGTTTGCCGCGACAGGGGTCAGTCCTTGCTCGAGATTTCTGATTTTGCGATTGAGCCATGTCGTAATAATGGCGACGAGTGAGCCAAGAAAAACCACGTATCCTAATACTGTGATGATTGTCGATACAAATCTGCGCCAGGTGCCTTCGTCATCGCCAAGATATCCAGGATCTGAAAGGCGAAGAAAAGCCCACCAAACCGCCTCATTGAAGCTTGCTGTCGGGGCACCGACCGGCATTACCAGTGCGCCTCCGATTACCGAAATAAGACCAATGGCAGCGGCTACAAATAGCAGCTGATAGTAGGCGCCCTTCACGAATTGCCGTTCCAGCAGAAACAAAAATCGCTCTTTAATTCTAGGCTTTTTTATACGCATGTCTGAGACTCTCTATTGATGGAAGTGAAGCTATGAAATTAAATGAGTTGAAAAATTGGATCAAAGCATAAAAAAAGCCGAAATGTTTCCATTTCGGCTTCAATATTTTTCATCAACAGATTAATAATCTCCTATAAAAGGAATCTCATCCATCACACTCAATCTAAGGAGCATGCTTATCGCATCGTCCAATTGAACAAAGCGAGCTGCTGTCTTACCATCTACCATTTTCATAATCTGGGCGTGATACTTCTTTTGCATTTTCATGCGCCCCATTTGGCGCTTGTAGCTCGACGCGATTAGCTCATTTGCCTGCTCATCTGTCATAGTAGCATACTCTTCAGCATACTTTTTCAAGTCAGTCATGTAACTAGTACGAAAGCCTTCCAATTCTTTCTCATACTCATCATAAATCTTCCAAAAAGCTTCCTTTTTCGGAGACTCCAAATCCATTGCTTCATCAAAAACCATTCGACGCTCTGTTTCCACCATGTAATTGGTCCACTTGGTATCCAAGTCACCTTCTTGAGCAAAAGATGTAGCCGCAATAACTAATGCAAATAATGAAAATACCAGTTTCTTCATTTTTCTAAGGTTTAAAAATTATGGTTAATAAGTTCAACACCTCTTTAGGGTGCACCCTTTATTTAAAGATCATCAGCGAAAGTAAGTTCTTCTTACACACTAACAAGCAACAAAGCGCTTATTTAACTTTGTAGAGCATTGACTAAAGCTCCCACCCAAACCCGGTAATGATTACATAATCGGTCTGTGATGCTCCTGGGGTGGGCTGGTTATCGTAATTAAAAGTGAGCCCTGTTTTTATATAAAAATCCAGCGGCAGATCATATGTAACATTGAACGTAGAGTTTAGACGATTACGTCCTTCCTCGGTAAAACTCGGGTACCATGTCACATTGGCAAATAGATTCAAATCCCCCACATCATACAGATTCAATTCTGTACCTACCATTCCTTCATAGCTCTCCCTATCGGTAGATGGTTCTTCGGGAGTCTCGGTAAAGTTCTCATTGTTAATGGCCACACCTAGAAATGACTGCCAATACATATTGTTATTTCTGATCATATAATAACCCGACCCTACATAACCCGTTGTTCGCAAATCGAGAAGTTGTTCGGTATTGCTTAAGAAATTCAAACCCGCTCCAAAAAATACTCCGTTGCGAAGAGCGTAATCTCCGTTCACATTTACCTCGGTTCTTCTAACGGGAGAAACGTCATCTTGCTCAGAGCGTACTTGCTGATAATTTGTCTTAAACTTCCATTGCGCAGAATTGTAACCTACGTCGGCCAATGCATTGTATTGACGAAGGTTACTGGCTTTGGTAAGGCTAAAACCCAAATCAATCGATGCTGATACCTTGCTCCAAAAACCACTGTCCACTTGTCTGAAATAAACCACTTCGCTAAGCAGTACCTCCTTAGTGAGTAGATCTCCGGTAATTTTTACTTTGTTTGGCGGCAAGAATTCCATCCGTGCGTTGGTCAGAATAGATCGGTCAGTCAGCTGAACCAAATAGGGCTGATCGCTGTAAAACTCTGCTACTTCTTCCCATTCTATTTTAAAATCACTGTCACTATAGTCAGTTTCAATGGTCAATATGTTTCGATTCAAATCCTTGACTTCGCCAACAATAACTTGCCCACCGTCGAAGATGAGTGAATCTTTTTGTGCCGAAACAACAATGGTTGAGAAAACAGCGGATAAAAGGAGAAAGTACTTCATTGTGATTTCTTGAGGGGCCAAAAATAAAAATCTATGTCGTACCGTAATAAGCTAGTGCAAAGAATAGAATTTGAGCCTACATATCCCAAAAACCGAGAAGTGAAAGGAACAGGATAAACCGTCATAAAAGTCTCAATCGACGAAGACATTCTACTTGTAGCCATCACAATCAAAACAAATGGCTTCAAAATGTATCGTTCTCGTAGCACTAATCAGAATAGCTGCGTTTACTCTCCCAATCTTGGCTTCAATCGATGTTTTGCAAAACGAATTTTCAGGATCGAATAAAATCGTTTGGATACCGGCAATATTGTCTCTACCTATACTGGGTTCACTAATTTACTTAGCTATAGAAAGGGGCCAAAGGATCAATTGATTAGAACCAGAATTCGACTTGGATCGATTTAATTGACTTTTTTATACCATTCCACAAACATCTCGAGACCGTCTTTAATACTCGTCTTGGGATTATAACCAAATAGCTTCTTTGCTTTTTCGATAGAGGCATAAGTAATGTCCACATCGCCCGGTTGCATAGGCTGTAGATCGATTTTCGGTACTACTCCCAAGGCGTTTCCAATCCCCGAAATCAAGTCCGAAAGTTTCACAGGTTGGTTATTCCCCAAATTCACGGTTTGAAATACGTCGCTATTGTCTCGCAAATAATCCATGGCTCCGTTGATTCCCGCCACCGTATCGGCTACGAAAGTATAATCGCGCGAAGTGGAACCATCGCCAAACATTGGGATTGATTTCTCTTCACTTAGTAGGCGTGTGAACTTGTGGATAGCCAAGTCAGGTCTCTGGCGTGGCCCGTAAACAGTGAAGAATCGCAAGTTTAAAATATCAATTCGATAGAGGTGATGAAAAGTGTAGTTCATCAATTCGCAGCTCCGCTTAGAAAAAGCATAGGGCGAAATAGGTTCGTATTCTACTCCTTCTTCCACAAAAGGAGTATGTCTGGAATTGCCATAAATACTACTGCTACTGGCGAAGGCCATTTTCGTACAGCCTTTGCTTCGGCAAAGTTCCAAAACACTTAGAGTTGCCGTGATATTGGCATCTATGTAATCTTGCGGGGCATCGATACTCGGTCTTACACCTGCTTTTCCTGCCAGGTGAACGACCATATCGAAGGCAGGAATTCTTTGGAGCTTTTCTGCATCTGTCAGATCCAATTCAAAGAACCCGAAGCGCTCGTGATTGCGAAAAGACTCAAGATTTCTTTCTTTGATTCGTCGATCGTAAAACGGATCGAAGTTGTCGATTCCATATACCGTGTGTCCCTGCTCCAATAAGCTTTCGCAAAGATGCGATCCAATGAAGCCCGCGGCTCCCGTTACTAGGATTTCTTGACCCATACCCGCGAAGATAAAAACATTCATTCATCGACCGCAAAACGATTCTTCTAGTGGTCATGATTTAGTTGGCATTATCTTTGGCAAAATGGCCGTATGAAAAAAATGATTCTTCCGCTGATCGCAATCAGCTTTGTATTTAGCTCATGCTCTGAAGAGAGCTTTCGCAAAACGATGAAAACGGTGACCGAGTCACTGGAAACTTCCGATG
>CAZKXG010000030.1:13220-14094 GCA_964556465.1 uncultured Cryomorphaceae bacterium | reverse complement strand
GAAAGGAGAATCAATTCCTCACTACCCCTCGCCTGCGCATCCCCTTTCCCGAAGAGGCTGAAAAGGTAAAAACGACCGCCGAGAATCTGGGCTTAGGTAGTCAGGTGAACAAATTTGAAGAGAACCTGAATCACGCTGCGGAGCGCGCCGTTTCTCACGCAGCGCCCATCTTTATCGATGCCATAACTTCGATGACCATTAATGATGCATTTGCCATTTTGAAAGGTGAAGATGATGCCGCAACGGAATACCTACGTCGCAGCACAGAAACGAGTCTTCGTACTGCTTTTGAACCTGAGGTCAACAAGGCAATAAATGAAGTAGAACTCACCAAGTATTGGCAACCGCTCACTTCTGCGTACAATTCTGCTTCCGTTTTCACGGGAGGCGAAAAGGTCAATACCGACCTTGAGGCGTACGTTACGGATAAGGCACTGGATGGGTTGTTCTTGCTCATTTCTGAAGAAGAGGAGAAGATCAGGGAGAATCCTGCCGCTAGGGTGACGGAGCTGCTTGAAAGGGTTTTTGCATCTCAAAATTGAGAATCCGGAAAAGTAGTCTCTTTCGTTTATGGCAATGTAAGTTCTATTGTTGACGAATTGAATAGTCGCATGAGTCGTTTATATCCCGTTTCTGCTTGTTATTTATGAAAAACAAATAAGGCCCACCGCTCTGACCCCATTTTCTCCTCTCAATAAAGATAGATTTTATGAATATGAGCAGAGGTCTTGAGGAACTTTGTAAATTGGCGATCTGTGAAAAAATTTCCACTTAGTACCTCGCTCAAATTTGCTCCTTCGGAGCTACCCGTCAATGCCGATGGCTCCATATACCATTTGGCCATAAAGCCGGAACACTTGGCTGATACTGTCTT
>CAZKXG010000030.1:10541-13210 GCA_964556465.1 uncultured Cryomorphaceae bacterium | reverse complement strand
AGCGTGTTCCATATATCTTAGTAGTTGGTGATCAAGGACGAGTTGAAAAAATTTCCAAGCACTTTGACCGAACAGATGTCGTGATCAGCAATCGCGAATTTGTAACGCATACAGGCTATATCGGCTCAAAGCGAATTACTGCGCTCAGCACGGGAATCGGAACGGATAATATAGACATTGTATTAAACGAACTCGATGCGCTCCGAGGTATCGATTTTGAGAAACGAGAAACCATTGAGAATCCCAAACCACTTGAGATTATTCGTATAGGAACGTCAGGAGGTTTAAGGAAGGAAATTGAGCCCGGGAGTTTTATTCACAGTCGCTATGCCATCGGCCTTGATGCCGTAATGCATTATTACCAAGCACATTTTGAAGAAGAAGAACTTCAATTGGCAAAAGACTTCGCAGCTCATGTCGATTGGTCTTTGAGTGGGATAACACCCTACGCGGTCAAAAGCTCGCAAGAAGCGGGAGGTAAATTTCATGAAGGATTCATCCAAGGAGTTACAGCTACCGCTTGCGGTTTCTATGGACCCCAAGGCAGAAAATTGCGTTTACCGGTAGCCATGCCCGATATCAATGAGCGGATGGAAAGCTTCTCTTTTGAAGGGTTACCTCTAGCCAATTACGAGATGGAGAGTTCTGCACTTTTTGGGCTAGGTGCCGCATTGGGCCACCACTGCACCACCGTATGTCTGGTTGTAGCCAACCGGGCTGCCAACTCCTTTCTCACCGATCACCACGTAGCGATGGAGGATCTGATTGTTACAGTTTTGGACCGAGTTTCAGGCCATTAACACCCCACCGGTTAAAAAACCGCAGCAGTACGTCTTTCTACATCCGAGTTGAAAATATCTTTAGACAAACCAAAGATCAGCTGATCTTCGTCTAAACAAGTGATGAACTCAAACGAAATAGAAGCGCTCATTAATCTGCTAGATGATCCTGATGAAACCATTTACCAGCAGGTAAAGGATCGGATCGTTTCCATCGGTGAAGCAGCTATTCCAAGTTTGGAAAATGTTTGGGAAGTAAACACTTTCGGTCAGGAATTCCAGCAACGAATCGAAGACATCATACATGATATTCAATTTGATTCGGTCCTTATTGGATTAGAAAATTGGGCGAAAGATGGAGGAGAAGATCTCTTTGAAGGAGCACTTTTGGTGGCCAAGTATCAGTATCCCGACTTGGATGAAACAGAGACTTTTGATCGATTAACCAAATTGCATCAGGAGATATGGATCGAGCTAAACGATGAACTTACGGCGCTGGAGCAGGTAAAAGTCATGAACCATATCCTCTTTGACGTGCATGGTTTCAGAGGGAACAAGAAGAATTACCACGCAGCTCAAAACAATTACATCAATACGGTACTCGAAAGTGAGAAGGGAAACCCGCTTAGCTTGAGTATTCTTTACATCGTATTGGCACAACGACTTGACATACCGATTTTCGGAGTGAATTTGCCAAATCATTTTGTTATGGCCTACGTCGATGAGTACAATATTCTTCGGCTCATGGAGAACCACATGAAGGGAAAAGCCGACAGCGATAAAGTTTTGTTCTACATCAATGCTTTCAGCCAAGGAACGATCGTTCACAAAAATGAAATCACCTCTTATCTGCAGCAGTTGGAACTGAAAGAGGAGCCGAAGTACTATGAACCCTGCGACAATAAGAGCATGGTCATTCGATTGTTGAATAATCTGATCATGTCATACGATCGATTGGGTTATCCTGAAAAAGTGGAGGAAATTGAGAAGCTTTATTCAGCCGTGAATAAACACAGGCTTTAAGAAACGATTCTTTTAAGGGTTCTTATAATCACCCCAAGGTCCGAAAAGAAACTTCTCCTTTTCAGATAGGCTAGGTTCAGCTCAATCTTGGCAGGCATTATTTCTTCCAAATAGGTTTTTTCGGGATTGGCACTCTTCGATAAAAGTTCGTTTTCGTTGAAGTAAGCCAACGACGCCTCATCGGTAATACCCGGCCGAACGTTCAATACGGCTCTTTGCCCCAAATTATATCGAGCTACGTATTCAGGCACTTCCGGCCGAGGACCGACAAAGCTCATATCGGCAATAAGAACATTCCAAAGTTGAGGCAATTCGTCGATTTTGTACTTCCTTAAAACCAATCCCGACCGTGTGATTCGAGGGTCGCTAGACCCCACGGTGAGTTTCCCGCTTTGCTCAGAAAGTGGTCTCATGGTTCTGAATTTCAATAGACCAAAATGACGACCATCCTTACCAACTCTGGTTTGAACGAAAAAAGCTCCACCACGCGAGTCGAGTACAACCCAAATCACTACAACGAGAAGTAAGGGCAACAGGAATAAAATCCCAAGGGCTGCCACGACTCGATCAAAGAGGAACTTGATCATTTTACCAGAATCTGCGCTACTGCATCTTTCACTGCATTCGCCACTTCTTCTACTTCTTCATCTTTGAGATTGAAAAAGAGCGGCAGGCTGATCTCATTGGAGTAATGCGCGAATGCATTTGGATAGTCTTCCATATGATAACCCCTTTCGCGGTAAGCGGTAAGCATGGGCAAGGGAATGAAATGAACATTCACGGCAATGTCTCGATCGGCGATGAATTGAATAATGGCCTCTCGGTGATCCTCGGTGGCGCCCTCAATTCGCAGTTGATAAAGGTGAT
>CAZKXG010000030.1:1632-10531 GCA_964556465.1 uncultured Cryomorphaceae bacterium | reverse complement strand
CGTTTCGCTACCGTTGTCATCAATAAACTTCGGCGTGACCGCCCAATCGCAATCGGCAAAATGCTGATCGTATAGCTCGCAAATTTCTTTTCGTCGTTTGAGCGTTTCGGAGTCGTATCGGCTTAGCTCTACCAACCCAATGGAAGCCTGAATATCAGTCATATTGCATTTGTAGCCGGGAATGGTTACGTCGTAGCGCCAAGCACCTTTTTGCATTTTCGAAAGGGCATCTTTGCTTTGTCCGTGCAAGCTCATCAAGTTAAGCATGCGGTACATCTCGTCATGATCAAAGGGCTCGGGCATGTTGAGGCAAACGGCACCTCCCTCAGCGGTGGTGAGATTCTTCACGGCGTGAAATGAAAAGGCAGTACCGTCGGCAACACTGCCCAGTTTTTTGCCTTTGTAAGTCGCTCCAAAACTATGTGCCGAATCGGCCATCAGCATAATTCTTCCGAGCATTTCTTGCTCAGGGGTGTGAGATGAAAATCGCTCCTTAACTGCTTCATCGTGGATGATCGCAATGAGCTCATCGTAATTGCACGGATAGCCCGCAATATCTACCGGGACGATGACTTTGGTGCGATCGGTAATGGCTTCTCTAACTTTTTCGGGGTCGAGATTAAAGCTATCAGGGAGCGTGTCGACCATCACGGGTTTGGCTCCGCAATGTACCACCACATTGGCCGTAGCGCAATAGGTGTAAGCGGGAATGATGACCTCATCACCCTCTCCCACACCAAACCACCGCAGTACCAGTTCGATTCCGGCGGTAGCCGAATTGAAACAAATGGTCTTCTTGGCTCCGGTGTACACCGAAATCTCCTTTTCGAATCGCTTGGTCTTCGGGCCGGTCGTTATCCACCCCGAGAGCAAAGTATCGGTTACTTCATCGACAATTTTTTGATCCATGCGAGGTGGAGAGAACGGTATCATACGCTAAGTAAATTTCGGGCAAAGATAGGAAATCGCTAAGCGCCTTTTATAGCTTCCTTGAGGTGGCTGAGGATGGCTCCGGCCGCGTTTCCATCGCCGTACAGATCCATATCGAAGTCGATGTTTTTGGTGCTCATAATTTCGAATGCGGAGAGTATACTCCGGCGGTTTGGTGCAGCCAAGACATTGAATCCGTTTTCGACCAACTCCACCCATTCGGTTTGATCGCGCATGGTGATGCAGGGCTTTTTAAAGAAGAAAGCTTCTTTCTGCAATCCGCCACTGTCGGTTAAAACCAACTGGCAATGCTTGAGCAATTCCACCATGTCGAAGTATCCAACGGGGTCGATGGTATGAACCTCGAGTTGGAGTCCATGCTCGGCTAGTTTTTTGTGCGTTCGTGGATGCAGAGGGCAGACCACGGGAAGTTGCTTATGAATTTCGTTCAAGCTCTGAACATAAGCAGAGAGTCGCTTCGGGTCGTCTGTATTCTCGGCTCGGTGAAGCGTACAAAGGGCAAATTTTTCGTTTGGAAGTTGTTTGATAACGGTAGAAAGTTCAGCGGAGCGTTGGGCGTAAAACAATGCCGCGTCGTACATCACATCTCCCGTTCGCACCACCTCAGAATCGAGGAGTGCATATCCCTCGCGGTGAAGATTTTTCACAGCCGTATCGGTGGGGCAATAGAGAAAATCTGAGATTCGATCGGTGAGAATGCGGTTCACCTCTTCGGGCATCGCCATATTGAAGCTGCGGAGTCCCGCTTCTACGTGGCCCACTTTTACGTGCAGCTTTCGGGCGGCCAAAGCACCTGCTATGGTGGAGTTAGTGTCGCCGTAAACCAGCACGACATCTGGTTTTTCTTCAAGGATCAATTTCTCGATGCCTTCCAGCATTCTGCCCGTCATGGCTCCGTGGCCGAGGGCGTTAATGTCCAAATTGTACTTGGGCTTGGGGATTTCCATTTCCGTGAAGAAGACCTCGCTCATATTGGCATCAAAATGCTGCCCCGTATGGACGAGAACCTCTTCGACATCGGGGTCATTGGCCACTTGCCGACTGATGGTCGCTGCCTTCACAAATTGGGGACGCGCCCCTACTATGGTTAAGATTTTCATTTGTTCAAAGATGCAAGTTCTCGGTGAAACCCTTCTGCAATTTCGTCGCGATTGAATTTCGCCTTGACGTATTCCCTTCCGTTTTTACCCAACTCTTTCAAGTCGTATTTTTTCTCAACTATATCGCGTACTCTGTTTGCCAGCTCCTCATCATTCTCGGGGGGAAAGTAAATTCCCGCGTTCCCTTCTCGAATAAAAAGATCTTTGGCCTCGCCATCTACTCCAAGTAAAATAGGGGTTTCCATGGCCAAGTTTTCGAATATCTTCGATGGAATGGCACCTTCAAAAAGCGGGAGCTTACGAAGTGGAATTAAGGCCATATCGGAATCCCTTACGATGCCGGGAATTTCATTCTTTGTAACGGGATCGAAAAAATGAACGTTGGTGAGTCCTAGCTCCTCTCTTAGTTTGAGCAAGTCTTGTTTCACGGGCCCATCCCCTACCAGAACAAAACAAGCCGAAGTGTCCTTAACGCGGTCTGCTGCTTTCAAAATGACTTCCAGGCCTTGGGCATGACCGATGATTCCCGCATAAAGAAAGATAGTTTCATCTGGGTTTAACTTCATTTTACTGCGCCAACCCGTTGGAATTTTTTCCGGATTGAAATAAGTCAAATCCACTCCATTTGGTAACCAGTAAACTTTTTTATCGGGAAATCTACCTGAGATATTCTTTACGATACCCATGGTTTGTCCTGTGATCAAGGAAGCCTTTCGGTAGAGAAATTCTTCGAGGAAAGTTGCCGCATTCAGAAAAAACCGGTTTGTGACCAGTCCCAATTTTTCGGCGCTCTCGGGCCAAAGGTCACTTACGTTAAATATCATTTTGGCTCCTTTCAACTTTGCCAGCAGGAAGGCCGAAATGCCTAAAAACAAAGGTGGGCTTTCGACCATGATGTAATCGTATCCGGGCAGCTTTCGCCAACCCGTCCAAAAAGAGGTCCAAACGAAAGAGAAGTAATTCAAGAGACGCAGAAAAATACTGCTCGATTTTCGCACGAAAATGCGCGATCGATAGACGGATATCCCGTCGATGGATTCTTGTACAAACCTTTTTCCACGATACCCTTCAAAGATTTGCATGATGGGATAATTTGGCATCGCGGTGAGTACCTCTACTTCCATGCCCTTTGCCTTTAGCCGTAGGGCAAGTTCGTGCAGACGATTTTGGGGAGCTCCCGTCTCAGGGGGATAATACTGTGAAAGAATCAGCATCTTCATGGAGCCTCAAGATCTTTGGGTTCGGTGCTCGAAGAAAAGAAAAAATAGGCATTAAAAAAGGCGAAGAAGATTACGCCGCTTTGCTTCTCAAGCATGGATTCTACTGAGAACTGAATAAACACACTTAAAAGAAATATTCCGTAAATCCAGTCTTTGTTTCTGATGACTTTACCGAAAGGATAAAACAGTGAGAAGAGAAAGAGCAGAGCCGGCAGGATCCCCAAAGCCACGGCTATTTGCAAAAACTCATTGTGCGGGTTAAGACTCTTAGCTGCCAACTCGTCCAGTCCTTGTTTTTTGTATGCAGAAACCATAGCGTCGTTAATATCGCCTGTGCCGACACCGATGGGATTTTCCTTTATTAATGTAAAAGCAGTACTCCATGAATAGAGGCGAGCCGTATTGCTCTCGATTTGCGATTCATTGCTTGGTTGATCGATTTGTGAAGTGACCTCAACTGCTTTTCCAACTCGTTTACTGGCAACGGGATCAAATTTTAAAAATAGAGCAAACAGAATAACTACTCCAAGCAGTAGAGCCAAGGACTTCCTGTTGCGAGGTTTAAGAATGAGCCATTTCAAAAGGAAAATCATGCACACCAATGCCCAATTGATAAATCCCATCTTGCTGGCAGGGAAAATCAACGACAGGCTCAGAAAAAAAACTGCAATCCACAAAGGCAAAGATTTCTTGACATCAGTGGTGTCTCCAATTCTTAATAAGAGCATGGCAATGGCCATTGCCATGTAAAAACTGATGTAAGAAGGATGATGAGCAGGAGAAAAATTCGACATGTAAAATTCCGAGATGATTCCGGAAGAACCATAGGCAATAGCCGAGGAGACGAATGCTAAAAATACTGCGGTCAAAGTTCCCAATACAAAGAACTCCATTCCTTTTACACGCATTTGTCGAGTCAACTTCGGACCTGTACCAATGATGATGGGAAACAGGATGAGCGAGAGTTTTTGCATCAGATCCTTTGCACCTCGGTCAATATTATCAGTGTAGAGCATCGCAATGAGATGGAAGATGTAAACGGAGGCAAAAAGGAGAATTGGGATCAGAGCTTTTTTACTGATCTCTTTTTTGGCAAAAAGCCAAGCCACAACCAAGAGGATGATCGGTACTTGAATTCCGTATTTAAGGACGGGAATCGAAAATGCCAGCAAAAAAATTGCGGATTGATAGAAGCCTTCAGCACTTTTGAAAAGATTGGTTTTCATAAGCCAAGTCGTTTCTTCGCCGTGTTCAACATGTCGGGCAATGCCGTATTTTTCTTGATTCGAAAGTACGGTGTGAGTTCGCCACCGAAACCTCTGAAAAATTTTTCGATGGAGGGAACGGTCGAGCCGCAGAAATCAAAAGTTGAGATGCCTAATCGTTTGGCTTCTAAAATCGCTTCCCACAAAACTAAAGCTGAAAGGCCTGCTTTTTCGGGTTTTTTGCTGGTTCCTCCTGCGATGTAGTACGCACGGTGCGAATCATACACAACAATGGCTGCCGCATCAACCTGACCTTCTGATACAGTTGAGATCGTGAAGCAGAAGTTTGATTTGACTATACTTTCCAGGTATTGATAATTATAGTTTAGCCCCGAAGATTCCAATGTTGCCTTCACTCTATTGATCACCTGATCGTCTCGGTAGTCTTTTTCAATATGAGGAGCCTTCTTCAGGGCATCCTTAACATTTTTCCTACGCTCAGAGGAAAAACCAGCGAGTAAATCCTTTTCGGCCAATGTGATATCGAGGAGATAGGTGTAGCCAGGATCAGTTTTGAAATGGGCACTCGTGAATGGTTGAATATCCTTGATATCAGTTGGCAGGGCAATATCGATGTACGCATCGGAATACTCGCTTTGGAGGTATTCGGCAATGGCTCTGTGGATGCGCTTTAATTCGGTATTTCTGGTAAAAGGCTTGGTGTGTTTTGTGACCTGTCTCAAGCCACAATTTGGGGCAAAGGGAGGATGGATTAGTACATCCTTTCCGAATTTCTTGAAATGATAAAGGACGAAGGGAGCAATGACCTGATCGCCTGAAAAAACAGCAAGACTCTTTCCCGAAGACTCAAACAGCTCGCCCCAAGCGACGGAGGAGAGTATCCCGTCGGACGAGTTTCCTTCCTTCTGCTGCATTTTCAGTGGTTTGATCGTCAGGCTCATTTTCTTATTAGCTAGTCAAGGTTTGGTAAACTGCCAAGAGCTTTTCCTCTTCTCGATCCCAATTGAATTTGGATTCGGCGGCACGAATGCCATTGGTGCTGAATTTGAGGATCTGCTCATTGCTATTGGCCAATTCGGCAATACGTTCGGCGAGTTCCGTGGAATTAGTTGGATCGACACAAAACCCGCATTCATAGCGTTCCACCACATCCTGATAAAGAGGAAAGTTTGAAGTAATGACCGGGAGACCAATCGCCATGTACTCAAATATTTTGGTTGAATATGATTCTAAATAATTCTCGATCGGCATAAGAATAGAAAGGCCTACTTGACAATTTTCTGATCGCTGCAAAGCTATATCCAGTCTTTCAGGCCCATAAAAGTGTATGCAATTTTGAACCTCATTATAGTGATGAATGGATTTAACTCGACCCATAACAGATTCCTCATAAGGGCCTACACAATGAAAGTTGGCAACGATTCCTCTTGATTTAAGTTCAATAAGGGCATTAACAATGGTTTCTATCCCTCTTTCGAAAGTTATTCCACCGACATAAAAAAGGTCAATTGAGTCAGTGACCATACGATCCGTTCTCTTGTATTCAGATAAAAACTTTACATCGGGCATGTTCAATACCGTTTCCATCTTGTCCGTGTACGCATCATAAATCGACTTGTAGGAGTTTTCTGCAAGGATTAAAAAGAAAGCCTTCGCCGAAATCCAATCAACAAGACCATACAGCCTTGCCACCAAATTTCGAAAGGGAAGGTACTCCTTCACTTTGATCTGTCTCCCTATGTTTTCGTGCACATCGAAAATGACTTTTTTTCCAAATAACCTTAAGATCAAACCAAAAGGAATAAGCTCGGGATCGTGAAAATGGAAAACCTCGGACTTCGTATGAAGTGCAGTAAAAAATACGCGCCACGTAAAAAAGAGTGCTCTGCTCAGTCGTCCTTTTTGCCTTCTCTGAAGGCCAATAATATTGACCTCGTTCCATACTTCAGAGCGAGTGTGCTGAGCTACTAAGAAAACTTCGTTACCCGCCTGCGCCAGTGATCGGCACTCTTTCAGCAAGATACGCGTATCGGAGGCCCGGTGTACGGAGGAAAAGTGACAGATTCGACTCATTTATCGGCAATTAATCTGCGGTGTAAAGATTCGAATTTTGTCTCGCTGACCTGGTATGTAGCTTCTTTCTCTATAATCTCAACATTCAATCCAGCAGCCTTGTCGAAGTCCACATTCTCTATCTGTGCAAAAAAATCAGAGTCGACATCGGCGACAATTCTTCCTTGTTCAGCGCCCTTGATCCATTCGTGTGAAGCAGGCAGATCGATAATCACCGGATAGCAACCATTGTACATGGCTTCAAGCAGAGATATAGCGGTAGCATCAGACTCAGGTATGGAAACCCATACCTTGGCTTTGGCATACCACTTCATATTGTCTTCCTTCTCCAACCAGCCTACAAAAGTGACTTGCTCATCCAAACCGAGATTTGTCACCAATTCTTTCAAACGTTCCGTTTCACTGCCCACGGCTCCAATTACCAGTTTCCAGTCTTTACCTTCGACCCTGCTTGAAAATTTAGCAAAAGCCTGAATAATTTTATCTATGCGGTAGAGTGGCTTGTGAAGTCGGTTTGAATAGATGATATTCTCTTTTGGTAAATCGTATAACGGCTCGGAAACACCGAAATTACATATGGTGATATCGGGCTCTTTTGGGAATGCAAGCTCCTTGATGCGTTCAGCCATATGCACGGAATCGGAAGTGAGGGCGGTAGCAGATCGGATAGAACCTTGTACCATCCTTCTCATAAATGGGTTTTTTTGAGGCAGGATCAGAACATCGCTTCCCCAAGCCGTACAAACGATTGGAACTTGTGTCCTTTTCAACGCTTTGAAAGAGAAAAAAGCGACGGAATTCAATTGGTGTATATGAACTATATCAGGGTTGAACATCCGAAAAACCTGTTTGATTTTCTTAGGAGTGCCAAGATAATTCACCGCCTTTCTCAAACTGAAATCAACAAAAGTGACCTCATGATCCGTTTCAAAGGTCAGCGGCTCAGATGTGATAAAGACTTTCCAAACTCCGCATCTCGCAGATTTTTATTCTTCCTTGCCTTTTGCCCAAAGGTTGTATCGGCTCAAGAGTTCCGGATTCTCTTTAAGGAATTTTTCATCCATCTGTCGCGTATCGCCAATGACACGGGCAGGATTACCTGCAATAACTGAAAAATCAGGGAAATCTCCTTTTACATATGAGTAAGCTGAAATGATAGAGCCCTTGCCAATTTTAGTATTCGGCATGATGGTAACGTACGGGCCGACAAAACAATATTCACCTATATTGACGGGACCTTCGACCATCCCTTTCATGTTTTTAGTCGGATAATCCCTGCCATAAAGTCTTATGGAAATATGACTGCTATGTGTCAAAATGCTGGTAAAGGAACAAACTTGACATCCCTCGCCGATGCTTAATCCACGAGAGGCATCAATAAAACAGTGTTGAGCGATGTAGATATAATCACCCAATTCCATTTCGTCTTTGTACTGGAAATAGGTAGTCGAGCCGTATCTCACGTGGGGAAGGCTGGTGCCGTTCTTGGTGACATATCGATCGACCATGACAGGACCTACCCTTCGAGCAATTTCAATCTTGATTCGGGTGATTATTTTTTTTACCAATGACATAAACAGAGAGCGGTAGTTTTGTACTTGTTTCCGGTATCAATGGCCACAGTGCTAAGTTAATTCAATTCTTCCTTTACCCGCTATACGGATGTACCATAGCCAGATGTAGAGATACAGAATAACGTTGCAAAAAACAAAAGCGTAGAGAACCACGGTAAAGTCATATTGAGCAATAGCCATTCCGAAAACAACTGAAAGAGTAACTACATTTCCAACAATAGCAATGAGGAAATTTGTTCGCTGCCTTTTGAGTAAAACAGGTAGAAAAGACATGGGGCTTATTATGAAATTCAAAAAGAGCCAAACTGCCATAATCTCGCTATACTCCCCTGCACGCGTCCAGTCAGAGCCAAAAACAAAAGCGAAGAGTTCTTCTCCAAAAAAGAAGAGTAATGCAAAAGGAACAAGTCCAATCCCAAAGAGGAAAAAACCTGTTTTGACCACCTCAGTTTTGATACGGTGCTCCGAGTCCAATTGTCTGGCCCATTTTTCATTCAACACTTGAGATAGTGAGACCCCAAAAACTTGAAGAGGGACTCTCACATAGCGCAGTCCGAATGCAAACAAACCAAGCACTATCTCACCATAATAGGCGGATATAATGAAAAGTAAAAGCGTTTTTTGTCCTTCATCAAAAAAACCATGAGAAGCACTTACCAGCGGGAAGTCTCTGTATTTGCGAAAGAGTTCTTTCGAAGAAACCTTCTGCTTGAAAGCGCCAAACACTTCGCTGCGAATGCTTTTTAATCGCAAAA
>CAZKXG010000030.1:0-1622 GCA_964556465.1 uncultured Cryomorphaceae bacterium | reverse complement strand
GACCCCATACCAAACTAAGGGCAATCGGTGCGCTCAATCCCGCAATATACTTAAAGCCATTATTGGTTAGAGCCCCTGATATCTTTGTCGAAGAGAGTCGGTTAAATTGTTTTAATCGTAACGCATACTGGGTCAATACATGATACATACCTGTACCAAATACCATCAGAGGAAGTAGCCAAAGCAAATCGGGAAGATCAGAATTACCGAGCTTAAAGCCGATAAAATCACGAAACGGAATAATAGTAACCGCAGTGACAAGAGTTGTTATTAGCACCAACTTTACTGAAAGGTTGACCAGAGAAGAGGCTTCCTCCTCCTCTTTAGGGATAATAATAGCCAACTCAAACCGAAGAGCGGAGACCACGGCAATAAGCGCAGCTATCTTCACAAAAAGTTCGAATCCCGCAAAATCTTCAGGTGTGTAGAGCCTTGAAATTAGCGGAGCTATCAAGAAGGGAATGACCAAAGCCAAGCCATTTCCCGAAAGCATTACGGCAAAATTCTTCACAAAAGGATTTCTTGAATATTTGCCTAACCAAGCCATCTGAATTATCGAGCGATTATCATTTCAAGGTATTCCGATACCACTCTATGGCTTCCGCAATTCCTTCTTTCAAAGTATGTGTGGGCTCATAGCCCAAAAGACTTTTCGCCTTTGAAATATCCGCCAATGAATCGCGCACATCGCCCGCTCTTTCGGGACCGTGCTTCACATTAATGTTATTGATAGTAGAATCATATTTACCCAAAGCATGTTGAATGCCATTTATTACCTCATTTAGCGATGTCCGTTGCCCACAGGCCACATTGTAAACTTGGTTCAGTGCATCGGGATTGGTCGTGGTAGCGGCCAAATGATTCATCTGGATGACATTATCGATGTACGTAAAGTCACGGGTTTGCTCTCCGTCGCCGTGCACAATGGGAGATTCATGTCTTAAAAAGGCAGAAACAAACTTTGGGATAGCTGCGGCATATGCCCCATCAGGCGACTGATTTCGCCCAAAAACATTGAAATAACGCAGACCTATAATTTCCATCCCATAGAGATTGCCATAGACATGTGCGTAAAGCTCGTTGACGTATTTGGTCACCGCATAAGGAGACAAAGGCATACCGATTATGTCTTCTACTTTTGGAAGATTCAGGCTATCGCCATAGGTACTTGAGCTGGCCGCATAAACGAATCTTGAGACTTGCTTTTCCTTTGCAGCATTGAGCATATTCAAAAAACCGTCAATGTTGACGGAGTTTGTAGTAATGGGATCATTGATACTTCTGGGAACGCTTCCCAGCGCAGCTTGGTGCAGGATCACATCCATTCCTTCTGCTAAACTCAGGCAAGTCTTGTAATCTCTGATATCGCCTTCTTTAAATGCAAAGTGGGGATTGGATAAAAACGGTTCAATATTTTCGCGCTTTCCTGTGGCAAGGTTATCCAAGCAAAAAACCCTGTTTCCTTCGGAGAGCAGGGATTCGCAAAGGTTGGAGCCGATAAATCCGGCTCCACCCGTTACCAAGACTTTTTTGCCAGTGAGCTTTCGAGTCATTCTATTACTTGGCGTAGTTTACGGCTCTTCTTTCTCGAATTACCGTAACCTTCACCTGTCCGGGATAAG
>CAZKXG010000029.1:18337-22288 GCA_964556465.1 uncultured Cryomorphaceae bacterium | reverse complement strand
CGGGCGTTGTCTCGCTGAAGTTTTTCCGTATAATGGCTGAGAAATTGTCTTTTTACTTAGCCTACATGTATTAACACGACATTCGTCTCGTGCCCCATTGATGAGAATCTAAATAAAATAAGAGCGTTATAAATGAGAAAAATAAAATTACTTAGCTTATTAGGGCTTATGACTCTTTTCCTCACAGGGTGCACTATAGATGTGCCCTCTCTGTGCGAGTTACTCAATATTCCGGAGTTAACCTGCACCTTAGCTGGTTTAGGCTAACTTATTTAAAGTAAGCACTTGTAAATTATTTGTTTTTAAAAATCCAAAGAAAGGCAAGCTGCTGCTAGCGAGAGAGGCTGCATTCATAGCGTGGCCTTTTCTTGTGTAAGCCTTCGCAGAACAGCAATTTTCTTATGCTGGCAATCCATAATATGGATTTGCACAAAGGAGATTCTTTAATACGACTTCAGAATTAAGGTCCCCGCCTAATGGCGAGGATTTTAAGCGGTTAGCAGAGTTGCTGTTACCGATCTCATTAGCAGTTAAGCTTTTCAATTTCTTCGCTCGCGCAAAATGAGAGTGCATCGCCAGTTGCAAAGCCTCTGCCGGTTCTGTTAATGTAATACTTGACTCTGCGGAGCATCCGTTTCCATCCGTGACTATTAAATTATAAGTTCCGGCAAATAGGTCTTGGAGATTTTGATCTTCGGAAGTGAATCCATTTGGACCTGTCCAACTGTACGAGAGACCATTTTCGCCTCCCGTGATCGAGGTTATTACTGATCCCGTATTGGCTCCAAAACAACTCACCTCAAACCCTCCACCAAAAACGGGCGATTCTAAGTCAATTGAAATTGGAGTTGGTTGGGTTAAGGTTACCGAAGCCGATTGAACACATCCATTGGCGTCTGTGGTAGTAGCGGTGTACGTTCCTGCGCACAGGTCGGTAAGATCTTCTGTGTCTGCGCTAAATCCGGGAGGTCCTGTCCAAATAATATCTATTGGCTCAGTACCGCCTGAAATACTTAGGTTAATGCTTCCATCGCAGATATCACCACATGAAGTGTTGAAACCATTTGGATACTCAAATACGTCAAAAGTGTATTCAATACCGGGCGCTTCCGTTAGGGTAATGCATTCGGTTTCGGTGCATCCATTCGCATCGGTTATCGTTAGGCAGTATTCGCCGGCAAATAGATTAATTGGATTTTCGTCAGTGGTCGCATAACCGTTGGGCCCCGTCCAGCTGTAGTCATACCCAGCAGTTCCACCGGAAACTGTACTTGTTATTTCTCCCGTATTATCCCCGAAACAGCCAATGTTGAATCCATCGATTTCAGGACTTGTGAGACCTATAGAAATTATGAGTGGTTGGAAAATGTCGACACAAAAGATATCCGCACACCCATTGGCATCGCTTACTGTTGCACAATACGTGCCTGCAGCCAATCCACTTATTGTTGCCCCCATTGCTGTGAAGCCGGCAGGCCCTGTCCATACAATCTCATATACAGGAACACCTCCTGAAACAGTTATCGTCACTTCACCTTCAATTCCTGCATCACACAAAACATCGGTTGATTCAAAAGTCGCGTCAATAGCATTAGCCTCAGTCAGCGTTATACAGTCATTGGCTTCACAGCCGAGTTCATCAACTACAGAAACGCAGTATTCGCCGGCTTCGAGATTTGATAAATCTTCGTCAGTCGATACAAATCCGTTCGGTCCTGTCCAGTTTATCGTGACTGTTCCGTTTGCATTAAAAAGTGTTAAGTCAATGGATCCCGTGCTTTCTCCATTGCATGCAATATTTACACCTCCCGGGAGGACGGGAGTATCGAAACCTATTAGTAAGGATTCAGGAAGAATGATAACAACGGTTTCTTCAATCACACAATTATTCGCATCTGTGATGATCACTTCGTATTCACCATTGTCCAATGAGATGACCTCTGTATCTCCACCATTACTCCAATTGATAGAATATGGAGGTACACTACCTGAAATCTGAAGATCTACTTCGGCCAAAGTTCCATCTCCACAGTCGGGCAAATTAATAATCGGATCTATTGTCAAAGGTGTTGGCTCTTCGATATCAACGCAGCCGTTAAAAACACAACCATTGTCATCGGTTAAATCCAAGCAATAAGTTCCGGGTCCTAAATTGGTAATCTCTTCATCTGTAGATGTAAACCCATCAGGGCCTGTCCAACTTAACGTGTATGGTGCCGTACCACCCAAAATATTTGAGGAAATGAATCCATTGGCATCACCTGCAATGTCTTCATCATTAGAAGTAAACCCATTGGGGCCTGTCCAAGTGATATCGAAAGGAGCACTACCTGTTATAATATTGATGCTGATAGAACCATTATTTCCTCCGAAGCAATCTACATCAGTACTTGCATCTAAATCGATTTCGATTCCATCCGGAGCGATCAATTCTATGCACTCCGTTTCAATACATCCGTTGGCATCTGTTACCGTAAGGCAGTATTCGCCTTCGGCGAGCATTGCAATATCCTCATCAGTTGATGTAAATCCGTTTGGGCCAAGCCAAATAAGGCTCAGCGGGGCAGTACCTCCCGACACAGTTGCATCAACCGATCCATCTTCTGCACCTGCACAGGATAAATTCAACCCATTCGCATACTCAAAAGCATCAAATGCAATTGAAATTGCATCGGGCTCTGTAAGTGTTATGCATTCGCTTTCGCTGCAATTGTTGTTGTCGGTTACTGTCACACAATATTCACCAGCGACAAGATTGAAGAGATCTTCATCAGAAGATGTAAATCCGTTAGGACCGGTCCAGCTTATTGTGATTGGAGCGGTTCCTCCTTCAAATATCAAGTTGATTGATCCATCAGATGCGCCTTGGCAAGAAATATTATTTCCATTGATTACTTCAGCAATTAAAGCTATTTCTAGCTCAGGTGGCTGCACCAGTAATACAGTTTCAACGGCAGTACAACCGTCGTCATCTTCTACGAAAACACTGTATTCTCCTGCTTCGAGATCTTCAATGGGATTATCGAAGACAGGCCCATATCCGTTGGGTCCGATCCAAACAAATGAGAACGGGGCCACACCATTTACCGGAATGGCCTCTGCTGATCCATCCCCTGCGTCAAAGCAGCTAATATTAAAACCATTCAGGTATTCGCTTAATGCAAAATCAACCATCAAAGTGTCAGGTGCAACGATCTCAATAAATTCATTCTGAACGCAACCATTGTCATCAATCAGTACTGCCTCATATATACCGGGGCCTAGATTAATGACATCCTCTTGATTTGAAAAATTTGGGTCACCTGCAGTATTCCATTGATAGCTGTAAGGTTCTGTTCCTCCCGAAGGAGTGGTATAAATTTCACCGTCGAGGCTATTGAAACAAGTCGTGTTGAATCCATTGTAATCCGATAGGGAGTCAACTGTAATCACAAGATCGTCTGGCTGAATTACAGTGACGGCATCAAGATATATACAACCGTTGGCATCTTCAATGGTAACAAAGTAAACACCCCCTTCTAAGTCTGTAAAACTAGTTCCTGTTCCTGTAAAACCTCCCGGACCTGTCCAATCAGCGGTGTAAGTTGGGACACCTCCAGATATAGTGATGTCAAGCGTACCTGTAGGAATTCCGAAACAAAGACTTGGAGTTGAAGTTGATTCTATGCTGATAGGTGTGGGAGCCGTAAGTGTGATTTCATCAGTTGCTTCACATCCGTTGGCATCGGTTACCGTTACTGAATATGTTCCAGGCCCGAGATCTATAAGGTCTTCATCTGTTGATGTTTCAAGCCCGGGTAAGTTCCAGAGCACATCGTATGGTGCAGATCCACCTGTAATGGCCAAGTCAATGGTTGCTGAGCTGTCATCAGCGCAAGCTACATTAAAGCCACCTCCAAAAACTGAAGGTGTAAGGGTAAGCTCAAGCGGATCTGAAGGGCCGTCGATAGT
>CAZKXG010000029.1:16927-18327 GCA_964556465.1 uncultured Cryomorphaceae bacterium | reverse complement strand
CAAGCTACGTTAAAACCACCGCCGAATATCGAAGGTGTCAATTCCAGAGCTAATCCCTCAGTAGGTCCCCCGATTGTTACCGAAACGACGACAGGAGTTGCACATCCATTGTTGTCAGTAACTGTCACAGAGTATGTTCCCGCTACTAGGCCTGTGGCTGTAGAAGTCTGTTGTGATGCGGGATCATCCCATTGGTAGCTGTATGAACCACTACCGCCGGTCGCGGTAACTGTTGCTGCTCCTGAGCCATCTCCGAAGCAAAGCACATCGGTTTGAGAAGTGATTTGGGCGTCGAGAGGCTGGTCAGGTTCCGTGATTGTAACTTCAAAATCTACTGTGCATCCGTTGGCATCTTCTATCGAAGCTGTGTAGGTGCCAGCCAATAAATTAGTGGCGGTTGGTCCTGTTTGGTTTGCCGGATCGTCCCAAGTAATGATGTAATCCGCTGTTCCTCCTGAGATATTGATAGTAACTGCTCCTGTTGCATCTCCGTTGCAGAGAACATTCTGGACAGAAACTAGCTCAACTTGAAGCGGAGTAGGTTCTGTAAGCTCAAAAGTCTCAGAGATTGTGCATCCCTGAGAATCTGTCACTGTTACGGTATAAGATCCTTCTTCGAGATTTTCAATCAGTGGATCAGTAGATGGTGGAATCGTATTCCATTCAAATGAAAACGGAGGAGTTCCGCCGCTGGCTTCAACTTCTATGCTTCCATCAGTAAATCCTGAACAAGAAGGAGAGATGAGTTCAACTAAATTGATTTCGAGCGCTGAAGGTTCAATAAGCTCATAGGTTGCATCGGTTGTGCAACCGTTATCGTCGGTCACAGTTATTGTGTAGCTTCCCGGTGAAAGGTTGTTTAGAGTCGATCCTGATTGAACGGGGTCAGTATTCCATGAGTAAATGTAAGGAGCTGTGCCTCCTGTAGCATTTACTGAAATGCTTCCGTTGTCGAACCCATTACAGGTTGGATTAACCAACGAGAGAAGATCAATTTCCAGCGGGGTAGGTTCCAAAATGTTAAATGGGATTTCAAGTATACATCCATTATCATCCGTAACAACCAGATTGTAATTTCCTGCTCCTAGATCGGAGATGGATGATTCGTCAACTCCTGGTTGAGCACTCCACTCATATATGTAAGGAGGTGTTCCACCACTAATCGTTGCTATGGCTGATCCGTCTGAAAAACCATTGCAGGAGGCATTTGTGGTAGCGATAATGCCTTCAAGTGCTGTGGCAGGTTCAGTAATCTCAATTTCAGTAGTTCCTTGGCATCCATTGATATCAGTAATCGATGCGATGTAGAATCCCGCAATTAAATCTACAGCTGTTGTTCCAAATTGAGGTGGTATTGTATTCCAGACTACGGTATAAGGTCCAACTCCACCTATAGGTGA
>CAZKXG010000029.1:14070-16832 GCA_964556465.1 uncultured Cryomorphaceae bacterium | reverse complement strand
TCTTCAGGTGTGAAAGTTACTGAATATTGTGCCGTTCCACCCGATGGTATTACCGTAGCTTGGCCATCATTTGCTTCAAAGCAAGATAGATTAAAACCACCTTGGAAAACCGAGCTGGTCAACTCCAACTCTATTGCAGGTACTTCTGTTATCTCAATGGATAAGTCTCCTGTGCACCCGTCACGATCGGTAACCAGAACGGCATACACCCCTGAAGCCAGATCTGAAAGATCCTCATCAGTTGATGAAAATCCATTCGGTCCTACCCATTCAATTTCATAAGGGCTTTCTCCTCCCGAAATGGTCAAATCAATGCTCCCGTTATCATCTCCCGCACAATCAACATTGACTGAAGTTGCCGAAAGCTGAACGTTACTTACTCGAACTTCGGCCAAAGCCGTAGACTGGCATGCTGCTGCTGTAACGGTAAGAAAATAATCAATGTCAAGAAGTGGGGTAATGGTAGGCTCTTTTATGTTCGGGTCATCCAAATATTCCGTCGGACTCCAGCTGAAATTTGCATTATCATCTGCTTCAACCGATAAAGTCAACGAGCTTCCAAGGCATACAAATGCCAAGGGTGGATCTATGGAAACGTTGATAGAGTCGTTAATAAAGACTCGTATACTATCCTGAACGGTCCCTGCGCAATTGGGATTACCAACGAATATGTCTATGAATTCCTCTCCCTCTATAATTCCGTCGTCAAAAGGAATGATATCAATAGATGCGGATGCTTGATTTGCAGGAATAGTTATGGTTTTGGGAACGCCCGGATCAGGGTCATCTCCAATTTGCTCATAGTCGGTTCCGTTTGTTGCCGTTCCGTCTACGAAGAAGGTTACTACGGCATCTTGATCAGTAACAGGCGTTCGAGTGAATGTAACCGTACCGTTATTGCACCCTTCAATTGTCGACTCCAAGTTACCTTCATTGCTTTGGCTAAGAGCAATACTGTTGCTTTCGATCGCCTCAATTAGTACAGCTGAATCCCATTCGGGATCGGCGACGTCGGCAATGACTAATTTGATGGAAAAAGTATCACATGGTGTTACCTGTCTGACTGCTGAAAGTCCTGTGGTCCAAGCATCGTATTGAAGCGGTGCGGTAAGTCCTAAAGGGTTGGGTACATAGAATTCAGGATTAGAAGGTGGTACGCCTATGTCCGGGTTTCCATTGTTAATGGTGTTTATTCCTACGGAAGTATTTGTTCCGGGAAGCACTGCGATGTTTTCCAATCCGCCCAATCCCGGATCGCCTATGATGCCGGGGCCACTGATAAAAAATCCGAAGAAATCGTTAAACGGGGTTCCTACATATTCATCGTATTCTTCACTTGCAAAAGTAAAATTGAAGCGAAGGCTATCGCCGACAGGAACTACATCAAATTCCAGAATACAGGCATCGAAACTGCTGTTTCCGGTAATTGTTGTGATCAGCGGATCTCCGGGAGTTCCATTTATCGTGGTAGCAGCTTCGGTATTGTTCGGTCCTAAGAGATTTTCGATGTTTCCCGTTGTAAGGACTATTCCCTCTCCTTCGGGAAAATCGGGAATACCTGTAATTGAATAGGTTCCTGATGCACTATCTGCACACACGAGCTGAGGATTCAATATTTGAACTCCATTTCCTGCTATGGCTTGGCTCAATTCCGAAGCAGGAACATTGTATTGAAGATCAATTTGAGCGTCTGATTGTGCAGGAATAAGAAGTATGGCAAGAGCAAGAAAGACTGCTGATAAAAGCTTCATTTGGGTGATTTTGAAAGCGGTTGTCATTGACAAAAAGATTCTAGGTCCGTTGCTTTAATAGTTTGAAGGGATTCAATCTTATCTGAAGAAAATGCGCTCTGCAAGGATGTTTTTAATTCATCTTCGATTTGGTGCACTCTTTTCGGGTAATCTGCTGGCACTGCTACAATGATAGAGTTTCTAGAGCTGCAAGCTGAGCGGAGTTGGAAAGGTGTCTTATTAAACAGGTCTGATGTCACATCTCTTTGTGAATCAATGGATTGCTCAAATGAAACTTCAAAGTATCTGTAAAAGGTGGTCGTTTCTTGAGCGTACGAAAAAGACGAAATGATAAAAAAGCCGAGTAAAAGAAAAACGGTCGACTTACAAGTTTTCAGGGGAGAGAACATAGTAAAAGTATGTGATTACTTGATAAAATTAGAATTCCATGTGAGCGTATTTGGGCGTACTCATGGAAGTTATAAAGAATCACAGTTCAATAACCTCGCTCAACTCATTGATCTCTGTCGCAAGGTTTCGAATAAAATGATACCCGTAGCAGTCGAAACATTCAATGAAGAAGTACGTCCTTTAAGTTCAATACGGATTTGATCGGTAGAGGTTGCCAAATTCTCGATTTGGATTCCATTTTCCTCAGACCCCATTACCAATGCTGCCGGTGTGGTAAGATCAGCGTCAGTATATGATAGTTCTGCTTTTTCGTGACAAGCAATAATTCTGAGGCCGCTGGATTTTAGGAAATTGAGCGTTTCGGTAAGATTCATTGATCTGCAAATAGGGATTTGAAGGAGTGCTCCTGCTGAGGTCTTTATGGCATCAGGTCCTATCTGTGCTGACCCCTTGGTTGGAACGATAACGGCATGAACTCCCGCACATTCAGCAGTTCGGCATATAGCTCCAAAATTTCTAACATCAGTAACTCCGTCCAATACCAGTACAAGTGGTGTTTCACCTTTTTCATATAGATCAGGCAGCAGCCATTCAATGTTCTGGTATTCGATTGGAGAGATG
>CAZKXG010000029.1:12862-14060 GCA_964556465.1 uncultured Cryomorphaceae bacterium | reverse complement strand
GAATGCGATCAATCCCTGATGATTCTTCCCGGTTATTCGGTCCAGTTTTGCCTTTGGCACATATTGAATGGGTACTTCTGCTTTTCGCAGACTATTCACTACATCATATCCGGCATCTCCTTTGAGTCCTTTTTGAACAAGAACTTTTTCAATGGGCTTCCCCTCATTCAAGGCCTCAGAAATGGGGTGAATCCCATAAGCAATAAATTCCTTATTTTTCATAGTGATCTAGTATACCTGGCCATTGCGCCAAGATTCGATTGATCTGTACCAAGATGGTTTGTAATAATCTTCTCTACTGAGCCGATAATCGTTTTCAGTAAAGGGGTTGTCGACTTTGATAAATCGAAAAGTTATGGAGAGAGGATTCCGTTCCTCACCGTAAATCCAGGTTTCTAATTGACCTGTTTTGTAAATTTTGTTCGGCTCTCCATAGATGATGTAGATCAATCCCCGATCTGACATCCAACCCTCGAGATGTGAGGAGAAAAATCTGTTGGCAATCTCCACTCTTCCATAGTAAGTTTTGATATTCTTCCTTGCACGATTCCGATCGCCGGCCCAATCCACCCAGTGCTTCTCCATTTCTACCTTTAGGGCGGGAGCTTCCAAAAGACTTTTGTATTCTTTTCCACTCACTAAATAGCGAAAAGGCTCTACCATATTTTGGACGTTCTGGACTTCTGGAAACTCTTCAGAAGAAACGAAAAGAGTAAAGCCTTCTTTTACCGTAGTGTCTATACGGAAATGATAAAATCCTTCCTGATCGGAAATAAAATTGAATTGACCCGAATCGGCAGTCAGCACAAATTGATCATCGGGATTATAATCGAATGGCTTTGGCTCATAGTATGCAAAAGGTGGGGGTGGTAGTGGAAATGATCGATTGTAATAATTGACATAGATGACCTCAGTATCCGCTATTTCGAAGCCCAGTATGTAGTTGGTTTTGTTCTTTATTCTATCTGTAAAGTTCGGAGTAGGTAAGCCTTTCTCGAATAGAAGGAAGTTTTCGCGATTGTTTTCTCCATCCTTGTCAGTGACGACTAGTTTCTCTGAGCTTTTGCTATTTGCTTCGTCTCGAATGGTTACACTGATGCTGTAGTTATTGCCTTCGGGCAAGTAAATATTGGTGCTGATCAATGCTGTTTCTCCTTTTTTCTGCTTCGGTATTGGAGGGACGGATACGGTCTTTTTT
>CAZKXG010000029.1:3662-12852 GCA_964556465.1 uncultured Cryomorphaceae bacterium | reverse complement strand
CTGGGGGTTGTTTCCGCTTTGCCGGGAATCGGTTCAATTTCCACAATTACTGATGCTTCATATTCTTCATCTGACCTCACATAAAGTAAGTTTTCCGTATCGAACTTGATGAATACGGTTGTGGAATCTGAGCTTTTATGGAAAAGTTTAACCTCGGGTTGGATTTTTAATTTGGCATCGCCATAAGATGTGGGCACTTCCTCCGAAGACACCTCACTTGCAGATGAGCATGCCTGAAATAGAGAGCCAATCAGCGCGATACCAAGAAATCCCAATATTCTATGCATCCTCACCATCAGCTATTAAGTTACTACTCAATTTTTTGTTGGCTCTTACTCCGAGCTCTTCGAGTTGTCTGGCCTGACTCACCAATGATCCTCGGCCGTCGCGAAGTTTTTTCATGGCGTCGCCATACGTCGCCGATGTACGATCGATTTGCACTCCGATTTTCTCAAAATCTTCTGCGAAGCCCACAAACTTCTCGAATAAGAGCTTTCCTCGTTCTGCGATTTCGAGGGCATTTCTGTTTTGATACTCATGTTTCCAAGTGGTCGAAATGATCTTGAGCGAAGCAATTAAAGTCGTTGGGCTAACCATCACTATACCTCGTTCATAGGCTTCATTGAAGAGGCTATGGTCTGCCTGGAGAGCGGTTAAGTAGGCAGGTTCGATGGGGACGAACATCAAAATGAAGTCGAGGTTTTTGCCTGAAGCAGACTCTTGGTATTTCTTTTCAGATAGTCCCTTGATGTGGTTATTTAGAGAAATCAGATGATTTTTCAAATATTTTTCTTTGGCTTTAGGCTCTTCTTCAGTAACAAAGCTTTCGTACGCATTCAATGAGACTTTACTGTCTACTATCACCCACTTATCATCTGGTAACTTGATCATTACGTCGGGTTGAAAACGCCTTCCTTCGTCAGATGAAAAACTTTTTTGGAGGAAATATTCTTCGTCTTTTCTCAGGCCTGAGCCTTCCAAAATACTTTCAAGAATCATTTCACCCCAGTTTCCTTGTACTTTGGTGTCGTTGCGCAAGGCCTTCGTGAGGTTCTCCGCTTCTTCGGTCATCTTGGCGCTCATTTCTCGCAAAGTCCTGAGTTCTGTTTTTAGTCCCGAGGTTTCTTTTAAGCTGTCTCTATGCGTTTCATCAACTTTTTTCTCAAATGATACCAGTCTTTCTTTGAGTGGGCTGAGCAGTTGATCAATGGACTCTTTGCTTTTTCTGGAGAAATTTTCTGTTTTTTCTTCGAAAATCTGATTCGCTATGAGCTTAAAATCCTTGGTGAATTTTTCCTGCATTGTTTGAATGTCGGCTCTTTGATCCTCGATTTGCTTTTGGATATTCAATTTTTCGGTCTCCAATTTGGAGATCAAAACCAGCGCTCTTTCTTTTTCATCTCTTAGTCGCTCCAGCGAAGTCTTGAATTCTCGGCTAGCTAGTTTCAGCTCCTCGTTTTTCTCTGTTTCGGATTGTAGCTTCGCCTTTTGTTCTTCAAGTTCTTTGAGAATTTGTGGAGACTCATCTCTTTTTTTTGCGAGATGAAGTCCTGTGAAAACACCCAGAGCTAAAGCGAAAACGACCAATGTTGAAATCAATAGAAGGGTTTCTGCACCCATTCACTCAGTTGTTTTTTAGTTGTTCAAGATAACCACAAAGGTACCAACTTCTATTCGTTCGAATAGATCAATAATATCGGCATTCTTCATTCTGATGCACCCCTTGCTGGCAGGCTTTCCGATGAGTCCTTCCTCGTGAGTTCCGTGAATGAATATTCCTCTGTTATATGAATCTACATCTCCACCACGATTTATCCCTTCTTCCTGCCCTCTCAAGTGCATGACTCTTGAGGTGATGAGGTCTTGATTGGTTGACTCGGCTTTTTCACCCGTAGGAACTTTTTGTTTAATAATACCGAAAGGTTCTACTTCTTCACCGACTTTTTCCACCACTTGGTGCAAGCCTTGTGGTGTTTTGAAACTACCCGCTTTGTTGCCCAGTCCTTTCTTGGCAGTTGAAATTTTATATTCCGCTACGATTTCGTCGTTCTCTACCAAAAATAATTTTTGCTTTTTAACAGCCACGTAAATAAACGAATCGAACTCCTTATCAGAATACTTAATAGAGAGGTATTCCATTAAAAAGTTCAACATTCCATTGCTATTTCCTCCTGTGCTGAAGCTTAGAGAAAGCAGTGAGAAAATGAGGACTATGGCGAAGGGTCTTTTCATTCAGAAAAAGCTGATAAAACCAAAGTGAATTTTTCCACCTCTTAAAGAAACGTTGTTGTCAAATTGTCTTCCAAGAGCATACGTTAATGAGAATACTCCTGCATTGGTTTCAAAATTTACACCTGCACCAAAGCCGAATGGAGTATCTGTTAGTGTTTCTTCCGTTGACTCATCTTCATAATAAGCCTGATCGAAAAATACGAAAAGGTTCGAATTCTGTTCAAGAATGAATCGATACTCAATAGTTCCTATCGCAAATGAGGAAGCGAAAATGGCTTGTTCATCGAATCCTCGAAGAGTCTTCAATCCACCAATTCTATAGATTTCATTTCTAAACATATTCTCATTCAGAAACATTCCCCCCTGCATACGTATGTGGAAGGCACTTCGTTTAAAAAGGGGTAAAAAATATCCACCGTCCAAGTTGAAATTGTAGATATCGCTTTTTTCATTTGCCTCTCCTTCCACTTGCGAAGTAATCTCTTTCTGGCCGGCTGCTGTTGTGGCTTCGAGGTAGTATCCACTTCGGGGGTTGAATCGATAATCCAGATCTGATACGTAGGCACCTATTCCGAATAGATTTGTCCGAGAATCTACAAGATCAGGCGAGACAAAATCGCTATTGCCAATGACATTTGCTCCTTGGTTTTCGTAAAATACTTTGAGTCTTTTATCGCCTGGAAAGTAATACTCAAGTCCTACATTTAATCTGTTTTGACTAAAAGTAGTGTCGCGCCGATAAAGATTAAACTTGAAATCAATCCCAAGTGGCGTATCGAATAGAAATGGGTATTTAAATTGAATGTCAAGCTGACTTGTTTGGGTTTGTAGTCTTTGCCATTGCAATTTTATGGTTTCGCCTCTTTTTAACGCATTTAGTAAGTTGAGCTTCACATCTCCGGTAAATAGAATGTCGCCGGTTACCGGATCGGGTAAAACCCCCAAAATCCCATCAAAGTTACTCGCTTTACGAGGTTTAAGATAAAGGTAGATGTCTGCTACTCCAGGCCTCATTCCTACCTCATATGGTTTGATGGTTTGGATAAACTGAATCTCCTTTAAACGAGTCGGAATATTACGAAGTTCACTTTGGTTATAGGCTTGGCCTTTTTTAAACCCGATGAAGTTCTCAATGTATCTTCTGTTTGTGCTCAATTCGCCTTTAATGACCAGGCTATCAATTTTTACAAAATCCCCTCTCTGCAGATTTAAGGTGGCTTTAATCTGATCTTTAAGAATTTGAACACTGTCAAGATAAACTTGAGCGAACGGATAACCATTGTTTTCAGCTTCGTCTAAAAGCTTCTTGAAGAGCTTCTGAATCTCTTTTGTGTTCAGCGACTCTTGGAAGTAGATTTCTTCACGAAACCCAATTTTCGACAGCGTTTCCTCAGGAATATTGCCGCTGTTTAAAATGCCCCATTTGAATTTTGGTCCCGTGTAAATTTGAACTTCTATAGTGTCTGAGCGAAAAGGTCCGATACTATCTATCCCAACAGTTAGAAATCCTTCTGCTTGGAATTTATCTGTCACTGATTTTAGTTGAATCACCGCTGTTAGCGAATCAGCGATGTCATTCAAGTAGAGAGGTGGTTCAAATGCTTTGACAATTGTATCGTAGTTTAAAGCCAAAACTTTCTGCCCGCGAGCTAACGTCGCAAACGCCACAAAAGCCAATACTGCCGCACAAATTTTTATGGTATAATTCAAGTTCAGGTATCGAATTTGCTTCCTTGCTAATGATGACTCATTCAAATTTAAACGGTTTTTATACGTTTAATTATATTTGTACCAACGAGATCTCCGGAATGAAGAAAGCAAGTATAGTACTATCCGTCCTTTTTGTAATGGCAATTGTGTTAAGCTCTTGCCGTACGCAAAAGCAAGCATGTGCAGCATACAGTAAAGTAGAGCAACCAAAACAGTCTCAAGATACGCCGGGTTAATGGCTTTTTGGAGTCTAATTGAAAGTGAAGACTCGCTGCATCAATTGCTGGAATCTTCAGCTCAGAAACCTGTTTTTATTCTGAAGCACAGCTACAGGTGTGCCCTCAGTTCAATGGCTAAAAGTCGAATTGAGAAGAATGAAGATTCTAGACTCGCATATCATCTAATAGATGTGGTGAACGATCGTGAAATCAGTAATCGTCTTTCTGAACTGTTCTCTGTCCGGCATGAATCGCCTCAAGCATTTTTAATTAAAGATTCCAAGCTCATTGAGGTCAAATCTCATTTAGCCATTAAGCCGCATGGATTCAGTGTGATACTTGATTCTTTTGGAGGTCAGTGATTAAGGTCTTGTTTTTAGGGAAGTAGCAACATACTTTGTATTTAATATATGCTGCAAAATCAACTTAAAATTTCATTGTCTGCGCATCGCCGACCATAAACAGAACAGAATCACTTTTAGTATTGTTACTTTTACAATCGATGTCATCAGCTTTTAAGAAAATATTGCTTCTCATTCTAGCGGGCCTAGGTTTTAATTATACGTTTGCTCAGACCGGGGAGTCCACCATATTTGATGAAGCGGTTGTGTTGTACGACAGGTCAATATATGGGGGAGCGATACTGCACACGAATGGATGGGGTGCTCACATAACTTTTACTAAGAATAATGGGGCATTTAAATCTCGGGTTTTCCAACTAGATGTAGTGGGAATGAAGCACCCGAAAGAAGTGAAAAGCTTCAATCCTTATTACGATGACAGCCGCAGTTATATTTATGGCAAGCTGAATAATTTTTTTATTCTAAGACCTACCATAGGGAAGAAATACTTGAAATTTGATAAGATCCGAAAATCAGGAGTAGCAATTGGATACAATTGGCGAATAGGACCTTCGTTGGGATTTACTAAACCTGTTTATTTGGAGATTGGAATCCCGGGTGAAGGAGGCCAATTCAATTACGTAGATGTTATTGTAGAAAAATATGATCCTGAGAAGCACAAGCCCGAAGATATTTTTGGAAGGGCCAGCGGTTTAAGAGGATTTAGTGAACTGCGGCTAAATCCCGGGGTGCATGGTGCTTTCGGTCTCAACTTTGAATATGATCCTGAAAGAGAGGGGATTAAAGGAATAGAAGTAGGTGCTACCATTGATTTTTATCCGCTGGAGGAAATTGATATCATGGCATTTGCAGATAACAAAGCGCTGTTTTTTAACTTTTACGTTGCATTACAATTTGGTGCAAAATTTAATAAGTAATGGAGGTTTTAACAGAGGAAAAAAGAGAAAGGGTAAAGAAGCCTAAATGGCTCAGGGTGAAATTGCCAACAGGTGCAGAATATAAGCAAGTACGTGAGATTGTCGAAGAGCATAAATTGCACACCATATGTGAAAGCGGAAATTGTCCCAACATGGGAGAATGTTGGGGTGCAGGCACAGCTACATTCATGATTCTCGGAAATATCTGTACACGCTCTTGTGGTTTTTGTGCTGTTGATACGGGTAGGCCTGAAGCTGTTGATACCTTCGAGCCAGGAAGAGTTGCGCGTTCTGTGAAGTTGATGGGAGTAAAGCACTGCGTAATCACTTCGGTAGATCGTGATGATCTTCCTGATGGAGGGAGCCTCATTTGGGCCCAAACAGTAAGGGCCATTCGAAATCAATCACCTGAGACGACACTAGAGACATTGATTCCTGACTTCATGGGGAAATGGGATAATTTGCAAAACATCATAGATGTGGCTCCCGAAATCGTTTCACACAATTTAGAAACTGTCCGCAGACTTACAAAACAGGTCCGCATCCAAGCCAAGTATGATCGAAGTTTGGAGGTGTTGAGAAGGCTTAAGCGCGGTGGAATGAAAACCAAATCAGGTGTGATGTTAGGTCTTGGTGAAACCGAAACTGAAGTGATCGAAACAATGGAAGATCTGCGAAGCGTTGGAACAGATATTTTGACGCTGGGGCAGTATTTGCAGCCCACCAGAAAACACTTACCCGTTGTCGAATTTATCACGCCTGAAAAATTTGCTCAGTACAAACAATTGGGGCTCGAAATGGGTTATAAATTCGTGGAGAGTGGTCCATTAGTAAGGTCTTCTTACCATGCCGAAAAGCACCTTTTTTGAGTAGTAAAGAAATCAAGAATAGTTGAAATTCTAAATTATCACGGTATAGCTTTTTTGTTAAATTTACGCCACTTTAAGCTTGCGAAAAACTGTATTAAAATCAAAGAGTATGAAAATTAAAAATTTACTCATTACCCTAGGGTTAGCTTCAATTGCCGGTATTGGCTGGTATGTCGTGAATGAAGATGGGCAAGAAGCACCCGCATACATCCCTCGTAGTGACTACAATTCTGTCGCTTCCGGAGCAGAAGGCGCCTTTGAGTATTATCGATCCATCAAAGCCAATATTTACACAGGTGAAATAGAAAGTGAGGATATCTTGAAAATGCAAAAAGCATTGGAAAAGATGAATGTGCCTCGAGCTAAGAATGATGAAATCGAATGGGAGTCTATGGGCCCCAATAATGTTGGAGGTAGAACTCGAGCCATTTTGCCTTTGAACGAAAATGCCAACTCCTTATTAGCCGGTGGAGTTTCAGGGGGTGTATTCAGAACAGATGACGGAGGTTTGAATTGGAGCTTAATCGAAAGTTTTGATCCATACCTAATTGTGTCGTCCATGGCCCAACTTGGTAACGGTGCAATATACGTAGCAACGGGTCACAGTCGGGAGCAAGCCAATGGAAGCGGAGGTTCTGGTTTCATAGGAAGGGGATTATTTGTTTCGAATGACAGTGGAAATACTTGGGAAGTTGTTTCTGATTTTGAACCAACCCCTTACAATACCAATTCCAATTGGGCGAATATTGATGTGATCAAGGCAGATCCTGCAAACCCCGACAAACTATGGATTGGGAATAATTTTGGATTGTATCCATATATTCATGGTGATATGACTTTGGGAGACACTCCGGAAGGAATTATTAATGGATCGAATGTTAAGGACTTGGACATATCAGCAGATGGTCAAACTATCGTTACCATCATGGCTAATAGGCTTTATATTTCGAATGATGGAGGAGATACCTTCACGCAAGCGAACTGTGACAATTGTTTCTCAGGTTTTCCTGAAGGAGGTTTTGGAACTGCTGAAATAGCAATTTCACAAAACAATTCAGATTACATGTATGTCTCCCTGGCCCAACCTAATGGGTTTTTGAGAGGGATTTTCGCGTCTGTTAATGGCGGAACTACTTGGAATACCATAGCACCTCCCGGCCTTTCGGGTGGTGTGTTATCTCAGTTCACACCATTCTATAACGGTCTTTCTGCTCAAGGTTGGTATGACAATATGCTTACAAGCGTCCCAAGTGATGATGTTGAGCAGGTCCTTATGGGTGGAATTCGCATGTGGAGATGGGAATTGGCTGGAACTACACCCGGAATTACTGCATGGGAAGAAGTGAATGCCAATTTTGCTTCATTCCCAGGTGGTCCTCCTAGTCCTATTTACGTGCACTCAGATATTCATAGCGACGCATGGGATTCTGAAGGAAGACTTTACATTGCTTGTGATGGGGGTGTTTTCCGTTCAGATAACAATGGTCAGACATGGGCTGCATTGAATCAAAATTATACGACAACTCAATTTTATTCAATTGCCTTTAATCCTCTAGGGCAAGTCTTGGGCGGGCTGCAGGACAATGGATCTCTTTGGTTAAGCCTTGAGGGTGTGAACCCGAAATTTGCTCGTCAGTTTTCAGGAGGAGACGGTTTTTCATGTGAAATTTCACAATTCTTCCCTGATTACATGTTTTCGACACTTTACAACGGTGTTGTTTTCAGATCTACCGATCGCGGACAAAGCGTTTTCCCAATGGAAGATCTTGCCGCTGAATCAGGTGGGGGTGGAACTGATTTCAACACAGATATTGCTATGCATGAGAACCCCAATAACGAAAATTCTGAAATATTCGTAGAGTACATTCCTGCTATAGACTCTCCTTATCTGGAAATGTTGAGTGAGCCGATCATTACCGATGCAGGAGATACCATAATTGCTAGAATACCTTCTGGTACGGATGTTCTTGTAGAAGCTGATAACAACGATTACCTACTTGACTATACGACTACCGAGGACGTGAATTTTTACTCCTATTACCAAAGACTGGATGACGATGGAGAGATTCTGGAATTTCATGATATTGCTGATACTGTGCTTGTTCAGGAAAAGCCTCAATTCTTGCTAGCGGCAGCTTTGTCAAATGGAGTTTACGTGACACGCCAACCGCTAAAAACAAATGGTGTACCCCAGTTCTATCAAGTAGATGATATTATTCCCGGATCCCCCACGAGTGTGGAATGGTCACCTGACGGAGACCATCTATACGTGGGTTATTCAGGAGGAACGTTGATTCGCTTGAGCAATTTCAATAGTGCTTGGACACAAGATCAATTGGAATACGATAGTGAAGAATCTGTAATTGAAAGAACAATCATTCATTCAGGTTCCGGCGCAGTAACGGATATTGAAGTTGATTATTCTCAAGGTAGAGGCGAGGATGCTAGCGAGAGAGTTGCTATTTCTGTTGGTGGCTATGGAGGCTCAGGAAAGATTAGAGTCTCTGACCAAGCAGCTTCAGTTGTTGGAATAGGAACATTCGATAATGTATGGAATGTACCAAGTGAATTTACTGGAATGCCTGCGTATACAGTTATGATGGATGTAGAAAATCCTGAAATTCTTTTGGCTGGAACAGAATACGGAGTTTGGTATAGTGGTGATAACGGCGAAACTTGGAGCGAAGCCAATAATGGAGAGATGCCACGAGTTCCCGTTTACGACCTACGCCAACAAAAGCGAGAAGCGTGGAATGTTGCCAATAGCGGGGTAGTTTATGCCGGTTCTCACGGACGCGGGGTATTCAAATCGAGTTACCTCCTCACTCCAACGAGTGTTGAAGACATCGTTGATGATACACCGGTTCTCAATGAGTTGAAAG
>CAZKXG010000029.1:411-3652 GCA_964556465.1 uncultured Cryomorphaceae bacterium | reverse complement strand
CCGGTAACATCTCAAGCAAGTGTATCGTTTGATCTTGGTACCACGGCTGATATTGAGGTTTATATTTACAGTGTAGATGGTAGACTTATTGAAGCATTTCAAGAGCAACGAGTAGGAGCAGGTGTGAATCGACAAATTCAATTTGATGCTTCTGACTATTCACGAGGTCAATATATCTTACAACTTAGAGTTGGAGAAACATGGAATAGTGCGAAATTTGTGGTGACGCGCTAGACGTATTTATTTATCAATTTTAGGGGTGGGTCAGACTTTTCTGATCCACCCTTTTTATTTCTATGAAGAAAATAAGAGTTGCAGTAAATGGCTTCGGAAGAATCGGGCGATGTTTTACAAGGCGCGCCTTTGAAGCTTACTTTGATCAAATTGAGATTGTAGCGATAAACGATCCTGGATCAATTGAAGCCATTAGTCATCTTTTGAAATATGACAGTGTTCAGGGCACCTGGTTGCATGCAGTGGATTTTCATCTTGATTCCCTTTTGGTGGATGATATAGCTATACCGGTTTTCCATGAGAGATCGCCGGGAGCCATTCCATGGAAAAGCCTCGAGCCAGACCTTATTTTAGAGAGTACCGGTAAATTCAAAACAGTTGGAGAGGCATCTTTTCATCTGCGGAATGCCGATAAGTGTTTAATCAGTGCGGTTGCTGCGGACGAAGAAGTTAAGACGATTGTGCTCGGAGCGAATGAAGAAATCTTGACACCGACTGACCGACTCATATCCAATGCTTCATGTACGACAAATTGTGCCGCACCCTTGGTTGACATTATTGATAAGGAGCTCGGAATAGACAGCGGCTACATTACGACGGTGCACAGTTATACAGGTGATCAAGCTTTGCACGATACTATGCATAATGACCTCAGACGTGCTCGAGCAGCCGCATTGTCAATAATTCCTACTACAACGGGAGCTGCTAAAGCAATCACGAAGATTTTTCCTCATCTCGAAGGCAACCTGGGTGGAGCGGGTATTAGAGTACCTGTGCCCAATGCATCTCTAACAGATGTGACCTACTCTGTTAAGAAGAAAGCAACTGCTGAAGAGATTAATGAGTTATTTCTGAACGCGAGTAAATCAGCATGGAAGAATTATTTGGAATACACAGACAAACCCTTAGTGAGTTCAGATATTATTGGCAATACACATTCTTGTGTATTTGATAGTCAATTGACTTCTGTCGTGGGCAACCTTGTAAAAGTAGTGGGATGGTACGATAATGAAATGGGGTACGCATCAAGGCTCTGTGACCTTATCGTTTATTGGAATAAATTATAGGACTGGTTCCATAGCTTTTTAACTCTACATTCTCTTGGTATACCGCATAGGTGTAGTTATTAATCCAGTCACCAAGATTTATGTATTCCCCACCATTACTCAACTCAATCACCATCGGCAAATGGCGGTGGCCAAAAATGAAATAGTCAAAATGTTCTTTTTCTCCTATTTCGTTTGAATATATTGCAAGCCATTCTTCTTCAGCACCCAAGAATACTTTATCGCTTTCTACTCCTTTTTTTCTGCTCATTCTAGAGAAGAAGTTGGCAAGTCCAATGCCGAAATTCGGGTGTAATCTGGCAAAAAGCCACTGGCATAAACTTGACCGAAACACTTTCTTGATGAACTTATATCCGTGATCGCCCGGCCCCAAACCATCACCGTGGCCGATGTAGAATTTTTTACCGTTCAAGGTTATTTGAATAGGCTCTCGGTGAATCTCCACCCCAATTTCATTTGGAATATAATCGAAAATCCACATATCATGGTTTCCGATAAACCAATGAACTTTAGTTCCTGAATCCACTATCTCCGCTAGCTTCCCAAGAATACGCACATGCCCGCGCGGGACAACAGTATTGTATTCAAACCAAAAATCGAATACATCACCAAGTATAAAAATCTCTTCAGCCTCATGACGAACCTCTTCGAGCCACTGAACCACCTTTTTTTCTCTCAAAAGGCTTTCTTCAGGAGAGGGAGCTCCCAAATGAAAATCTGAAGCGAAGAAGTATTTCTTCATTAATTAAGTGTTGAATATCTCATCTAGTTTTTGCTCCAATGCGGCTCCTCGAAGTTTGGTTGCGATTACTTTTCCTTCCGGGTCGATTAGGACTGTGAAAGGAATACTCTTCACATTATACAATTCAGCTGCTGCTGATTGCCAATATTTTAAATCACTTACATGAGGCCATTCGAGTTGATCTTTGTCAATGGCTTGCAGCCATTTTTCTTTATTCCGGTCCAGAGAAACGCCGAAGATTTCGAAATTCTCATTCTCATATTTCTTATACATCCTAACGACATTCGGATTCTCCATACGGCATGGTTTACACCAAGAAGCCCAAAAATCTATCAAAACATAATTACCCCTAAGGTCTGAGAGTTTGATCACCTCTCCTTCCGGATTCGGTAATGCGATTTCCGGTGCCATCGTCCCGGGGTCTAGAAGGTTTTCAATTCGCAATTGGTTCTCCATACTTGCGATTTGATTACTCAGATTATCGAAGAAATAGTTTCCTTGTAGTTTCGCAGAAAGAGCATCTCTAACTGTTTTAAAATGCTCCAAGTCTTCTTTCATATTTAATCTTTGCAAAGCAGTGAAGTTTGCAAGTTTTCCAGGATCACTATTTATGAAATCAATTAAGTAGTCTCTGTACTCTTGTCGTGCTCGATTGTATGAGTTTCCCAGCTCAACTCTTTTCTCACTTTCTCCTGTTGCAGCCGAAGAACGCAAGGCAGTCATCAAAGAGTCCAGCTCTTTTTCGAAAGTTGTAGTATTCACCAGAAGATCTCGCAAGCGTTCACTTTCTTCGCTCCCCGAAATAGTGTAAGTCTCGCGAAGTTTTTCTGCGTTTCCATCTATTTGGACATTCGAATTGGTGCTGTCTAAAATCAAAATCATCGAATTATCCTCACTCAATGCGAGTGTGTAGAAATCAGGTCTACCCGCTTTAAACTCAAGTTCAAAGTTTCCATTGGCATCTAAAGCAGCATTTCTCAGGGTATCAGGTATTCCATTACTGTAGCCAATCAAACAAACAGATTGCGATTTGGCATTCGATATTTTGCCTGAAATGGTATTCACCGTCGGTTGATTCTCACAGCTAAAAAAGCCAGCTGTGATCAAAACAAGTAAGATCAATCTAATTCTCATTCTTCAAGTAGTTTTCCGAGAGACTTCCTCGGTAGGTTTCTTGCCAACTTCTCGTATGAAGAGC
>CAZKXG010000029.1:0-401 GCA_964556465.1 uncultured Cryomorphaceae bacterium | reverse complement strand
TCTCAGAATTTCACTGGCCATTTTAGGGTTGGCCTTTCTGTTTGATAGTTTCATTACTTCTCCCATGAATAGGCCTAGAAGTCCTTTGTTCCCATTTTTGTAGGCTTCGGCTTTATCAGGAAAAGCAGCTATAGCTTGTTTGGCTAATGCTTCCAGTGAGTCATCATCACTTTCTTGTAGTAAGTTTTCACTTTCTGCAATTTCAGCAGCAGTTTTATTAGGTCGCTCAATAAATTTCGGGAATAGTTGTTGAGAAGCTGCAGAATTACTGACTTTATCTGAATCGATTAAGGCGATGATCTCTGCAATTTGAGCGGGTTTTAACGGAAACTCATCAATGGCAGTTGCCGATTGATTTAAATGAGACTTTATTTCTCCGATCACCCAATTGGCAGCAGCTT
>CAZKXG010000028.1:11750-22831 GCA_964556465.1 uncultured Cryomorphaceae bacterium | reverse complement strand
GTAGACAAAAAAATTCATGATTTATTTGCCCCATAGACGAAGTAGTGTTAAATCGATCTGACTAAAAACAGGTAAATCCTTCGTCGCAAATCAGAATAGGGACGATTTTATTGGTTTGGCGAACTCGTGTACAGTAGATGCGTAATTTATAAACTCATAAGCACCTGCAGATGAGAGACGCAAAGCTATCCAATCTGCCCTGTCAGAAATGATTTAATCAGGCATTACTAGAGTTGTCATCAGGCTGGAAGATGTACCTGGAACGAAAGATACACCGGTTGAAGTTGGCGAGCTTACAGTTTCCTCCTGCGACGATATTATTTCCGAAGGAAAGTACTTCCTTCGGCGAAATAAGATGGCAGATAGAAACTGAAAAGAGGAATTTTCAGTTTTAATACTCTTAAGGGGTGAGTTAGCCGTACAAACAAATCTTTACTTTCGGAAAATCTAAATTCTTAAGTATTGTGATCATTCCAACTCGAAAAAGCTCCATGGTGTTCTTACGTACTAGGAATGCCTATCACTCGGCCTGCCTGGCGTTGCTTTTGATATTTCTCAGTAGCTGTCAATCGTCAAAAGTTTTTAAACTCATGCAGGAAGGCTCGGTTGAACAAGAGCAATTCAATGAGACCATCCCTTTTGAATATCGCGGTGGACTTTGCTTTATTGAAGTAGAAGTAAATGGCGAAAAGGCCATGTTTCTATTTGACACCGGAGCGCCCAATGTGATTTCAGAGGCATTGGCCAAAAAGTTAAACCTAAAAATCGAAACCCAAGGTGGTGTGAAAGACTCGGGTGGAAACAGAACAAAGGGAAATGCCTTTGTAAGCATATCCGATATAAGCATCTCGGGAGTTCACTTTAAAAATACGGGTGCGGTCGTTCAGGACTTGAGTGCAACCGACATTTTTAAATGCTTGGAAATAGATGGCATCATTGGTGCAAACCTGATGCGCCAAGCCTTTTGGAAACTGGACTATGAGAATGAGACCATAAGTCTGAGCTCCGATCTCAATGATTTTGAGATTGACAGCAGTTATGCTGTGCTACCCTTTGATGTAAAGATGACGGGAACTCCCGTAGTCGATATCACATTTGGCGGGGTAATGGCCAAAAAGATGATCTTTGATACCGGATCAAATAAAGATTTTTCTTTGCCGCTAAGTTATTTGAGGGAGTCGCAGCAGCAGGCCTCCATTGCTACCGTTTGGGAACTCGGAGCGACAAGCTACGGTATAGGTGGAAAAACACTTGCCGATACCATTTTCTATGCGGTGATTGACACAATGCGGCTAGGAAACTTGGTCGTTCCAAATAGCGTGGTCGCCTTCGATGCCCATTCCGATAATTTTGGCAACTCATTCTTCAAACACTACGATGTTGTCCTCGATTGGGAGAGCAGGAAAATTTACATGAAGTCTTTTATTCCTTATGACAACAGCACATTGCGCAGTCACGGATATGGAGTGCACCTGATCAATGGCAGATTGGAAGTCGGGTCGCTCTACAATGGTTCTCCCGCCGAAGGCAAACTCGAAATAGGAGATAGAATCCTCCGTATTGACGAGTACGACTTTTCGACTGATGCCGGAGAATTGATTTGCGAATTGGTCAATTCGCGGAAAATCAGCTTCAAGGAAAGAGATGTGATTGAGATGACAGTGGCCAGAAATACAGGCACTTTTACTGTAACCCTCCACAGGGCAGTACTTTTGGAAGGAGATTAGATGCACGTCAAGATACTCTCTTCCTTCATCAGTAAGCTAAGAAGACATCAATGAGATAAGAAATATTTCTCGTGGTGTCATGACTGATTCAGTTCAATAAGAAACGTAGACATAAGCGAGGTGTTTTATAAGTGTGATACCATACACTCAAGCAAACCATTCTTGAAAAGAGATGTGCAGTCAGTGAGTTGTGACTAATTATTCATTAAATCCTATATTTAAACAATTGCCGCAAACAACCTATGGAAAACAGACAACTCGTCAATTTACTTACCGGTAGTTCTATTGAAGCGAGTAAGACCGGTGCTCTTCTTGATGAGAGTAATATCGCCACTTTTACAAAAAGCATTCTAGGGTCGGCCAGAGTGGCGAGTTTCGGCATATCGCAGAATAACGCGGAACTGCGCTTAAAAGCAGATGACCTCGACCACACTGAGAAAATCTTGGAGGAGGTCAACGAAGCCAATGATAAATAGTAACGGAAACAAACGATGAAAAAGCAGATACTTCTACTCATGGGTCTTTTCGCTTTTAATCTCCTCTTTGCGCAAGAGACGGTATTAAAAATCATACACCTCAAGTCTGAAAGAGAAATGGTCATTGAAGAGAATGATAAAATAATAGTAAAGACCAAAGATGGCCGCAAGATTAGAGGTCCGTATACGGTAGAAGGCGACAGCACCATTTCCATAAAAGGTGAGTTGATCAGCTTAGCCGATATTGCCGAGCTTAAGCCCGTCAACATATGGGTTCCGCTTGTAGTCCTTGGCGGTGCTATAATGGTTGTAGGGACTGGTATGGTGCTATTTGGTATCGCAGCAGGAGTTTTTTTGACTGCTAGCAAATTCCTCTGGGTTATTCCGGGTTCACTCTGTATTGGCACGGGTGCGGTGCTGCCCGGTTTGCTTGGGGTTTATAAAAGCGGTGGCAAATGGGGTTTTGCTATCGCTCAAACTTCACCCTGATCATCAATCGGCAGAAGGCTGCCACTTCATTCTTTGTATATTTGTGAAGAACCGAACCCAGCCATTGAGACATAAAGCGTGCTACTGCGACATCTGGAAAAATACCGAAAGGCTTATTTCAATTCACGGCCTTGTTGGTGATTCTCGTTTCATGCGCGCCTGAACCTTCCGAACTTGCGGGTACCTACAAATCAGAAGATCCGAATTTAATCATGAAGGGATGGAAGTATGCAGTCGAAGGGTACGAGGGGTTTTTGACTGGTACCGAATTGGAGTTGAAAACGGATTCTACCTTTCAAATGGTCACCTGTTCCAATATCCTCACGGGAACATGGAAATACAACCAAGACTCACTCTACCTTACATATCAAACCAACCGATGGAGAAGTGATAGCCTTCAGAAGTTCGGCCTTGATGGCAAATGGCCTGAGCTCACAGAAAAGGGAACAGAAGTGGTTGAAATCAACGGAAATCAATTGATCACAGGCGTTGTCAGTACCAAAAACGACGGTGGGGTGAAGCTTTACCATGTATTGGAGAAGTAACCTCTTTCCATTGATGAAGACCATCCGTTTCACACGACCCTTTCGGCTTACTTCTGCCCAGCCACTTTAAACCATCAAAAAAAACTCGAGACTACTTATGAACGATGCGGAAGAGTTTTGCCCTTCCGATAAGAGCGACCGGAGGAAATGGCTCGAATTAAACCACGACAAGAAAGAAGCCGTTTGGCTTATATTTTACAAAAAGCATATTCTCGACCATAACCTCACTTGAAGCGAATCGGTGAATGAAGCGCATTGTTTTGGATGGATAGATAGCACATTAAGATCCATTGACAGCGAAAAATACAAGCAGCACTTCAGCCGCAGAAAAGCCAAAAGCAATTGATCGAAAATCAATAAAGACAAAGTAAAAACCTTGATAGACCGGGGAGCTATGCAAGAAACCGAATACAAAAGCATTCGCTTGGCCAAAGAGAATGGTTCTTAGACTTTTTTAGACCAAGTTGAGGCACTATCTAAAAGCAACCTTGGCAAACCTAGATAGCGCAATGCTATCCTTGGAGGGCCTTAGCAATTCTGCAAGAAAATTCTTGCTGCACCGGGTGGCACCTACCAATCGAACAGAAATACGGCAGCAGAGGATTTTAGCAATCGCAGAAAACACCGGTCTACGAATGGAACCAAAACAAATCAGATAGGACTAAACCAGCTTGTAGAATTGCCTGTTTGAAGTTTGCGGGGTATTGATCGTTGAGAAAATGGCTAATCTAACAATCGTTAAGCCCAACATAAAGTTGGACTGGTTTTTAACTGGCATCTATTTTATTTGGAACTCTTTGATTCTCATCGTGATGGTTAATATTATATTTGAATGGAGGGTCGATAGACAATCCATTGACGTCGTAAAATCTGATTTTATCCGGAACTAGTAAAAATGAGACTTAATTGAGATTGTAGGAAACTTTTAAAATTGATACAACAAAAAATAAAAACTTTACCTGGCAGTACCTACTACACATGCGAGATCTCTTTAAAATGAAGTTGACTAAAGTCAATCTAAATAACATCTGTATGGCCACTAACGTGTTCAACAAACTTTACGTTTCTTAGCCATTGCGATTGGTTTAACACAGAACAGAATAATGACTAAAGAATTAATCACAGACATAATTGAGTGGGATATAGATAATTGGTCAAAAGCAATTGATTTCTGGGAAGAAAATATCGATCTAAAAACCGATACACTTACTTGCCTTGAATTAGGAGGAAGAAGAGGTGGGCTTTCTTTATGGCTCGCTGTTAATCACAATGAAGTTATTTGTTCCGACTTAAATTCACCTCAAGAACACGCTTCAGAATTACACGAAAAATATTCTTGCTCCGAGTATATTGAATATAGAAGCATTGATGCAACTGACATTCCATTTAAAAATAAGTTTGATATTGTCGTATTCAAATCAATTTTGGGAGGAGTAAGTGGAAATGGAAATGACCAATTAAAGAAGCACACTATTGATGAGATTTATAAAAGTCTAAAACCAAATGGGAAACTATTATTTGCAGAGAATCTTGAAGCTTCATTCCTACACATGTACATTCGAAAAATATTTGTCAAATGGGGAAGCAGATGGAACTATCTGAAATACAAAGAAATTGAAGAAGTATTTGATTCATTTGATAATCTCAAATACAAAACAGTTGGTTTTCTTGCAGCATTTGGTAGAACGGAAAAGCAGCGAAAATTATTAAGTAAATTTGATCGTTTATTTAACCAATTGATACCGAAAAGGCATAGATATATTGTTTTTGGGATAGCTGAAAAAAAGGGCTAAAGCCGATCCTCCGGGTGCTTGCCCCTCCCGCACTCAGCCATACAAGAGTTTCTGCCTTCGGGACGATAAACCCTGCAAGACCATAAAGTTAGAGAAGCCTTTATTTTTATTTGACAGGCTTCCGGCGACAGTCTGGTAAGTCAATTCCACCACACAATAAAACGACCAAAACAGTATTGATCAATATATCCTCTATTGAAATACTTTCATTCTCAACTATAAGTAATTCGGATGAGAGCAATCGTTTTTTTTTAAATACCTTTTCGCCTCATTCGGCACCAACTATGATCAAGAAAATTTTCAAATGGACTTTCAGGATTCTTTTCGGTTTCATCCTGGTCATTGCCCTGGCCTATGGGGGGTTCCACCTGATCGAGTATGCCACAGGCGGAAAGTATGTAGACTACCTTTCGGCAAATAGCGAGACCATCGGCATCGATGAATCATTCACTTTTGAGATGATGAACGACGATATCGAGAAGAGCAAACTCATACTCGTTGGAGAAATTCATGGGTTTAAAACACCTCAACAGTTCGACCTCAACTTCTTTAAATACCTGCATCGAGAACATGGAGTGCGAACCTACCTAGCGGAGCTAGATTTTGTCCAAGCCCAACTCATGAACGACTATATGGAATCAGGTAGCGAAGAAGATCTCTACCGCATCCTCAAGAATTGGGCGGTAGTTCAAGGTCGCCGTAACATCGACTATTACGACAAGTACCGCAAGCTTCAAGTCTTCTACCGGTCTCTTCCTGAGGCCGATCGATTTCGGTTTATCGGCATTGACCAAATTCAAGACGAGTCGCTTTTTAGCGAATACGCAAGTGCGCTCATGCCCGATAGCCTTCCCGAAGGACTAGCCGCCAATACCGATACCACCCTTACAGGAAAAATCGAATGGCTCAGGTCGGCTTTCGCCAATAGCACCGATACGCTGGCCGTACTATCCCACATGAAGGCCAATTTAGACTATGGAAAAATCGGTAGAGAAGAAATCCTATTTCAGAATTTTCATAAGATCTACTCAATCCAAGAGCTCAGCCAAGAAAAAGTCTACGGTTATTTCGGACTCTTCCACGTATTTCAATACCGGGTAAATGGTCAGCACCCTTTGGCATCAAAGATTAGAGAATCTGACCTCAGCCTTGACGGAAAAATGCTCTCGATAAACTTTATGCTAAACGAAAGCTACATGGTAATGCCCAGCAGCGGATTACCGGAGTTTATGCGCACGGGTCCAGTGAATAGCAAGATGCCCATCTCGGCAGACAATATGCTTTTTATGTACATCTATGGAGTGAAGGACTTTAAGCGAATGACACCCGAAAACAGTAAGTCGCTGATCAAAATGAACGGCAGCGAGAGTCCTTACGAAAACTCGTCTCGGTTAAATACCTCAATCCAGATTCTACCCGTAGCTGACAAGATGGAGATGACTGACGAGGGGAAGCCTTACGTGCAGTACACCGTCTTTGTAAGAAATTCGGATTGGGCAGAACCGATGGAGCAATAGCTCAAAAGATAGATAGTCCAAAGTTCGTTGAAGACACATATTAGATTAAAGCAAGCATAAACGGATTACCTACCATCTTGTACTTGGGTTGTCTTGCGAGCAGTATTGAAGAGTTAACCTAAAAAGAAATCCTGCTCAGCCTCAAACAATGAATCAATAAGTAAGACGTTGATTCAAAACGAACGCCGTATTTTTAATGCACCAAATTGTCCTTCCATGTCACCAAAAGTAAAGTCGACTTTTCTCAAGCTTCCTGAATACTACTTTATCATTATGGCCTTCTTGGCAGGATACACGCCGCCTCTGGAACTCAACCCTATTTTCATGTGGATAGCGCTCATTATTTTGGTTCAAATCATCTTTCGAAATCGAATAATGGGACTTGTACTAGGGAGCATTTTCTTTATTGTCAACTTGCTCTTTTTGGGTGCATTGATTTCTGAGTTCAGGGAATTTGCTCAGTATACCGATGATGCACAGCGACTGATTTTTGTGGGCATTTCCATCTGGATTGGGAACGTCATCTTCAGCCTTGCAATGATCTTTCGATACGCCAAGCAAAAGAATCACAGGAATCCGATTACCGCATAGCCCGCCTTTCAATAGGCATCTATACGAAAGAGCATCGGGCATCTCAAGCCAGGAAATTAATACTGCATCCTAGACAGTCTCGATTGCCCTCGTTCTGATATATCAGTATATCTACACTTTTCCTCCTCATCATTGCCCTGCTTCCAAAAAAAAACTAAATTCGATCTGGTATGTCAATGATCATTAGAAATACTATCACCTCAAACAACTCTCAGGGAGCACAGATGCGTACATGGCTTTATACCAATACCACCCTCACCCTTCGGGGTTCTATCTAATCTTTCAGACATTCTGCATGTCAACCAAAAACCATAGAAATCTACATTTCTATTTCACAGGGCTATTCATAACACAAAACCTATCGCAATGATTGTGATGAAATTCGGAGGTACCAGCGTTTCCTCCAAACAGAACCTCGAGCGCATAAAATCGATACTTCTCAAAAAAGACGATAATTTCATTGTCGTAGTTTCCGCCTTTTCGCAAGTCACCAATAAATTGGAAAATCTTGCCCATCAGGCCTTGCACCAAAACGATTCTCATCTACTTGAAGAGATCAAGACAGTTCATTTAGATCTGATCCGCCAATTATTTTCTGATGAAAATCAAACAGAATTGATCAAGAAGGTTGAGCAAAAATGCGATGAACTCGAAGCCATTTGCAAGGGAATTAATATTTTGAAGGAACTATCGCCAAGAACCATGGCCATGGTGTCGAGCTTCGGCGAAAAACTCTCGGCGCACATCCTTCACAAATACTTTGACACCTGCGGAATCGAAATCGAGCTTTTGGACAGCAGCCAGCTCATCAGCGCAGAAGGAGATTACCTCAATGCCGCAGTAGATTTAGCCAAGACAAGCAATGCGATCAATGAAAAGGTAGCCGACAAAAACTACATCGCAGGAGGATTTATCGCGTCTAATGTGAACGGCGAAATAATGACACTTGGTAGAGGCGGATCGGACTACTCGGCTTCCATCTACGCCCATGCCGTGGAAGCCAAATACCTTGAGATTTGGAGCGACGTGAGTGGAATGCACAGCGCCAACCCCAGAATCGTTGGTAACACCGTTTCCATCGAGAAGATCAGCTATGAAGAGGCTTTTGAAATGGCTTACTTCGGCGCCAAAGTCTTGTACCCCTCCTCCATCCTACCCTTGATCAAAAAGGACATTCCGCTCTATTTAAAGAACACCCTTTCGCCCGAAGACGCAGGAACGTTTATCAGCAATGAGAACAAATCGGACGAGCACAAGATCCACGGTCTTTCCTCCTTGGATCATATCGCTATGATTACCGTTTCGGGTATTGGCTTGGCCAAGAAGAAAGGGAGCGCCAGAAGGGTTTTTCAAGCCCTAGAAGAAGCGCAAGTGAACATTGTTCTGATCACTCAAAGTTGCTCGGAACAAAGCATCGGGATGGGTATTGATCAAAAGAATATGGAGAAGGCAGAGGCAGCCATTAACCAAGAGTTTAGTTACGAGATTGAGAAAGGCTTGATCAATCCTGTCAGTAGTCAAACTGATAAATGCATCATCGCATTGATCGGTGATAACATGCGCCATAAGGTAGGGCTTTGCGGTAAAGTATTCGGCGCTATCGGCGAAAATGGAATCAACATTACAGCCATAGCCCAAGGGGCTTCCGAAAGAAACATTTCCATCGTTATCGATCGAAAAGACGAAGCCAAAGCCTTGAACGTGATACACGAAAAGTTCTTCAGCAATGTGGTGAAAGACGTTCACCTCTTTATCGCAGGAGTAGGAAATGTGGGGGGTGAATTTTTAAAGATCATTGCCGACCAGAAAGAAACACTCATCAAAGAATATGGCATTAATCTCAAAATCGTCGGTGTGGCCAATAGCACCAAAATGCTTTTGAGCGACGGAGACGATTTGAGTAGCGAAGACATTTTAGGCATAAAAGAAAAAGGTACGGAATACGGCACTCTATCCAATTACCTCAAAGAAATTATAGCCTTGAATTTGCGCAACAGCATTTTCATTGACAATACCGCTTCGGAGGTGGTGAGCAATGGCTACGCGCAGCTCTTGGAGAATAGTATTTCGGTGGTGACTTGTAACAAGATTGCTTGCAGCAGCGAATATGAAATGTATGCCCGACTGAAAGGATTGGCCAAAGAACACAATTGCTCTTTCAAGTACGAAACATCTGTAGGCGCTGCCCTCCCGATCATTAAGACCATTCACGACCTAAACATCAGCGGAGATAAGATCCATAAAATTGAAGCAGTGATTTCAGGGAGTTTAAACTTTATCTTCAATGAGTACAACGGAGAAAATAAATTTGCCGACGTGGTGCTTAAGGCAAAAGAAGATGGCTACACGGAACCCAATCCACTTATTGACTTAAGCGGATTGGATGTAATGCGAAAGATTCTGATTCTGTCCAGAGAATCAGGATTAAACCGCGAACTATCAGACATTACTTTTAATGATTTCTTACCCAAAGAATGCTCGGACTCAGAAGATGTCCCAAGCTTCTTTAAAAATTTGGAAAAGCACGAAGCTCATTTTAAGGAATTGTATTCGAAGGCTAAAGCCAATGGAAACAAATTAAAGGTATTGGCAACGCTCGAAAATGGAAAGCTATCCGTTGCATTGAACGAAATTCCATCTGACAGTCCTTTTTATAACTTAGAGGGAAAAGACAATGTGGTAGCGATCAATACCAACCGATACGCATTAGAACCGCTGGTGATCAAGGGTGCTGGTGCAGGTGCAAACGTAACGGCGAGTGGCGTCTTTTCTGATTTAATGCAAATCATCAATAATTGAGTATGAAAAGTATAAAAGCCTTCGCCCCCGCCACACTTGCCAATTTCAATGTGGGCTACGACATTCTTGGTCTATCGCTCAACAACATTGGCGATGAAATAGAACTGACCTTCAACAATACCGCAGAGAATAAAATCATTGAAATCATCAATGGCGAAAACCTTCCGTACGAAGCAGAAAAGAACTGCTGTTCGGTGGTGATTCGGAAAATGCAGGAAGCACAAAACGACTTTCGTGGAGTTGATATTCGACTGAAAAAGGGTTTTGCCGCAGGCAGTGGATTGGGCTCCAGTAGCGCGAGCAGCGCTGCAGCCGCTTATGGCTACAACTCCCTGATCGACTCTCCATATACCGATAGAGAATTGGTCGCTTTTGCCGCCGAAGGTGAACGGGTGGCCTGCGGAACCGATCACGTTGACAATGTGGCTCCATCTATCTTGGGAGGCATCATCTTGGCCAAAGGAAAGAATCCCGACGACTTGATCAAACTACCCTTGATCGACAATCTTTTTGTTGTCACTCTCTACCCAAATGTTACTGTAAACACAGCCGACTCTCGAAAGCTGATAGCTGACAAAATTCCGCTCCAATCGTACATTAAACAGTTGGCATATATGGGAACTTTTGTGGCAGGCCTTTATGAAAAAAACCTGCGTTTGGTTGCGGAGTCTCTGCACGACATGGTGATAGAACCTGCACGAAGTTTCCTCATCCCGAATTTTAAAGAAATGAAATCTACGGCCGTTGCAAACAACGCCCTCGCTTTTGGAATATCCGGATCGGGGCCGTCTATATTTGCCCTTGCCGAAGGCGAAGAAAATGCCAAGCGCATTGAAACGGCACTTTTGAAGGTCTACGAAGGTGGAGATGTTTCAACCCAAACTTTTATCAATGCCTTGGTCGAAAACAGCGGGGCACGAATTCTAAGTCCAACCCCATGAAATATATCAGCACCAGAGAAAATGAGGAAAGGGCTTCATTCCAAGAGGCTGTGATCAGTGGTCTCAGCAAGAACGGCGGGCTGTACTTTCCCGAAAGGATTCCTCAACTTCCCGTTTCTTTTTTTGATGAAATTGAAAAGGTCGATGACCACGAAATTGCTTTCAGAGTGCTCAAACCGTTTGTAGAGGAATCACTCACAGAC
>CAZKXG010000028.1:7885-11662 GCA_964556465.1 uncultured Cryomorphaceae bacterium | reverse complement strand
GGCGTTTAAAGATGTAGGCGCTCGATTTATGTCGCGGTGTCTATCCCATTTCTATAAGGATAAAGATGAGGATGTGACCATTCTCGTGGCCACCTCGGGGGATACGGGAAGTGCGGTAGCTCATGGTTTTTATGATCTTCCGGGAGTAGCTGTGACCATTCTTTTCCCGAAAGGAAAGGTGAGTCCTTACCAAGAGTTTCAAATGACGAGCTTGGGAAAAAACATCCGCGTCGCGGAGGTAGACGGTACTTTTGACGATTGCCAAAAATTAGTCAAAGAGGCGTTTAACGATGAGGGTTTAAGAAATGAAATGGCCTTAAGCAGCGCCAATTCCATCAACATTGCGCGACTGCTCCCGCAAATGCTGTATTACTTTTTTGCGTACAAGCAGCTCAAAACAAAGCTTGGCGACAATGGACTAGTGGTATCCGTTCCGTCAGGAAACTTAGGAAATTTGACAGCAGGCTTGGTAGCCAAAAAAATTGGATTGCCCATCGCTAGGTTCATTTCGGCGCACAATGCCAACGACACTTTTCATCAATACCTATTGACGGGAGCCTTTGAAAAAAAACCTTCCGTGCTGACCTATTCCAACGCCATGGATGTGGGCAACCCGAGCAACTTCGAGCGGATAGATCACCTATACCAAGGTGACATCAGTCAAATGAAAAAAGACGTCAGTGCGGATCGATTTAGTGACACCTCTACCGTCGAAGAAATGGAGAAGTGCTACAAAAAGACCGGTTACATTTTAGATCCTCACGGTGCTGTTGGGAAATTGGCCTTGGCCGAACAACTCAAAGCCGACGAGATTGGCGTATTTTTAGAGACCGCACATCCGCAAAAATTCTCAAAGATTATTGCCAAAGCCATTCCCGATTATCAATCTGAAAAAGTAAATCTCGATGGCTGCAAAAAGATCAGCATGAAAAATGAGTATGACGAATTGAGACAACTCCTGATAACGAGAAAATAAAGAAAGTCAATCCTTGACTATTCAGGTTCGCTACACGCTGGTTTACAAAAAAGAGATGAGCGATGAGTTAGAGCCAATAAAGCAATTCGATTTTACTCTAAATTTTGTGCAAACTAAAAATCTAAAGTCAACTGTCCACCCTTACTTGCAGGTTCGGTATTGAGGTTACTCACCGAGATACCAAAAAGCCGAAAGGCCTGCTCCCGCGGGTGAGCTTCAAGCAGCTCTGCCGCGACCTTATAAATCTCCTCTTCTCGATCGGTGAAATGACTAATCGAACGACTTCTGGTATGGGTAGTGAAATCGCTGTAGCGAAGTTTCACCGTGATGGTTTTCCCTCGGTGTTTTCCTTTCTGCATGCGCTTGCTCACCTCCTCGGCGATACGGCTCAGCGCTTCGAGCTGTTGGTTTAGCTCTTGGATATCTTCGCTGTAGGTGCGCTCTGCTCCCACTGATTTGCGGATGCGGTCGGGCCGCACGGGTCGATCATCCAATCCCCTACAGATATGGTAGTAATAGCTGCCGCTTTTGCCAAAAAGTTGAACCAGTTCAGGGCGGGTGTACTTGCGCAAGTCTGCACCCGTGTGAATACCCATCCCGTTCAATTTTTCGGCTGTGACCTTTCCGATACCGAAGAAGCGCTTGATTTCGAGGTTGGCGGTAAACGCATCAATCTGTGTCGGGTGAATCAATTTTTGACCATTCGGTTTATTGATGTCCGAGGCTACTTTAGCCAGAAACTTATTGACAGAGATACCAGCGCTTGCGGTAAGTTGGGTTTCTTCCAAAATGCGCTGCCGAATTTCGCGGGCTATTTCGGTAGCGCGGTTCATCCCGCGCTTGTTTTCGGTTACATCCAGAAAGGCCTCATCGAGTGAGAGCGGTTCGACCAGATCAGTGTACTCGTGAAAAATCTCGCGAATCTGTTGCGAGACCTCTTTGTAGACGTCGAATCGCGATCTGGTAAATATCAACTCAGGACATTTTCGCGCGGCAATAGACGATGGCATCGCCGAGCGGACACCAAACTTTCGCGCCTCATAGCTGGCCGCCGCTACCACTCCGCGTTCGCGGGAGCCGCCAACAGCCACTGGCTTCCCTCGCAATTCGGGATTATCGCGTTGCTCAACGGATGCAAAGAAGGCGTCCATATCGATGTGCAGAATCTTGCGCAGTGTACCGGGGTGTTTTGTTTCTCAGAAAATAAACCGGTGCAAAAATACGATACTATGGTTCATTATTGAGCCGGATGTTAAACGCCACATCCGGAATGCGGACCTGTACGCGGATTCTGATCCGGATAAAAGAATTGAAAAGAAAGCACTAAATTCACCTTGCTCACCTATTACCAATATCATGATCAGATTTGTACTTATTCTTCTGGCTCTATTTCAAATGACTCAAGTGAATGCTCAGTCTTTTTCTATAACTCCCAATCCGACTTATGGATCGGTTGACCTTGATGAAAACCCGTCAATATTCTTCTTTTACGCGGAGGCATTTATTACCAATAATACCTCGGAGGTGCTCACACTAAAATGGGAACGAATAGTCAACGAAATACCCGAATGCTGGGTGACCGGGGTTTCTGACATTACTCTTTCCACTCCTCCAATGGTTAGCTACCACCAATTTACAGTTGCGCCTAATTCAACGGACAATAGACTCGCTGTCGACACATACTTTACAGGTGAATCATCTTTCGGTGCAACTTCGGGCGAAGGCCACGTGATTCTAAAAGTTTCGAATGAGGATATTCCAACAGACACCGTTTTAGTAGACTATTTTCTTTCGGCAACGGGAGGTGAAACTTGTTCGACTTTGGGTATTTCCGATAAAGACAAAGAGGCGATTGAAATTTACCCAAATCCATCTTCTGATTTCATCCACCTGAGTGAAAATACCTTCATAGAGAGTTTGGTGATCTACAATCTTCTCGGTGAGGTCGTACTTAGGTTTAATGCTTCCACTAACCGGAAATATGATATTGCTGAATTGCCAAAAGGAATTTATTTGGTGACGCTAAAGGGAACGAACGACCATTCGTTAAAAACCTTGAAGCTATTGAAAAAGTGAGACTATACTTAGATCTATTTCATTGCCAACCTAAAAAAGCTTTTGAGGCTATTTACCTAATACCCGAGCTAAATCGATTGATAAAAAATTGAGTTATGAGAAAGAGCCTTGTCCTTTCCCTTCTGATCCTTTTTCTATTTCAATCTTGCATACAGAACAATTCTGATAAGGCCCATGTCCCAATGCTTCCCGACTCGAATGAAATGGTAGTTTCCGAGCTACAACTTCTATTAGACTCTGCGAATGTTAAAGGCGCTATTCTAATCTACGATTTGGAGAAAGATCAATACCATTCAAATGATTTTTCTTGGTGTCGAAGAGGTCAACTTCCCGCCTCTACATTCAAAATCACCAATTCAATTATTGCCTTGGAAACAGGTGTAATCGAGGACGACAGCACCCTGATAAAATGGGATGGTGAAGACAGGAGAATGAGAGTTTGGGAACAGGACCTGGTTTTTAGAGATGCCTTTCACTTTTCTTGTGTTCCGTGCTACCAAGAAATTGCCCGAGAGATTGGAGTAGATAGAATGAACAGCTACTTGGCAAAGCTCAACTACGGCTCCATGGAAGTCGATTCAAGCTCCATAGATCTCTTTTGGCTAGTGGGCGAATCGAAGATCTCACCATTCGAACAGATCGATTTCCTAAAGCGGTTTTACCGCTCTGAATTGCCCATTTCCATGGAAACCGAAAAGAACATGAAAAGACTCATGATTATTGAT
>CAZKXG010000028.1:6562-7875 GCA_964556465.1 uncultured Cryomorphaceae bacterium | reverse complement strand
GTTTGTCGGATATCTTGAAGTACCCGAAAACACCTATTTCTTCGCCACGAATGTGGAACCCAAGGCAAGTTTTGAAATGGATAAATTTCAGATGATTCGAAAAAACTTGTCGTATCAAGCTTTTAAAGAAATGGGGCTCATTGATTGAGTCTGATTTTCACCTAATCACATCACTAGATTCAGTGATGTGTACAATAGAAACAGGTACCTGCAGTTTACTCATTGCCTGCTCATTAAAACGAAACCTATGAAAACCTTCTGTCTCGGACTCCTTGTCCTATGCGCGACTTCTTGCGCCCACAAACCAACCATTGAAGAACTTAAGTCATTCGCGGCTACAGAGACTTACCCCTTCGACACTTACTTGGATACCGTTTCGAACAAGAAAGCATTAATCATCGTAGCTCACGACGACGATGATTGTGCCATGTCGGGAACGATAGCCGGCTTATCGCAAAAAGGCTGGACCATCAAACAGTTGAGTATGGTGGCTCACGTCAATCCCGAATCGGGCCGAAATTCGGCGCACATCATTTGCGAGGGCAACGAGTTGATCTTGGACGACGGCTTCTATCGCTTGGGTTTGGACACCTCAACCAGCCCTTATGTACCGATACCACATGACGAAATAGATCGGATATTTCTACGCGAGAAAGTCGCCATGGCTTTGACCGAAAAGATCAATGCCTTCGATCCCTCGGTGCTCTTCACTCTCGATAATGAAAAAGGCGGGTACGGCCATCCCGACCATATCTTTATCAGTCAGTTGGTAGTAGATCTACTCGCTCAGAATAAGCTGAAAGCCGAGAGAATTTACCAATCTGTTTACACCGACCATATGGAAGAAGAGATTGTAGACAAATGGCTCGCAGCCAAAATGGAAGAATGGGGATATCCACATGCGAGCACCATTGCCAATGAGATGTATGGAATAGACGGTATGCCCGAACCTAACGTGCAAGTGGATATTTCCCCCTATGCCGAAACAAAAATGACCTACCTGCGCGATTATCCGGAGAGAGCGAGAAAGAACCTACGAAAGTTCATTCCTTACTACGAAGAATTTGATGCCAAAACCTACTTTTCCATTTTCGACAGGGAGTTTTTTAGAGTGATAAAAAGGGAGGATAACGGGCAATCGCCCTCCGAGGATTTCACTGCAGACAAGAAATAGAATCCTCTTGCGTTAAAAAAACAGAACCAACGTAAATCGACCATGTTGAAAAAGCTATTCATTGGATTGGGCATTCTTCTTTTTGTCGCTGCCATATTGATCTTGCGCCCTGTCCCCATCATTTCGGAAGATCAAGCAA
>CAZKXG010000028.1:2345-6552 GCA_964556465.1 uncultured Cryomorphaceae bacterium | reverse complement strand
CGAAGGCGGGGAGAATGACGTGGTCTTTCGACTGGAAAATCAAAAACGACGATATTACATCAATCGCGGCTTGGAAAACGGACTGGAATTGGCAGACCTCCAAGAGCGACTAATAGGTAGAGAGATCACCTTAAAGTATCCCGACTACTGGACCCCGCTCGATTGGAACGACGAGATCAAACACCTATCTAAAGTTGAGATCGAGGGTGAGATTGTTTTTAATGAGCTGAAGCCCTCTTAACCCTTTATTTGACCGTTTCACATATTTGAAATAATCTTTGCTTCAGGTTGTGTATTTTTCACTCATGTCAATCACCATCATACCAACCTATAAGCCCCGAATTGTCCGATTCAAAGAAATTGTGAAAATGAATGGGTGGACAGTGAAAGTCTATACGATCGTGAAATCGGGAGAATTCCAACACCATGATTTCTATCAAAATGTATTGCAGCAATTGCCTGAATGGACAAAAAGGAAAAACGGCTTGAACGAAGAGCATTTCCATACTGCCTTTCTGATTCTGCACGTTGGCACGGAAGGGATATTTACCATTTTCAATTGGTGGCTCGGAGGCTACATGATGAACACACAGATTTACCTTTCTGAATACGACACCTTGGATGAATTCACCTTGGTGTCGGGAAAAGGGATTGCGCCTTGCGTTTGGGAATTGGAAATCATCAATCACGAACGAGTCGCCTGGACATGTGATGAAGGCAACCAAACCTGACTTTCAGGCTTATCTCGAGGATGTAACCAATGTAGAGTTGTGATGGATAATCCACTTATTCGATTCGCTCGAAAATCAGATCTTCCCGCAGTGGTGAATCTCTGCGCTCTCCATGCGGCATACGAGCAGAGCGGCTATACTGAAAATCATAAAGCCGAAAGACTGAGTCGGCACCTCTTTTCTGACCCACCTACACTTTATTGTTTGGTGGTAGAAGCCGAAAGGGACTTGATTGGTTACGCCACTTACATGAAGCAATACTCCACTTGGGATGCTGAGTTTTACATCTACATGGATTGCCTTTTCATGACAGAAGCGGCACGAGGAATGGGTATCGGCGAAAAAATAGTTGACAGAATAAAAGCCGAAGGTGCACGATTAAATTGCGAACATATTCAATGGCAAACTCCCGACTTTAATACTCGTGCCATAAAGTTCTATCGGCGCATCGGAGCCACTTCAAAAAGTAAGGAACGCTTCTTTCTAAATATTTAATCGATGAAAATCGAAAAGGTGAATCTCAAAGACAAGTTCGGTACATTCCAAGATCATTGGAAGCCAAAAATTGTGGGCGAATTGAATCAACAGCAAGTAAAGCTTGCCAAGTTCAAAGGCGAATTTGTGATGCACCACCACGCTAACGAAGATGAATTTTTTTTGGTCGTTAAGGGTCAATTATTTATTGAATTGACAGACCAAACGCTCGAAATCAATGAAGGAGAATTTGTGATCATTCCTCGCGGAGTAGAGCACAAACCCTTCGCTCCGGAAGAGGTGAGTGTGATGCTCTTTGAGCCTTCAACCACTTTAAATACCGGTAATCAGAAAAACGACTTTACTATCACCGATCTAGACAACATATAAGGGAATGAGCTTTGCACACACCAATATCGTCAGCAAAGGTTGACAGAGACTAGCCGACTTTTAAATCTCAACATTTCAATGCACAATTGTTGCTCCCATTCGGGATATGTCAGGACCATAGCTCGATAAAGGTCTAGGGATTGAAAACGCTCACCTAAAAGGTGATCAGTTGTTTATTCCTTTACAATCTTTACTTGGCTTCGCAGCTCCCCTTGTTTACCCTGTAGCACATACATCCCTCGGTCTAGGTCGCTTACATCGAGTTGCAGCCCACTTAACCCTTGAGTTTGTTTCAATAGTTTTCCGGTGATAGAAAATAAAGCCACTTCGATGATCCCTTCACCTTCGCTTCGAATGTTGAGTAGATCATTGGCCGGATTGGGGTAAGCCACAATGCCATGATCATGAGAGTCGTGGGTTCCGCCAATTTCTTCGGCAAAATCACCCTCGGGTGCGATATCAATAAGTCCTCCCGCCCAACGAATGGCTTCTTCTGACATGATTCTGAAATCATCGTCATTATTGTAGTCCCCTGAATTGTGGCCCAAAGCGGTGTAAAATGAACGCCCTCCATCGAACTCTTTGTACCAAGTAATGGGTCGCGGCACATCATAGCTTTGACTACCGGTAGAGCGTACCCGCAGCAAATCAATGTTTCCATCGAAAATATACCCACCGTTCAATTCCCAGTAGTAATATTCCTCGTCCTTATTCCATTCCGTGCCAAGGTGTTCCACGGCAGGGTGACTTCCCACCACATCCATCGTTGCGTTAAAATTATTGCTGGTATGGTTGGGACCCGTTTGCACGATCGCACCTACCAAGTCATTGTACCATGGCCAGCTCTGATTGCGATACGTATCAGTAGCGGCGTGAAATCCAACGAATCCTCCACCGTTTTGAATGTAGTTTTCAAAAGCATCTTGCTCAGTTCCCGTTAGAAGATTGTTTCCCGATGTATTCAGCCAAACGACTACATCGACAGTGGCTAAATTTGTATCAGTAAAGATGTTGCTATTCTGAGAATCTTCAACAATCCAATCGTTCTCAAGTCCAAAATCTTCGATCATATCAATTCCCGCATTAATGGAACCATGGCGAAAGCCATTGGTTTTGTGAAAGATCACAACGCGAAATTCTTCGGGTTCCATCACGGTAAAAGTACATTGATCAAACACATTTGGGTTGGAAATGGAAGTGAGTGTAACAGTTACTTCGCCTAAATTCTGAGCCGTGTATTCCCCGGTTATCGGATCAATTGTTTCTCCATTGTCGATAGAAAAAAGAGCGCCTGAAATACTAGGAAATTCGGGAACTACCTGCCCTTCGAAAATTAGCTGATCGCCAATGGTGACATCACCCACAGGACAGTTGGTTAGCTGAATTTCCTCTACAGGCACTTCTGCAGCATTAAACCTAAACTTCTCCAAGGCAATTAAGAATCCGTTTCCTCCCGTGAAAACCAAATAAAGTGTTTGCGTTCCTAAGAATTCAGATCCATCGGCATACCCTGTAGGATCAACCATTGTAATGGGAAAAATTTCAGGAGTACGCCAGTCACCTGTGTTCGTAACAGTAGTAGTCGCTATAAGTGGGCCATTCGTACTTTCGGTTCGAAATTCGATCACCCCGCCATTGGTGGCACTAGATGCACGAACGCCACCGGATACAGGGCCATTGGCAAAATCAACATTGTCAAACCGAATAAAATCACCATCGTTGATATAGGCTACGCCGGCTAAATTGCTATTTCCAACAATTTGAATACCGCTCTGCTCATCAAAATCTTCTGCTTCGATCAGAGCGTATGGATTTACAATTTGCGCTACTGCTGCTGTGCCTAAGAACAAGGTGGCGAGGAAAAAGATCCATTTCATACTGTCTAAAGTCTGTTTTTTCATAGCCCTTGTATTTTTAGGAAAGATACAACTATCGCAGAAGCATTGTCAATACATCCAAGGGGGGAGACTCAGGAAACAACATTAAAAAGGAAGTTGATTAAGCTTAATACGTACCAATCAAAATAGAGATAACCAAAACGATTTTGAACTTCGCTTATTGCCAATCGGCAACGAAATACCAATTGTTAAAAATCTGAAATACTGCTGAGCATTAGCTGTTTTGTTTACCTTTTCAACTGAACAAAATAATGCGGACAGCAACCAAAGAAAAAGAAAATGGAAATCGACCGAAAAGACTTTATTAAAAAATCATCCCTTTTAACCGTTGGCGCAGGAAGCCTCCTGACCTTGCCGACTGCCACTATCGCTGCCCCGCATTTGATTCAAGAGCAAGAAGGCATCAATATCGTCGGCCCCAAAAAGGGCTATACGCCACAAATAGGCACGCTGGTATCGATGATGGACTGGATGCGCAACACAATCTTAATGCCCGTGAGGGGAATGAGCGTAGAAGATCTGGATTACCTCATTGACGAAAACGCAAATTCTATCGGCGCCATGCTTTGGCACTTGGCATCGACCGAACGTTTTTACCAACTCCACACCTTTGAAGGCTACAAGTGGGGCGAGTGGCCCGAATCGGAAAACGAAGAATGGGGCACCGCCTCAGGCCTCGGCTTCGCCTCAGGGACGGGGCCGTTCACCGCGTAG
>CAZKXG010000028.1:1508-2335 GCA_964556465.1 uncultured Cryomorphaceae bacterium | reverse complement strand
GGCCTCGGCGATGAAGCCCGTGAGAAAATCAAGGGAAACGATCTCGACTTTTATCTCAAGAAACTCGAGGATGTGCGCAACGATACTTTGAAGGAATTCAAAAAACGAGACGACGATTGGTTGATGTCCGTAGACGAAGATTGGTACTGGGGACCTACCAATAATTACTGCAAGTGGTTTCACGTGTGCGAACACGAGTCGAATCACAACGGGCAGTTTAAGTTTATCAAAAGTCGATTGCCATCGGCGAAGAAAGACTAGCTGCAGCTGAAGTAGTTCCGAACCGGTTTAAGAATGATCGTCGAGCAGATTTATTCTGATCAACATACACGTCAGTAACAGAAAAATACTTTCATCTCATCTTCGTATTTTTACGCATGACTGAGACAAACAGGCTCTGCATCTTATTCAGCTTACTCTTTGCGAGCTTTGGTTCCTTTGGTCAAACTGAAATTGACCATTGGGAGACCGCCGTGTATGCCGATGACGTTTGGTCATTTCGCTTGGGTACTTCGGCGCCACCTCAAGATTGGATGATGCCCGACTTTGACGACAGTTCTTGGCTTTCGGGACAAGGAGGGATCGGTTATGGTGATGGAGATGACAATACGGAAATTGAACCCGTTCATTCCGTCTTTTTGAGAATAGACTTCGAGCTTATCGATACTTCTAAGATCAGCATGGCCATCTTTCATGCCGATTACGATGATGCATTTGTGGCTTATCTCAATGGAGTTGAAATAGGGCGGGGAAATATCGGCGACCCAACCGACATCCTGGAATACAACGAGTCGCCTCCTATAGACCAAGAAGCAGTCTTGTACACC
>CAZKXG010000028.1:0-1468 GCA_964556465.1 uncultured Cryomorphaceae bacterium | reverse complement strand
TCACTTGGTTCAGGAAGGGCAAAATACCTTGGCCATACAGGTCAATAATTTCCTGATTACCTCTTCCGACCTTTCCGGTAATTTCTTCTTTTCACTGGGAATAACCGATTCCACTTTTGATTATGGCCCCACCCCCGAATGGTTTTTTGAGCCTTTCTTAGCGACAGAACTGCCGCTGATTCAAATCTTGACCAATGGACAGGAAATTCTGAACGATCCCAGAATCGTGGCCCAAATGAAAATCATCGATAACGGCGAAGGTGAATTGAATTATATCGACAATCATCCAACTGACTACAACGGACAAGTGGCTATAGAGATAAGAGGCGAATCTTCTCAATTTTTCGAAAAGAAGAATTACGCCTTTGAGACCCAAACTGCAGAGGGTGAAAACAACAATGTGTCCCTACTGGGTATGCCCGCTGAAAACGACTGGATCCTTCACGGACCCTATTCTGACAAGAGCTTGATCAGGAATGCACTCACATTTGAAATGGGGAATGACGTGATGGAATATGCCTCCCGAACCCGCTTTTGTGAATTGATCATCAACGATGATTACCGTGGGGTTTACCTCCTGATGGAGAAGATCAAGCAAGACGATGCCAGAGTCGATATCGCAAAGCTCCTTCCCGAGGACACCGAAGGTGATGAGCTAACGGGTGGGTATATTCTGGAGATTGACAGGGACAATCCCGAAATAGAAGATGACGGGTTTTACTCCTCCTTTCCATTGTATGCCTTCTACACGTTCCACGATCCCGGATTCGATCAATTAGTACCCGATCAGAAGGCGTACATCCAAGAGTGGATTTACGATTTTGAACTGGCCATGTACCTGTCGAGTTACGAATCGACTTATCAAAACTACCTGGATATTGAATCGTTCATCGACTACTTTCTGATCAACGAATTGACCAAGCAGATTGACGCTTTCAAGCTGAGCTTTTACATGTACAAGGAAAAGGACAGCAATGGAGGGAAGCTCCACATGGGTCCCATATGGGATTTCAATCTTGGCTATAGCAATTTCGATTTTGCCTGCGACCCCAATCCCGAAGGATGGATATACCCCTGCACGGCATGGCCGTTTTGGGTGGAAAAGTTGATGACCATTGAGGCGGTGCAGGATCAAATGTATTGCCGCTGGCAGCAATTGAGAGAAGATAAATTGGAGACTTCATTTTTGATGAGTCGAATCGATTCGCTGGTCACCACCATCGGCCCTGCCGCCGATCGGAATTTCGAGCGATACGATGTGCTCGGAAACTACGTTTGGCCCAACCTGTTCATCAGCGAGACCTATGATGAAGAGGTGGAGTATATGCGCGACTGGCTGGTCCAACGGCTATTTTGGATGGATCAAAACATGTTCGGCAGCGCTGATGCCAACTGCGGGGAAATTCTCAGCTCGGACCCCGACCAAACCAATACTCCCCTTCGGATTTACCCCAATCCGTTTACCGAT